>CAZEVN010000001.1:0-129575 GCA_964515145.1 uncultured Enemella sp.
GCCCTACGGCACGAGTTCGGTTGGGCCACGCGGTGCCCGCCAGTTGCCCCGGTGCCCGCCCCGGGCGCCGCCTTGAGTACGCCGGGACACGCCGACGAACGGATCGCATCGTGTCATCTGGCACAACGTCATGCGGGACACCGCGTGGCCCAACCGAACTCGTGCCGTAGGGCCGCGGGCTCATCACCGCCTGCACCCGGGCGTGTCGCCCGGCTGGCGCTCCATTCAGCTTGCCTTCCCGCTGCGCGGGCGTACCAACCCTGTCGAACCGGCCCGAGACGTGAAAGGGAGGGAGAAGAGTCGTCGTTCAGCTTGTGCTCACGGCAGTCAGCCGTCCGTTTGCCGCTTGGGCTTGCGCTTCCTCGGGGCCGAATTTGCTTCAGCTTGTCCTCGCCGACTCCGCCCCCGGTGCACGGGGAGCCTTAGACGCGAGGGCAAGCTGAAGGTGATGGGGCCCAAGCTGAAGAGGTCAACGGGAGCTGGAGAGGTCAACGGGAGCCGGTGGAAAGGCAGGGCTGAATCAACCAGCGCTGCCCTCCACCGATTCAGATCGCCAGCCCGCAGAGCGGGCTTCGGCGCTCGAGGTCGCCCCCGCCGACGGGAAGCGGCGATCAGGCGCCGACGACCTGCAGGTGACGCTCGGCGCTCTCGGCGGCGGCGGTCTCCTCGGCCTCGGCGTCGGTGATGCCGAAGTCGATGAGGCCCATGGCCGCGACGGCGTACCGTCCCCAGGCGATGTCGAGCAGTTCGTCCTCGGCACCCAGCGGCTCCGACACGGCGATGGCGCCGGCGCTGCGGGCCTGCTCGGCTTGGTGCTGCCAGGTCTCGTCAGGGGCCAGGAACAGCGAACCGACGGCGATGTGACGACGGCCCTGGCTGCGGAGCGAGCCGATGGCGGCCGCGGTCGCGCGGGACATGCCGTTGGCGGTGGCCGTCACAACGGGCAACTTGTGGTGCAGCGACCACTGGCGGGCACGACGCGAGAGGAGGGACTGGCTGCGCTGGTCGTGCGTACCCTCCGCGCACAGCACCAGCCCGTCGAGCTCATAGGCATGGGCCAGGGACAGGGCGTCCCGCAGCCGGCGATCCACCAAGGAGAGCAGGCTCGCCTCGGGGCCCACGGGACGGGACACCGCGAAGCGCAGTTTGGGATGCGCCGCGGACACGGTCTCGACCATCTTGTCGACGCCGGGGTCGGTGCCGAAGGTGGAGGCCAGATTCATGGGCACGAACACGACTTCGGTCGTGCGCGAGCGGGCGATCCGGGCGATGACCTGAGGTCCGCTCGGTGGGCAATGGTCGAGGAAGCACGCGTGCACGGATACTTCCGGTCGCATGGTCTGGAGCCCGACTCGCATGGCGTGGGCTACTTCAGCCACTTTGTTGCTGGTGCTGCCATGGGCGAGCAGGACGAGCGCCGGAGCTGTCATCTCGGTGAGCCTTCCCAGTCGTGCAAGGTCGCCGAGGGGTGGCTGGAATGCGCTGACCTCGTGCTCCTTGCGAGCGGATCGGCGCCGTTGCCGTGTCGGTGGTTCCCTCGTCTGAGGGAGCATTGTCCGACGTGCCCAATAAACCCCGTTCACAGAGTGGACGCCAATTGGCATATTACATACTGAGACGGCATATCGCATGTTGATACGCCAGACGGGGATTACGGTCTTTCCGGGGACTCCTTTACACCATTGTTATCCAGTTGGTCATCCTCATCGAGGGCGTCCAGCACGTGGTCGGCCTCTGCGGGGCTGATGCCGGCGAACCGTGGCCACTCCTTGGCCACGGCCGCGTTCAGCGCGCCGCCGACCAATACGGCAATAGCGATCAGATAGAGCCACAGGATGAGTGCGATCGGCGTCGCGAGCGGGCCGAAGATCGACGTGCTGCCCGTCATCGCGAGCAGCACCAGGCGCAGGCCGGCCGATCCGACGATCCAGACGAGCACGGTCAGGGCGGCCCCGGGCATGTGGGATCGCCAGCGGTTGCGCACCGGTGTGGCCCAGTGGAGCAGGCTCGCCAGGACGGCGACGCTGGCGAGCAGGACAATCGGCCAATACAGCCGGGCCAGGAGCTCCAGGGAGTCCGGCAGGAGCTGGTCGACCAAGCGAGGGCCGGCCACGACCACGGGGAGGATGATCGCGCCTCCGACCATGAAGCCCAGATAGACGCCGAACGACAGTGCGCGGGTCTTGAGGATGCCGCGCTCGCCGCGCAGGCCATACATGATCGTGATCGCGTCGACGAAGACAGCCATGGCGCGCGAGCCGCTCCAGAGGGCGATCACGAAGCCGATCGACACGATCTCGAACCGGCTGGTCAGCAGGACCTCGTCGAGTGTTGGCGCGATGATGTCGTCGACCGTGTCAGGGGTCAGGAAGCGGTTCGCATAGATGAGGACCTGATGGCGGAACTCACCCTGCTCAGTCACGGTGAAGCGACGCGCAATGAAACCGATGGAGCCGACCAAGCCGAAGACCAAGGGTGGGAGCGACAGCAGCGCAAAGAACGCCACCTCGGCAGCCAGCCCCGTAACGCGATAACGCAGGCAGCCCGCAACGGTGTGCCACACCACCCGGCCCAGCGGCCGCAGGGCGCGGGGCGCTCGAGCGATGTCAGCCCTGCACGTAGGAGATCAGCTGGTTGCGCTCATCGGTCAACTGGTCGAGGCGGCTCTTGACCACGTCGCCAATGCTGATGATCGCTGCCAGCTGCTCATCGCTCAGCACGGGGAGATGTCGGATGCGAAGCGTCGTCATGCGCTCGGCCAGGACAGCGATGTCCTCACCCGGGCTGCACGTATGGACGTCTCGCGACATCAGGGCCGACACCGGCTGCTCGAGGATCGCCCCACCGTGTTCGGCGAGGCCGCGCACGACGTCGCGCTCACTCGCGATTCCGTGCACACACCCGGAGTCGTCGGAGACCACGACCGCGCCGATTCTGTTCTGGTGAAGGAGAGCCACCAAGTCAGCGACACTGCCGTCGCTGCGAATCGTGACGACATCAGCACCCTTGCGGTTCACCACATCCTGGACCTTCATGGGGAAGAACCTACGGGGCGAACGCGCCCAATACCAGAGGAATCGTGATTTGCGTCACCTCGTGTCGAAGGAGCTCTGAACGTTGCGCCTCCGGGTCCGGAAATGACCCGCTGGTCGGCCGGATGCCAGCCTCCTAGGGTTGCCGCGCTGTGCCGATCCCGTCATCCGACGAGGGCCGGAGTGGGTGAGGACCGGTGAGTCGAACATGTCGCACGTCTTCGAGGAACGGACCGGCCGACGGTGGAGAGCGGTGCGGTTGGTGCTGGCCTGCTTCCTCACCGCGCTGCTGCTGGTGGGGCTCGTGCTGGCGACGACGACAGCGCAGTCACCGCAGCTCGGTTCGCGTACGCCCGGCCCGTCCCTCACCGAGGCCGACCTGGGGGAGCGGCTTCCGGTCGTGGGCCGGGGTCCGCTCGAGCGGGTGCTGCGCGTCGATCGGACCCTGTCCGGGTTAGCGGGCGTTGACCCGTTCGTTCCCGGGGTCAGGGTGCCACTGGATCCGGCTCTGGCCCCGGAGATCGGGGGAGCGCGCTATGTGCTCCAGCGCTTCGGCTATGACGCCGGGACCACGAAGGTCATCGCCCTGACGTTCGACGACGGGCCCAACCGCCGGGTGACGCCGGAGCTGCTCGATTTCCTCGCGCGCGAGCGCATCCCGGCAACCTTCTTCACGATCGGCAGCGCCGTGTCACGTGAGCCCGAGACCGTGATCCGGGCCTCGAACGAGGGCCATGCTGTCGCCTCCCACACCCTGACCCACCCCAGCCTGACGACTGTCCCTGACTGGCGCCAGCAGGCCGAAATCGTGATCGCCGAGCGGCAGCTGCGTGCGCTGACCGGACGCGGGACCCGCCTGTGGCGCATGCCCGGCAGCTCGGCCAACCCCGAGGGCGAGGCGCTCGGGGAGATCCTGCGGGCCCAACGTCTCGGCTATCTCCACGTGGGCCACGACTTCGACCCCCTGGATCCCGCCCATTCGGGCTCCTCCGAGGATTCGGCCCAGCTGCCCGTGCCCGATTTCGAGCTGGGCTGGAATCACACCGTGCTCCTGCCCGATGGCCATGATGCGGCCATGCTGGCGTACGCCCGGCGGCTCGTCGCCGAGGCCAAACGCCACGGCTACACCTTCGTGACCGTGCCCCACCTCGCCGCCAGGACCTCGGCAGTCGATGCCCCCGTCCCGGTCGGCATCGCCGACCACGTCGCCCATGGGCTCGCCGAGACCCTCTTCCGCGGTCCCGACCTGGTGATGAACGGACTCTTCTGGGCGGCCCTCGCGCTGATGGCCGGCACCGTCGTGCTCCACACCGGCCTGGCGTGGGGGAGGCGCTGGCACCGTCGACGCCGGCTCGCTCCGATTCCCGCGCTCGAGCGGACGCCGGTGCTCGTGTCGGTCGTCCTGGCGGCCTACAACGAGGAGGCGGTGATCGAGCGCACCCTGCATTCGATCCTGGCCTCGCGCTCCGACTTCCACGAGCTGATCGTGGTCGACGATGGTTCGACGGACGAGACTTCCGATCGGGTACGCCGAGTTGCGCGCATCGACCCGAGAGTGCGGCTCATCCGGCAACCCAACGGCGGCAAGGCCGCAGCGCTCAATCGCGCGATAGGCGAAGCCTCGGGTGATGTCGTCCTCACGTTCGACGCCGACACCGTGATCGCGTCCCACACCATTCGTCACCTCGTCGAGCACTTCGAGCGTGACCGCGCGGGGACGCTCGGAGCGGTCGCAGGGGTGGTGCGCGTCGGGAATCGCACGACCAACCTGATCACGCGTTGGCAGGCGCTCGACTATGTCAGCCAGATCGGCCTGGAGCGATCGGCACAGGACGCGCTGGGCGCGATCTCCATCGTTCCGGGGGCGTGCGCGGGATGGCGTCGGGAGGCGGTGCTCCGCTGCGGCGGCTTCGCGGCGGACACGCTGGCCGAGGACTGCGACCTGGCGCTGCATCTCCACCGGGACGGCTGGCGGATCACCCAGGACGACCGGGCCCGGGCCTTCACCGAAGCGCCGTCGACGCTGGATGACCTGCTGCGCCAGCGGGAGCGGTGGGCCTATGGCACGTTGCAGGCGATGGTCAAGAACCGCGACCTGTTGTTCAACCCCCGCATGCGGGCGCTGGGGCTCTATGTCATGCCGAACTATGCATTCACCCTGCTGATGCCGTTCGTCTTCCTGCCCTTCGTGACGGTGGGAGCACTGCTGCTGGTCATCCGGGAGGGGCCGGCGGTCCCGTTGCTGTTCTATGGCCTCTTCATGGTCATCCAGATGATCCAGTGCACCGTCAGCGTCGCGCTGATGGGCGACAGTCATCGCCATCTGGCGATGGTGCCGCTGTATCGCCTCATCAACGACCCACTGCGCGCGTACCTCATCTATCTCTCCGTCTATCGCGCGGTACGCGGCCGCCCGCAGGGCTGGAACAAGCTCGTCCGCACTGGTGAGCTGGACGCTGTGCCCGCGCGGACCCGCGTACGCCCGCCTGGTTGTGCCGCTGTCCCCGAGGCGGCCTGACGTGGCGCGGCGCGAACCGATCCTGGATGTGATCCGCGTGGTGGCGCTGATGGTCGTCCTCATCGCGCCGATATCCGGCTCGCTCGCGCAGCCGCTGATCCTGCTCGCTGGCGGGGTGACCGTCGGCGTCAGCGGTTCACTCGTGGCGGCTCGCCTCGTCGAGAAGGCACCGCACTATCGCGCCGTGCTGGGGCGGCGCCTGCTGCGGCTGTTGGGGCCGTACTGGGTGTTCATGGTCATCATGGTCCCGCTGCTGGGCTGGGAGGCCCATCGCGCGGACGGGCTCGAGCGGCTGGCGCTGGGCGATCTGTGGCGCTGGGTGCTGCCGCTTGCGGTGCCCCCGGCGCTGCCGGAATGGAGTCCCTGGGTGCCGCCCCTGACCCTCATCTCAGCCCAGATGGTGCTGATCTCCGGGGCGGCTGGGCTGTTCTGGCTGTTGCGTCGGTGGCCCGTCGCGTTGGGCGCCTGCGTCCTGGCGGTCCTGACTGCGCAGTTGCTGGGGGTCGTCGAGGTCGGGGGCACGATCGGGACGTCGTTGCTGACCGTGACCGCGCTGGTCCCGTGTCTCCTGATCGGCTTCGCCCATCGCCTCGGCTGGCTGCGGCGCATCCCGCTCGGGGCGATCCTGTTGATGGTCCTGGCGCTCGCGGCCGCAGTCGCCCGGGGAGCGCGAAGCTGGGGACCGGGCGACGCCGACGCGCTCGCCACTCTCGGGGTCGCCGTAGTCACGTGGTGTCTGGTGCTCGTGTCGCTGTGGTCGAGCTCGGCGGCACCAGCCGTGCCGCGCTGGGTGGCCGCCCCTGCGGAGCGGATTGCCGGTCGGTTCGCCACGCTGCTGCTCTGGAGCGGCGTCGCCGTCGGCCTCGGGCAGTGGCTGGTCGATCGGCTGCCGGGAGCCCTCTGGTGGCCGGGCGCTCATGCCGTGGCAACTGTTGCGTGGTTCGTCGTGATCGTGCTCGGCACGGGATGGATCGAGGATCTCTTCGCCGGTCGAACCATTCGCATGGGATTCCCCCGGCAACGGTGGGAGCCGCCGCTCCCGGTGGTCCCGCACTCACGCAGGGGTGCGGTCACGGTCGTGGGAACGCTGGCCCTGACCGGCGTGGTCGCCATCGCCGGGCAGGCCTGGGCGGTGAACCCCGAGGTCGTTTCCCACGGGACCGCTGGGTGCGTACCCGAATCCCGGCCGGCCGTGCGGACTCAGCCCGCGGATCTGAGCCATCCCCGGCTGCGCACCATCGCGCGGATGCTGATCTCGAGCGCCGAGAATTCGAGCCTGGACTGGGAGGCACACTACGCCTACATCGAATACAACGTGGAGGGGAACGACGAGGAGAACCGGGGGTATACGGCCGGGATAGTCGGTTTCACCTCCCGGACGGGCGATCTGCTCCTGGTCGTCCGGCGGTACGCCGCAGTGGCGCCGGACGCGACGTTGGCCGCGTTCGCGCCCGCGCTGGACGAGGTGAACGGCACGGCTGCCACGGACGGATTGGGGCCCGAGTTCGAGAGGGCGTGGCAGGCGGCCGACTCCGATGAACGGTTCCGAACCATCCAGCGAGAAGTCGCCGATGAGCTGTATTTCGATCCTTCGTTGCAGCTGGCGCAGTCCGACGGTGTCGGAGTGCTCGGTCAATTCATCTATCTGGATGCGGCGGTGATGCATGGCTTCGGCACTGTTGACAACACGATTGACCACATCCGCGCCGCCACGCTGCTACGGGCGACACCGCCGGCGCTCGGTGGTGACGAGCGGGCCTGGTTGGAGGTCTTCCTCGATGAACGCGAGAACGCGATGCGGGCCGAGGCCGGGCATGCCGACACCACCCGGGTCAACGGCATGCAGCGGGTCTTCCTGGCCGAAGGGAACCTCGGTCTGGCACCACCGTTGCGCTGGTCGGTCTATGGAGACCGATATGAGATCCCGCGATCAGCTGTGAGCGGATGTCGGTGAGGCCGGGCAGGGTCAGGCCTTCACCCAGCCGAGCTTGCGTACGACCAGCAGCAACAGGCCGGCGGCGAACGCCGTGGTTCCGGCGGCGATGAGTGCGATGCCGCCACCGGGCACCTGCTGGGCCTCATAGAGCGGCACGAATAGGACCGGCGACAGCGCCGCACCCGCGAACTGGCAGGCCAGCATGATCGAGGTCGCGCCCGAACGGTTGGAGGGTGCCGAGGTCACGGCGAGGTTCTGGACGACGGTCCGGGTCCCGGTGGCGGCCGCGCCGGCGATCGCGATGGCGATGATCACGAGGATCAACGGGAGCGGGCTCGGCAGCGCCAGCGTGCCGACGATGCCCGTGACGGCTGCGAACACGCCCAACATGAGGTGGGTGATGCCACCGACTTCAAGACGGCCGTACTTGTCCATGAGGCCGCCCGTGAAGCGTCCCGTCGCCAGACCCGCGAATCCGAAGATCGCGACGATCAGGCCGGTCGTGGTCGGGCCGAGTTCGAAAATGTCGCGCACATAGAGGGCTGCCACGACCGCCATGGCCATGGTGGTCAGGAAGGCGAGGGCAGCAGTGATGCTCGCGATCGCCAGCTGGCGGTTGGCGAGCACCTTCCAGCGCTCCCAGCCACCGACGGCCTTGTGGGGTGAGTTCTCGGGTGGGAGCACGGCCAGGATCGCGGCCACCAGGGCGGTGCCCCAGAACGCGAGTCGCCAGTCGACCGAGGCGGCGAGGCCACCGATGAGCGGTGCCATGGCCTGGCCGGTGGCCTGCATCGACCCGAAGAGACCGAGCGAGCGACCCAGGCGATGCGGCGCCACCGAGTCGGTGATCGCCGCCACGAGGACCGGGGTGGTGAACGCGTTGGCCGCACCCTGCAGGACCCGCGCGAGCATCAGGATTTCATAGGAGGGAGCGAGCGCACAGGCGATGGAGGCCAGGGTGAAGACGAGATAGCCCATCCGCACCGTGTTGCGGCGCCCGAAACGCTCGGCGAGCGTGCCCGAGATCAGCATCAGGGCAGCGAAGGGAAAGAGGTACGCCGGCAGGGTGAGGCTGAGCTCGACGATCGATCGGCCGAGATCCGCCTGCATTTCCGGCAGCATCGTCGTCACGACGGGGGAGCCGAACGGTCCCAGGAATCCACCCACAAACAACGGCCACAGTCGGGCCTTGCGCTCAGTCACGGCGATCACTGTAGGGGAAAAACACCCCTTGTGCGACTGGCGTTTCAGTGTGCGCACAGCGAACAGAGGTCGCGCGAGGTGAGTCGCGCGGCCCCTGGTTCCGCGGGTGAGCCTGTCGTCAGGAGGCGGCGGGCTCGTCCATCGATCGACCGGTCTCGAGCAGGGTCTTGAGCCCCGCCAGGCACCACGGCCAGCCGCCGCCGCCCGTGCCGGGATCGCTGCCGCCCGCGACCTCTGCGGCGTACTCCGGTGCGGCGGTGAGGTCGTGCGTGAGCTTCACGAAGGTGAGGCCGGAGGGGTATTCGGTGAGCTCCCAGGTCAGGCGAGTGGGCTCGGACTCCGGATGCCAGGCCGGCGTCCAGGCGAGGGTGAGGCGGTTCGGCGGATCGATCTCGAGGACCTCGCCCTCGATCGCGACCTCGCCGAGACCCATCTGCTTCATCTCGTCGGTGGTGAGATTGCGATAGGTGCCGCCGACGCGCTGGTCGATCTCAGTGGGGCCGGCATAGCCCCACTTCGTCGTGTATTCGGACTGGGTGATCGCGTCCCACACCTGCTGGGCGGGGGCCTTGATATAGATGCTGTAGATCTGGACGGCGTCGTTGCTCATGGTCGTGGGCCTTCCGGGTTGATCGGGGTGATGTCGGGAGTCGGGGAGTCGTCCTCGAGTCGGCGCTTGAGGCCGAGCAGGACCGAGGAGATCCCGGCCCGCTCGGTGTATTTGCCGATCCAGCGTTCGTGGATGGCCTGGATGGGAACCGGGTTGAGGTGGTGCAGTTTTTCCCGGCCCACCTTGCGGGAGTTGACCAACCCGGCGGATTCGAGAATCCGAAGGTGTTTCGCCACTCCGAAGCGGGTCATCTCGATGTCATGGGCGGTGACCACTGTCTCCAGTTCTCCGAGCGAGCGGCCGTCCCGCTCGAACAGGGCGTCCAGCAGCAGTCGGCGGGTCGGATCCGCCAATGCCTTGAACACCAGGTCGTCGTCCATGCCTCAAAGATATGTGACTAAAAAGTCACATTTCAAGAGTTTGGGAGGATCACCACTTCGCGCCGTTCGTCGCTCAGGCGAGCCGCATCCAGCACCTCGAGCGTGCGGACTGCGTCGTGACCGCTGACCGGGACCTCGTCGTCCCCGGCGACGGCCCGGGCGAACTGTGCGTAGTAGTCCTGATAGGCGCCGCGAGCGCTGGGGACCCGGCGTACGCCATCAGCGGTGCTGAGCGTCGCCCAGCGTTCCTCGACCTCATAGCCCCAGGCATCGCCCTCGTGAATCGGGCGACGGCCGTCCAGCACGGCTAAGAACTGCACGTCGGCCATGTCCGAGTGATAGGAGCCGCGCTCGGCATAGACGCGCATCTCGCGCCCCGTGGCCCGATTGGCCTTGGTGGCGGTGATGGTCGACACCGCGCCGGAGGCGTGGCGCATCGTGACCGTGAAGCCCGCGTCGGTCCGGCCCTCGGGCAGATCCATCCAGTCGAGGGCGGCAGACACGTGTGTGACCGGGCCGAACAGCCAGAGCATCTGGTCGGCGAGGTGGGTGCCGAGCTCGCGCAGAAGCCCGCCATTGGGGCCGGGGTCGATCGTCGATGGGTCGTCGATGTCGTAGCGGGAATCAACCCGCCGGACGGGGCCCAACTCGTCGGAGGCCTGGACCGCCCGGAGAGTCCGGATGTCGGTGTCCCAACGGCGGTTGTGGAACACCGACAGCGGGACGCCTGCCTTTTCTGCGGCGTCCACGAGCTCCCGTCCGGCTGCCGCGGTCGGAGCGAACGGCTTGTCCGCGACCACCGCCACCCCGCGGTCGAGCGCCTCCAGGACGAGTTCGCGTCGAGTCTCGGGAGGCGTTGTGATCGTGACCGCGTCGACCCCGGCGTCGAGCAGTTCGGTGAGGGAGTCGAACGCGCGTACGCCCGGGAAATCCTCCGCGAGCTCGGCCCGCCTCTGCGGGTTGCGGGTCACGGCCCCAATCAGCTCGACGCCCTCAGCCGCCTCGATGAAAGGCGCGTGGAACACGCGCCCGCCCAATCCATAACCAACCAGTCCCATGCGCATGACCGGCAGTCTGCCGGACGGGTCCGACAGTTCGGCGGGGGCGGGGAAGTGTTGTGCGAAACGCCTCAGGCGCCGGGGGATTCCTCCGGGGTCGGGAGGCGGTGGGCCTCCGAGGCGTACGGCGCGATGAGCCGCCAGGGGAGGGCGCGGCGTACGGACTCGTCCCAGGGGCGCGAAAAGCCGGACAGGTCGAGCAGGGCCTCGAGCAGGCTCGCCGTGATGCCCCAGACGATGAGGTCATGGACCTCGAAGGCGGGGCCGGCGTACCCGAAAGGAGCCGTGGCCGTGAACCGGTTCGCCGGGTCGGTGAGCTCATCGAGGGTCGGGATGACGATGCGACGCACCTCGTCCGGGTCGACAACATCGACCGGGTGGGGGGTGTGCCACCAGCCGAGGACGGGGACATACGCCGTGTCCTGCGGGGTCATGTAGACGCCGGGCAGGACATCGACGATCTCGACCGTGCTCGCATCAAGCCCGATCTCCTCATTGGATTCCCGCAGGGCGGTCTGCTCGGGCGTCTCGCCCGGATCCACATGACCGCCGGGGAAGACCACCTGGGCCGCGTGGGAGCGCAGGTGATGCGCGCGCTCGGTCAGGACGAGCGTGGGGTTGTCGGCGGCATCGTGCCCGAACAGCACCAGCACAGCGGACTCGCGCTTCGGCCGGGGTGGCACCGGATGCTCGGCAAACCACAGGGGCAACTCGTCGTCCAGCCGCGTTCGCAGCGTTCGGAGCCAATCGGGAATCACGAATTGGACTCTAGCCAGCTGCTGGCGACGCTCACTGCGCGCCCGCATAGGATCGGCACTGATCAATCTCCACCGCGCCGAAGGAGTCTGCGTGATCGAGTCACAACGCAAGACGGGGTTCGGCATGGACGGCCTCCTGCCGGGGGTCGAGCGCGATGGTGACAGCTGGGTCTTCCGGGCGTACGCCCCGGTGCGCGAGATCCTGCGCGAGACCGAACGCGTCAGCCAGGGCGCCGCGAGCGACAACATCCTGGTGAGCCGCTTGCGGCCGTCGGTGTTCTTCCTGGACGGTGAGCCCCACCGTGAACTCAGGACGGCGATCGCGCGATTCTTTGCACCGAGGACTGTCGACAACGAGTATGGCGAGTTCATCGATCGCGAGGTCGACCAGCTGCTCGACCAGCTCGAGCGCGACGGCCGGGCCGACGTGAGCCAGCTCGGCATGCGACTGGCAGTCGCTGTGGCGGCGCGGGTGGTGGGGCTGACTGACTCGGTCCGACCCGGGATGGATCGCCGCATCGACACGCTGCTCGACGGCCAGGACGTGATGAAGGGCGCGAGCGCGAACCGGCTCAAGCAACTCGCGTCCAATCTCGACGGCTTGCGCAAGATCGGCACGTTCTATCTCCTCGACGTCCTGCCCGCCATCCGTGTGCGGAAGAAGCAGAAGAGGGACGACGTGATCAGCCATCTGGTCGCCAAGGGCTACAACCACCTCGAGATCCTCGTCGAGTGCCTGACCTACGGGGTCGCCGGCATGGTCACCACGCGCGAGTTCATCTCCGTGGCTTCGTGGCACATGCTCGAGGACGAGGCGCTGCGGCGTACCTATGTGGAAGCGGAGCGCGACGAGCGTCGCCGGCTGCTTCACGAGATCCTGCGGCTGGAGCCGGTGGCCTCAAACCTCTGGCGGCGGGTGACGGAGGACCTGACGATCGAGTACGCCGGTGAGACCCACCACATCCCCGCCGGGTCGATGATCATGCTCGACCTGCGCACCGCCAGTGCCGATCCGGAGGCCGTCGGACAGGAGCCCCTGCGCGTCCGTCCCGGCCGGCCGCTTCCACCGGGGGTGGCCGCCCAAGCCATGGCTTTCGGCGATGGTGCCCACAAGTGTCCCGGTGCATTCCTGGCGATTCACGAGACCGACCTGTTCCTGCATCGGTTGCTCAGCCTGCAGGTCCGCATGGTGGGGGAGCCGCGGCTGTATTTCAACGATCTGCTCAAGAGCTATGAGATCCGGGACCTCATCGTGGAGCGGGGGTCCGAGGATGGGGCTGGGGCAGCTGTCTGATCGCGAGCGGGCGGAGTTCTTCGCCGAACTCGATGACTGGCTCGCGGAGATCGGAAGGTCGGTCCATGCTCTCGTCGGGCCGGATCTGCTCACGGTGGCCAACAGAATTGTGGGACCTGCTCATGGCGGAGCTGCCGCCTGTGGCGGCGCTGGCGATGACTTGCTCGGAGTGCCGCAAGTTCGTTGATCGATTCGGCGGTCTGGTGACGGTTGAAAGTGATGGGCGATTGCGATCGGTGCTGTGGGACGAGACCGCGGCTCCAGCGACATTTCGTCGTGCTGTCGGCACACTGAGCGGCGCAGTGGCGGCGCGGCCGATCGCCGGGATAGTCGCGCCCGAAACTGCAGTGCTCGGCAGGGTCCGGTCGGGCGGATTCAGACATCTGGCGGTGGTGCTACCCGGGACGATCGCAGTCGGCGGGTCGCCCGATGAGAATGTCAAGCGGGCGGTTAACGTCGGCAGGATCCGAAAGGTTCGAGGAGGCGGCGGCCGAGTTCGGGGGTGAGGTCGTTGTCGACTATCACTCCTGGGAGTTGGCTCCGGACCTTCCCGAGAGCTGGGTCAGCAGCGAGGTCGTCTTCCTGCAGCACCTGTATGCGGGAACGACCGCCGAGGACGCAGCCCAGAAGATCTCCGCCGTGCGGACGACGGGCGTGCGGCTCGGACTGGCCTACGACTTCGACGCCGTTCAGCACACCAACACCTTCCGGGCCCACCAGCTCGTTCGCCATGCCAAGGCTCAGGGCCGGGGCTCCGAGGCGCTCGACGCGCTGTTCTCGGCGTTCTTCGAGCAGGGTCGTGACGTGCGGGGAGTCGACGAACTCGTGGCGGTGGCAGGGGCGATCGGTCTCGATCCGGAGGGTGCGCGGGCGAGCCTGGAGGCGGGGGAGTACGCCGAGTCGGTGCGCGCGGACCGTGCAGTCGCCGGGCGTTTCAGTGTGACCGGGATCCCCAGCTATGTGATCGGCGATCAACCGCCGATCCTCGGCGCTCGCCGACCGGCCCTGCTGCTCGAGGCGCTGAGGCGTGCTTCGGGGGTTTCCAGCCGGGGTTGACCTGATGGGGTAAACCCGACCCCTGTCGTCGTCGCTCCTGGGCCACTGGCCTGGCCACCCCCGTGATTACCGTCCTAGCGGGCTGACTCAGCTGGGCACCTTCTCGATGGCCTCCCAGTTGTCACTCCTGACCAAGATCATCAGGATTATTCCGATGATCTTGGTCAGGAGTGACAATTGGGAGCGCATTCTTGATCGATGCAGCCCCGGAGCGGTGGCAAGGCAGCTGAATCTGGTGCCACGTGCCTAGCTGAGCCGGATCGACCCCCACGAGATGCTTGTGTTCTCGCCGCGGAAATGGTTCGGCGTGCGATAGGCGAACGGCACGACGATCGTGCTGTGGGTCGTGGGGCGACATTCGACGCTGACGCGTTCGCGCTCGAAGATGTCGGCCGCACACTGCCACTGGTGGGGCTTCAGCGCCTCCTGGACGCGGTCGGATTCACACAGATCGATGTGGGCGCGCCGATAGACCTCACGTTGGACCGGGTCATCGGTATAGGTCCCGATGTAGTGATCCACCGTCGTCTCGCAGTCCGACGTCAGTGCGAGCTCCATCAGCTCCTGCGCCTGCACCTCCGCCGGATGTCCTCCCGCCCGGGTGACCTCGACCGGCTGGCTGCAGCCGGTGACCGCCAGCGCAGCGGCCACCGCCGAACCTGCTCCGAGCGTGCGAAGAAGGGCGAGCATGGGTGCTCAGCCGATCCGGACCCGCGCGTTGCGGAACATCCGCAGCCACGGGCTTTCCTGGTCCAGCGGCCCGGAGGTCCAGCTCATCTGCACGTTGCGGCTCACCCGTTCCGGGTGCGGCATCATCGCGGTGAACCGGCCGTCGGGCGTGGTGACCGCGGTCAGGCCGTCGGGGGAGCCGTTCGGGTTCATCGGGTACGCCACCGCGGGCTCCCCGTGCCCATCGACGAACCGCATGGCCCGGTGCACGGTCGCGAGGTCGCCGCGGCGGGAGAAGTTGGCTTTGCCCTCCCCATGCGCCACGACGATCGGGATGCGCGACCCGGCCATCCCGGTGAAGAACAGCGACGGTGACTCGAGCACCTCGACCTGCGACAACCGAGCTTCATATTGCTCACTCGTGTTGCGGGTGAACAGCGGCCAGGCCTCGGCGCCGGGGATGAGGTCGGCCAGGGCACCGAACATCTGGCAGCCGTTGCAGATGCCGAGACCGAAGGTGTCGTCGCGGTGGAAGAACGCGTGGAACGCGTCGGTCAGCTTCGGGTTGTGGAGCACCGACCGAGCCCAGCCTTCGCCCGCGCCGAGGGTGTCGCCATAGGAGAAGCCACCGCACGCAACGAGTCCGACCGCATCGGCGAGATCGAACCGGCCGTTCTGCAGGTCGGTCATGTGGACATCGAACGTGTCGAAGCCCGCACGATCGAACGCGAAGGCCGTCTCCACATGGGAGTTCACGCCCTGCTCGCGCAGCACCGCGACCTTGGGCCGGGCGCCGAGGTTGAGATAGGGCGCGGCGATGTTCTCGGTCGGGTCGAACGTCGTGTGGACGTGCAGGCCCGGACGCTCTGACCCGAACGCGGCGTGCTCCGAGTCTGCGCATTCGGGGTTGTCGCGCAGCGCGGCGATCCGCCACGACACCTCGTCCCAGGCCTGACCCAGATCGCGGAGATCCTCGTCGATGCCTGCGCCGTCGGCAACCGACACCCGCACCCGCCGCGCGTCCTGCGTGGCACCGACTCGGCGTACCAGATCGGCAAGGCCGTGCTTCGCCAGCACTGCCTCGGCCGCCTCGACCTGCACCATCGGGACGGCGAGCAGCACACCCAGCTCCTCGGTGAACAGCTGCGCGACCGACTCAACGGCCAGGTCGATACCGACCGAGCCGGCGAACGCCATTTCGCACGCCGCGGCCCAAAGGCCCCCGTCGGAGCGGTCGTGATAGGCGGACACGAGCCCCGCCGCGCGCAACGCATTGACCGCCTCGACCAGATTCACCAGCCGCGCGGGGTCACCCAGGTCCGGCACCCCACCACCGCACGACCCGTTGACCTGGGCCAGCATCGACCCGCCGAGACGATCGGCCCCGGCGCCCAGATCCACGAGCAGCAGCGTCGAGTCGGCCGGCAGCACCGGCGTCAACGTGCCACGCACATCGTCGAGCGACGCGAACGCCGACACCACGAGCGAGACCGGCGACGTGACCTGCTTGGTCCCCTGGGCATCGGTCCACTTGGTCCGCATCGACAGGGAATCCTTGCCGACGGGTACGCTCACGCCGAGCGCGGGGCACAGCTCCATAGCGACGGCCTCGACCGTGTCGAACAGCGCGGCATCCTCACCGGGCTCCCCGCACGCGGCCATCCAGTTGCAGGACAGCTTCACGCCCGACAGCGTGATCGGCGCGGCCAGCAGGTTGGTGATCGCCTCCCCGACGGCCATGCGACCCGACGCGGGTCCGTCCACCGCCGCCAGGGGCGTACGCTCACCCGAGCTCATCGCCTGGCCGGCGAACCCGACGAAGTCGCTCAGCGTCACCGCCACATCGGCGACCGGCACCTGCCACGGGCCGACCATCTGGTCGCGATGGCTGAGGCCGCCGACGGTGCGGTCGGCGATCGTGATGAGGAAGCGCTTGCTGGCGACGCTGGGGTGCCGGAGGACGGCGTACGCGGACTCGCGCAGGGCGTCGGACTCGGCCAGCGGCGCGAGATCCAGCGACTCCGACGAACGCGCCACCCGCGTGACGTCCCGCGTCATCCGCGGCGGCTTGCCGAGCAGGACCTCCAGGGGCATGTCGATGGCCGGGTCATCCCCGGCACCGGCCTCGATCGCGTTCTCGTCCAGGACGAGCTGACCGTTGTCGTGGGTCACCCCGACGACCGCGAACGGCGCGCGCTCCCGCTCACAGATCGCGGTGAACGCCCCGAGGCTCTCGGGCGCGATCGCGAGGACATAGCGCTCCTGGCTCTCGTTGCACCAGATCTCCTTCGGCGCGAGGCCCGACTCCTCGAGCGGGACGGCATTGAGGTCGAACGTCGCCCCCATCCCGGCATCATGGACGAGCTCGGGGAAGGCATTGGAGAGACCGCCCGCGCCGACATCGTGGATGGCCAGGATCGGGTTGGCCTCGCCGAGGGCCCAGCAGGCGTTGATGACCTCCTGCGCGCGGCGCTCCATCTCGGGGTTGCCGCGCTGGACGGAGTCGAAGTCGAGCTCGGCCGCGTTGGTGCCGGCTGCCATCGACGAGGCAGCGCCGCCGCCCATGCCGATCCGCATCCCGGGACCGCCGAGCTGGATCAGCAGGCTGCCCTCGCCGAACAGGATCTTCTCGGTCAGTTCGGCGCTGATCGACCCGAGGCCGCCGGCGCTCATGATCGGCTTGTGATAACCGCGACGGACGCCGTCGACGGTCTGCTCATAGACCCGGAAGAACCCGCCCAGACCCGGGCGCCCGAACTCGTTGTTGAACGCGGCTGCACCGATCGGTGCCTCGATCATGATGTCGAGCGGCGAGGCGATGTGGTCGGGAGCGCCATAGTGCTCGGCCTCCCACGGCTCGTCGGTGTCGGGGAGGTTGAGGTTGGAGACGATAAATCCGGTCAGGCCGGCCTTCGGCTGGGAGCCGCGCCCGGTCGCACCTTCGTCGCGGATCTCGCCGCCCGCGCCTGTCGCCGCGCCCGGGAAGGGAGAGATCGCGGTCGGGTGGTTGTGGGTCTCGACCTTCATGAGGACGTGGACCTCGCCGGGGCGCTCGGCATATTTCGCCGGCCCCTGATAACCCGCCTCCGGCTCCGGGACGAACCGCGTCGTCGGGCCGCCGACCATGATGGAGGCATTGTCCTTGTAGGCCACCACGGTCCCCTTCGCCGGCCCACCCGCGACCTGCTCGGTGTAGCGGATCATCCCGAACAGCGACCGCGTCTGCGGCTGTCCATCGACGATGAAGTCAGCATTGAAGATCTTGTGCCGGCAGTGCTCGGAGTTGGCCTGGGCGAACATCATCAACTCAACATCGGTCGGATTGCGCTTCAGGTCGTTGAAGGCATCGACCAGATAGTCGATCTCGTCGTCGGACAGGGCCAGGCCGAACTCGACGTTGGCGGTCTCGAGCGACGCGCGCCCGTGGCCGAGCACGTCGACATGCACCATCGGCTCCGCCTCGCGGTCGGCGAACAGCGCGTACGCCGACTCGCGATCCACCAGCACCGACTCGGTCATGCGGTCATGGAGGAGAGCCGCACACGCGGCGTACTCCTCGGCGGTCAGCCCGCTGGTCTCGACCAGGAATTCGGTGACGCGCTCGACGCGGTGCAGCTCGATGCCACAGTTGTGGACGATGTCGGTGGCCTTGGACGCCCAGGGCGAGATCGTGCCGAGGCGCGGGGCGACGATGAACGACACGGTGGCGTCCGCGTCGGTGGGCTCATAGGGATCGCCGTAGGTCAGGATCGCAGTCAGCGCCTCGACCGTGTCGGGCGCCGGCGTCGTCTCGGTCGCGACCAGGTGCACGAACCGCGCGCTGATTCCGGTGACTCCGGGAGCCACCTGATGCAGGCGCGCGAGCAGGGCGCGGGCCCGGAAGTCCGACAGCGCCGAGCCGCCCGCAAGGGGCAGGATCTCGTAGTGGTGCGACGGAGTCGACGGCGCAGACATGAATGGCCTCCTGCGTGATGCGGCGCGCGAACGGCCCGAGCCTATAGAAGAACCAATGCGGCCGGCTTCGTGACCGTTTCACCCCGACTTGTAATGTCGATGCAAATGTCGACATTTGAGGAGACTCCAATGACGGAGCACAAAGCCCTGACCGACGACCACCGCACGATCGCGAAGCTGATCAAGGGCGTGCGCATCGCGATGCTCACAACCGCCGAGACGACCGGTCGGCTGGTGAGCCGGCCCATGACCACGCAGGATGTCGAATTCGACGGTGACATCTGGTTCATCGCCGAGCGGGATTCCGAGCTGGCCAGCCAGATCGGTACCGGAAACGCCGATGTGAACGTGGCCTACGCCGGCTCATCGAGCTGGGTTTCCGTGTCAGGCAAGGCCCGGCTCGTCGATGACCGCGCCAAGCTGCGCGAGGAATGGAACCGGTTCACCGAGGCCTTCTTCGAAGGCGGCCCCGAAAACCCCAACAACGTCCTCATCCTGGTCGAAGGGGACACCGCAGAGTTCTGGGACTCCCCGGGCGGCAAGGTCACCCAGCTGGCCAATCTCGCCAAGTCGCTGGTGACGAAGGAGCAGGTCGACGGGGAGAATCGCATCGTCGAACTCTGACTCCGGTCAGTCGTGACTGCTGGTGCGGCCGGCGAGGTAGTGAGCGAGCGTCGTGGTGCGTTCGCTGGTGACGCGACTCATCTCGTCGCCCGCGCAGCTGAACAGGCCGGCGGTCACCCATTGATCGGACATCTTGAGGATGCGCCACTGTCCGCCGGAGTCCTCCCAGCGTGAGAGCACTTCGACGATGCCACCCGGGGGATCGACCTCCGGTTGCTCGTAGCCTTTCTTGGGGTCGATCTTCATCCGATCACCTCCACTTTGAAACGGAATAACTGAGCAATTATCGCACGGCCCGCAAGAAAATCGGTGGGCGCTCCCCGTGCCATCCCGCGTACGCTTGCGCGCATGTTTCCTCAGCCCAGTTCGCCGTCGGCGGCGGGTGATGTGGTGGTACGCCCCGGTCCCGGCGTTCCGAGAGGCCTGCGCATCCCGGCCGCCGAGCTCGACGAACGCTTCAGCCGGTCGTCCGGACCGGGAGGGCAGGGCGTGAACACGACCGACAGTCGGGTCGAGTTGCTGTTCGAACCCGGCGCGTCGTCCGCGTTCACCGAGATCCAACGGGCACGGGTGTTGGCCGCTCTGGGGGACCGGTTGGCGCAGGGTCGGGTTGTCATCGTGGCCTCGGAGCATCGGGCGCAGTTGCGCAACCGGGCGGCGGCGCGCGAGCGGTTGGCGGCCATGCTGCGGACGGCCCTTGCCCCCGAGCCGCCGAAGCGTCGGCCGACCAAGCCGACCCGTGGGTCGCAGGCCCGGCGACTCGCCGCCAAGAAGCGCCGCAGCGAGATCAAGGCCGGTCGGGGTCGGGTCACCGGAGATTGACCAAGAGCCTCGGGGCGCAGGCGTACCGTTGTCGCCGTGGCCAAGCCGGATCAATCCCACCCCGCCAACGTGGACGGGCCGTGGTTCGTCGACACGCGGTGTATCGCGTGTGATGTCGCCCGGCACTGGGCTCCCGGGCTGATCCGCCCGGACGAGCGGGCACATTCCTTCCTCGCCCGCCAGTCGACCGATTCGGCCGAGGAGTCGGCCCTGTGGCGGGCGGCGCACGCGTGTCCGACCCAGTCGATCGGCAATCGGGCCGCTCGGCAGCCACCGGCGCCACCGTTCCCCTACGAGATGACCGACGGGGTCTGGGCCCTGGGGCACAACGCGCGGGAGACCTTCGGCGCTCATGCATGGCTGGTCCAGCGGCCGGAGGGCAACCTCATGATCGACGTGCCGCGCTTCAGCGGATCCCTGGCGGCCGCAGTCGAGGAACTCGGCGGAGTGGCCCGCGTGCTCCTGACGCATCAGGACCATGTCGCGGGTGGGGAAGCCTGGGTGGAACGGTTCGGTGCCGAGGCCTGGATCCACGAGTCGGAGGCGAGCACTGCGGCGTACGCGAACAATCACTTCTCAGATGCGCGGGAACAGCTGTGGCCGGGTGTCACGGTGCTGCACATTCCGGGCCATACGCGCGGGAGCATGGCGTTCCAGATCGATGAGCGAGTGCTCTTCACCGGTGACAGCCTGCGCTGGAATGTCCGCCGCGCAACCCTCGATGTCTTTCCCCGACAGACGTGGCAGTCGTGGAGCATCCTCGCCGATTCGATGGATGCGCTCGCGCAGCTCCGGGCGGAGTGGGTCCTGCCCGGCCATGGCATGTGGGCCCGGGTGGGATTCGAGGAGTACGCCCGCCAGATGGCCTCGCTCGGAGCGGAGATGCGCCGCGTCGGGCAGAGCGCCTGGTCGCGACGGCCGGCGCACTAGCCGGAATGAGTTGCGGGTGAGTCGCCGAGTTCTCTAGTGCAGGGGCCCCTGAACGGGGTCGCGCAATCCCAGGCCACGATGCGGCGGACCTCGGCTTCGGTGATCCCTGTACGCCAGCCGGCCTGGTCGGCGAGTCCCATCACCCGGGCCAGGAGGGCCGCGGCCTCCAGGTGCTCGTCGAGATCGTCGACGACCTCACCACAGGAGCGCCCGCTGACGATCGCGCCGGCGACTCGGGCACGCAGCCGGCCCTGAGCAGCGACCAGTGCCCCCAGCAGCTCGGGGTCATCGAGAGCGGCGGCGGAGAAGGTGCGAGTCAGATACCACTCCCGGCGTCGCTCCTCGTCGAGTGGGATGAGCTCACACAGGGCGTCGGCGAGGATGTGCTCGATCCGTCACGAGCGCCGCGACCCACCCGACGACCTGCTCGCGCTCGCGGTGGACATGGGGTGCTACTTCTCCATTGACACCGACGCCCATGCCCCGGGTCAATTGGAGTGGGTGGCGTACGGCTGCGAGCGGGCCGAGCAGCTCCAGGTGCCCACCGAGTGAATCATCAACACGTGGTCGGTCGAGGCCCTGCTGGAGTTCTGCGGCAAGACCGAGTGACCCGGGGAGGTACCTTGATCGACGGACTGGCACGGGCCGCCCGGATGCTCGACCTGTTCTCATCCGACGTGCCGGAATGGACCGTCAGCGACGTGGCGCGCGAGTTGGACCTGCCCAAGACCACTACCTGGGAGTGGATGCAGTCGCTGACCGAGCTCGGGTTCATCCGGCGCAGCGGGCCCACCCGCTACCGCCTCGGGTGGCGGGCCTTCGCCCTGGGCAACCGCGCGCGGATGACCTCCGAGATTGCCCGGGCCGCCCGCGCCGAGCTCGAGGTCCTCGTCGCGCAGTTCGGCGAGACGGTGCACCTGGCGACCCGACACGGACGCGACGTCGTCTACCTGGAGAAGTCCGCGCCCCGCACGGGGATCCGCAGCAGCATCACCCGGGTGGGGGAGCGACTGCCGGCCCACTGCACCGCGGTCGGCAAGGTGCTGTTGGCGAGCCTGCCGCCCGAAGAGGTGAACAACCTCTATGAGGGGGTCGAACTGACCGCACTCACCGAGCACTCGATCACCGACTCGGCCCGACTGGCCGCAGAGCTCGCCCAGGTGGCGCAGGCCGGGGCGGCCCGCGACATGGAGGAAGTACTCGAGGGCATGTGCTGTGTTGCGGCGCCGGTGACCAACCGGCACGGGGACGTGGTCTGGGGTCTGGGCATGAGCTTCCTAGAGTACAAGCTGGCGGCCGACGGGGACCGCTATACGGCCGGGGTCGTGGCCGCCGCCGCCCGGTTGTCGGCGCTGGAGCACGACGACAACGTGCCCGCCCCGATCCGGCCTCGGGAGGCCCGCGGCTAGGGCGTTCGGACAGTCCGAACACGGGCATTGTCAGCCCATGTCAGGTGTGGTTGAGTTCCTGCCCAGCGGGGCCCTGCCCCGATCCCAAGCCAGCGAGTGACAACGCGGTCCGCGCCTTCTGCCCACCCCGGAGAATTCTCCGTCCAGTCTGCCGACCCGTGGTGCTCGAGTCCTGTTCCCAACAGCACGGAGTCATCTCTTATGGAAACGAAGACAGCGCGGCGCGTCGGTATCGATATCGGTGGCACGTTCACCGACCTGTTCATCATCGAGGCGGACGGCACCGGCAAGATCTACAAGTCCCCCACGACCCCACACGACCCCTCCGAGGGGCTGATCAACGGGCTCGCCAAAGCGGCGGACGCCAACGGGGAGTCGCTGGAGGACTTCCTCGGCGGCGTGTCCACCATCGTGCACGGCACCACCATCGCCACCAACGCGGTGCTGACCCGCCAGGGCGCCCGCACTGGCTTCGTCACCACCGAGGGGTTCCGCGACCTGCTGAACATGCGCCGCGGCATCCGCAAGCGCCAGAACGACTCAAAGTACGCGCCCCCCGCCCCTCTGGTATCGCGTGACCTCATCCACACCGTGCGCCAGCGCAACGACGCCACCGGCGCCGAGGTGACCGCCCTGCACGAGGAGGACGTCCGCGCCGCGGCGGCCCGGCTCCGCGAGCAGGGGGTGGAGTCGGTGGCGATCTCCTACCTGTGGTCCTTCCTTGACCCGACCCACGAGCAGCGCACCGCCGAGATCCTGCGCGAGGAACTGCCCGGGGTCTTCATCACCACCTCCGCCGACGTGCTGCCGCAGATCCGGGCGTATGAACGGCACAGCACGACCGCCCTGAACGCCTATGTCGGCCCCAAGCTGCAGAACTACCTGGCCAACATCAAGCGCCAGCTCGCCGAGCGCGGCTTCGGCGGCACGCTGCTGATCGTGCAGTCCAACGGCGGTGTGATGTCGCCGGAGATCGCCTCGGAGATGGCGGTCAACGCGCTGATGTCCGGACCGGCCGCGGCCCCCGAGGCCGCTTTGCAGTACGCCCAGCTGCACGACTCCGACGACGTCATCACCGTCGACATGGGTGGGACCAGCTTCGACGTGGCCCTGGTCCGCGGCGGCGAACCGCTGCTCACCACCGACAGCGAGATCGGCGGTTACCGGGTCGCCCTGCCGATGTTGGACATCCACACCGTCGGCGCCGGCGGCGGCTCCCTGGTCTGGGTCGACAACGGCGGCATCCTGCGGGTCGGCCCGCAGAGCGCCACCGCCAACCCCGGCCCCGCCTGCTACGGCCGCGGCGGCACCAACCCGACCGTGACCGACGCCGACCTGTTGATGGGCTATCTGAACCCCGACCTGTTCGGCGACGGCGCCTTCACCCTCGACCTCGAGGCCGCCCGCACAGCGGTGCGCGAGGAGGTGGCCGAACCGCTCGGGTTGAGCATGATGGAGGCCATCGAGGGCATCTACCGGGTCGTCAATGCCACGATGGCCGAGGCGGTGCACGAGGTCTCGGTCAAGCGGGGCTACGATCCGCGCGAGTTCACCCTGGTGGTCGCCGGCGGCGCTGGACCGGTGCACGCCGTGCCGATCGCCCAGGAACTCGGCATCAAGCGGGTCATCGTCCCGCGGGAGTCGTCGGTCTTTTGCGCCGTCGGCACCCTGCTCACCGACCTAAAGCACATGTACGCCCACACCTTCGCCGCCGACATCGACGGACTCGACCTGGCCCGGGTCAGCGAGCTCTACCGCGAGATGCGCGAGGAGGCCGTGGCGACCCTCAGATCCGAGAACGTCGAGGCCGACGACATCACCCTGCAGTTCTCCGCCGACATCCGCTACATCGGCCAGTTCGAGGAGATCGAGGTGCCGATCGAGTTCGACGGCGAGCTGACCCGCGAGGCCGTAGACAGGCTAGTCGCCGACTTCGAGGCCGAGCACCAGGAGATGAACGGCTACCAGATGCCCGGTGAATCCACCGAGCTGATCAACGTCCGCCTGACCGCCCTGGGGCGTACCGACAAGCAGGGGCTCCGCGAGGACGAGTCGGCCGGCGAGGACGCCAGCCACGCGCTCAGCGGCACTCGGGAGGCCGTGTTCTCCGGCGAACTGCGCGAGGTCAACGTCTACGACGGGCTCTCGCTGCTGCGCGACAACCGGGTCGTCGGCCCGGCCATCGTCGAGCAGCCCACCACCACCGTCGTCCTGGTCGAGGGGTCCCAGCTGACCGTCGACATCCAGGGCAACTACCTCATCACCCCCGTCGACTGACCACTTCGAAAGGACCGATCAAGATGTCCCAGACGCACAAGACCGACCCGATCCTGGTGGCCGTCATCGGCAACGCCCTCGACGGCATCACCAAGGAGGTCGGGGAGACGATGCTGCGCACCTCGCGCTCCCCGATCTTCGTCGAGGCGCGCGACTTCGCCACCTCGCTGTTCAGCGCTGACGGCCGGCTGCTGGCTCAGACCCACTACATCCCCGCCATCGGCGGGGCCACCACCTACGCCCAGGCGGCCATCCTCGAGGCCTTCGGTGAGGACATCAACGACGGGGACGTGTTCATCCACAACGACCCCTTCAACGGTGGTACGCACCTGCCCGACATCACCGTCACCCGCCCGGTCTTCTGGGAGGGCAAACTGGCCTTCTGGTCGATGAGCAAGGGCCACAACGCCGATGTCGGCGGCGGCGGCGTCGTCGGCTTCAACCCCGAGGCGCGCGACGTCTGGGAGGAGGGTCTGGTGATCCCACCGGCCCGCATCATCGAGGGCGGTGAGGTACGCCGCGACATGCGCGAGATGATCCTCAGCAATGTCCGGCTGCGGGCCCTCACCGAGAGCGTCATCGACTGCCAGATCGGCGCGACCGCCATCGGCGGCCGGCGCATGACCGAGCTGCTGGAGAAGTACGGGCTGGGCTCCATCATGGCCGCGAGCGATGAACTGATCGCCGCCAGCGAGCGTCAGGTCCGCGCCGAGATCGCCCAGATCCCGGACGGGGTGTACCGGGCCGCGCGCAAGATCGACAACGACGGTGTCGATAAGGTCACCCAGCGCACGTTCGCGCTGACCGTGAGGGTCGAGGGGGAGCAGATCACCTTCGACTTCGCCGACTCTGACCCGCAGGCGCTGGGCTTTATCAATAGCCCGATCGCCAACACGGTCTCCGCGGTCCACCTGGCGCTGTTCGCCGTGATCGACCCCGACATCCGCTACAACTGCGGCGCGGTGGAGCCGATCGAGGTGATCGCGCCCGAGGGCAGCATCGTCAACCCGGTCTCCCCGGCGCCGACCGCCGGGTGCACCGTGCCGCCCTGCGAGACCATCGTCGAGACTGTCTGGCTCGCCCTGGCGGACGCGATCCCGGGCCGGGTGAACGCCCTTTGGTCGCGCTGGTGCACCCCGGCGACCATGGGGGAGAACCCCCGCACCGGGCGTCACTTCGCCGATCTGCACTTCCTGGGCAAGGGCGGCTCGGGGGCCACCGAGGGCTTCGACGGTTGGAACCACCTGTCGCCGGTGAACACCCTCGGCGGGCTGCGCGCCCCCGACCCCGAGCTGCACGAGATGGACACCCCCTACCTGATCGAGCACTTCGAGTACCTGCCCGACAGCGCTGGTGGCGGCGAGTGGCGAGGCGGCCTGGGCGTGCGCTACCGCTGGAAGGTGCTGGCCGACAACGTCGCCTGCGCCACCTACGGCTCGGGCTTCCAGGCCGACACCGCACCGCTGGGTCTGCACGGTGGCAAGGGTGGCATCGTCCAGCAGCTCACCCTGTCCCACAACGGCGACGAGCCGCAGAACATGGCCACCAACAGCTTCTACACCCTCAACGCGGGCGATGTCCTGGAGGTGCTGAGCAGCGGCGGTGGCGGCTTCGGTGACCCGCACCGGCGGCCCGCGGAACTGGTGCAGACCGATGTCCGCGACGGCGTGGTCTCGCTTGAGGTGGCGCGCGACGTCTACGGCGTGGCCCTGGATGCGGAGACCTTCGAGATGAACGTGACCGAGACCGAGCAGTTGCGCGCGGGCTGACCCGGGCATACCAACCCTGAAAGGAGCAACCCATGGGTGAGATCACCCTAGCGGTCGCCGCCAGTCACGCCCCCGGGCTGATCGGGCTGTTCGACCCAGCCCCCGAGGAGTCGAAGCAGGTGGTCACCAAGGCGTACGGGGCCCTGGAGACCCAGATCCGCGAGGCGGACCTGGACGTGTTGATCATGATCGGCAACGACCACCTCGCCAACAACCGCATCCGCGAGTACCCGGACTTCCTGATCGGGCTCGCGCCCGAGCACACCGGACCGTTCGAGTTCTTCAAGGACTGGCTGGCCTGTGACGAGTACACGGTGCCCGGTGACCCGGCCACGGCGACGAAGGTGTTCAACGGGCTGATCCGGCGCGGGATCCGCACCTCCGCCCGGCGGACCAACCTGAACTTCGACGACAACATCTCGGTGCCCGTGGTGCGCTCGGGGATCCAGGCGGCCGGCGTGCCGATCATCCCGATCCTGCAGAACTGCACGGTGCCGCCGGTGCCGGACCCGCGACGCTGCTACGAGGTCGGGGTGGCGCTGCGCGACATCATCACCAACGACCTGCCCGCGGGCATGAAGGTCGGCCTGTACGCCACCGGCGGGCTCAGCCACGAGCCGGGGGGCCTGCGGGACTTCTGGATCGACGAGGATTTCGACCGGTGGTTCCTGGAACTGCTGGCCGAGGGCGACCACCGCCGGATCCTCGACGAGGTGACCCCGAAGAAGTTCGACGAGGCCGGAATCGGCGGCACCGCCGAGCTGCTGAGCTGGATCGTCGTGCTGGGGGCGGCGGGCCACAAGGACTGCGAGGTCCTCGGCTACACCGCCTGGGACATGTGGCGCTGTGGGATCGGTGCCGTGCGCTGGGACATGGCCGGCGAACCCGCCGGGGCAGGGAGGATCTGAGATGGCACTGGAGAACCTCGACACCGCGATGATCACCCACGACCTGGTGCAGGACCTGAAGTGGGATGCCGAGCTGCGCCAGGAGTTCCAGGACGACCGCTCCGGCGTACTGGATCGCTATGACCTGCCGCCGGCCGAGCGCCGGGCGATCGAGGAGGGTGACTTCGGCACTCTGTACGACCTCGGGATGCACCCCTACCTGGGGGCGCAGTTCGCCCGGATAGTGTTCGCCGACAACAAGGAGGGCGCGACCAGCGCGGTCGAGGCCCTGCTGGCCTCCATCCGCCGCGAGCGTACGCCGAAGGGAGCGAAGCGGTGACCGAGCACCGGTTGCCCGCCACCGTGGACACCGTGCGGGTCGGGGTCATCGACCCCGCCCACGAGGCGGTGCTCACGGTGGACCCGGGCGATGAGGTGGTCCTGTCCACGTGGGGCCACTGGGGCAACCGGGTGACCCCCCAGGTGGAGATGGCCGACTTCCCCCGGATCAAGGAGGAGTTCCCCGGCGCGCTGGGGCCGCACTCGATGACCGGGCCCATCCACGTCCGGGGCGCCCGGCCGGGGGACGCGCTGGTGGTGGAGGTCCTGGAGTTGGTGCCGGCCGACCACGGCTTCAACCTGGTCGTGGCGGCCCCGCGGGGCCGGGGGGTGCTCCGGCACCGGTTCACCGAGGGGACCATCCGGCACTTCGCGCTTGACCGAGAGACCATGACCACCAACCTGGGGCGAGTGACATTGGAGCTCAAGCCTTTCCTCGGGATCATGGGCGTCGCGCCAGCCGAGGACGGACCGCGCAGCTCGGTGGAGCCGGGGGCCTTCGGCGGCAACATGGACCTGACTTTCCTGGTCGTCGGGACGACGCTGCAGCTGCCCGTCTTTCGCGAGGGGGCGCTGTTCTACTGCGGAGACGGGCACGCCGTCCAGGGCGACGGGGAGGTCAACCAGACGGCCATCGAGGCCGGGATGGACCACGTGCGGCTTCGGTTTTCGGTCGAGTCCGGGGCGGGGCTGACCGTGCCCCGAGCCGAGTCGGGGAGCCACTTCGTGTCGATGGGTTTCGGTGACACCCTGGAGGAGGCCGCGAGGATCGCGGTCGAGGACATGGTGGATCGACTCGTGGTCGAGGGGATGGCGCCCGACGAGGCGTACAGCCTGTGCTCGCTGGCGGGGGACGTGCGGGTGACCCAGATGGTCAACGGCGTGGTCGGGGTGCACGTGGTGATGGCGCGGGTCTGAGTGGGCGTGGGCTGCGGAAACCGTAGGTCGATACGGTGCGGTCATGGATGCCTCTCGCGCCGCACTCGATCAGCTTCTGTCGGCCGGCCCCATCACCTGGCTGCTGACCGGTGACTCGATCACCGAGGGCTGGGGGCTGGGGCGACCGGAGCTCGGGTACGCCGGCCGCTTCGAGGCCCACCTGCGGAGCAACGCGGGGCCCGTGCGCGCGCAGGACGTCGTCCACAACACCGGCGTTGCGGGTGCCACGGTGGGGGAGGCCTTCTGGGATTTCGAGGCCCGGGTCGAGCGACACCGGGCCGATGTCGTGACGATCCTCTTCGGCATGAACGATGCCGGCTGGGGGATCGCCGGCATCGATCGCTTCCAGAACGGCCTGGAGAAGTTCGTCGAGAGGATCGTCGACCTGGGCGGACTACCCATCCTGCAGACGCCCTATCCCGTGGGTCCCGGCGGTGAGGGCACACATGCCGCGCTGCCGGCGTACGCCGATGTCATCCGCGCACTCGCCCTTGATCGCAATCTCCTTCTCGTTGACCACTTCGCCTGCTGGCAGGCGCTGCCCGAGCGATTCGATTGGTACGCCGACCCCTGGCACGTCGACGAACGCGGCCACGAGGAGCTGGCTCGCACCCTGATCGCGACTGTTCTAGGTGAGCCATCCGCCGGAGAGTGACGGAGGGTGGCGTCGTAGCCTGACGCAATGAGCGACGATCCCGACATCAAACCGCGTTCGCGTGAAGTGACCGATGGCCTCGAGAGAACGGCGGCACGCGGCATGCTGCGCGCAGTCGGCATGGGGGACAACGACTGGGAGAAGCCCCAGATCGGTGTCGCTTCGAGCTGGAACGAAATCACCCCGTGCAACCTCAGCCTGGACCGCCTGGCGAAGGCGGTGAAGAACGGCGTCCATGCCGCGGGCGGCTTCCCTCTCGAATTCGGCACGATCTCCGTATCGGACGCGATCTCGATGGGCCACGACGGGATGCACTACAGCCTCGTCAGTCGTGAGGTGATCGCCGATTCGGTCGAGACGGTCATGATGGCCGAGCGCCTCGACGGCAGCGTCCTGCTCGCCGGCTGCGACAAATCGCTCCCGGGCATGTTGATGGCTGCGGCCCGGCTCGATCTGGCGAGTGTTTTCCTGTACGCCGGCTCGACGCTCCCCGGACATGTCGACGGTCACGACGTCACGATCATCGACGCGTTCGAAGCCGTGGGTGCGTGCCTGGCGGGACGGATGACACGCGAAGAGGTCGACGCCGTGGAGCGTGCGGTCTGTCCGGGTGAGGGGGCGTGCGGTGGGGCGTACACCGCCAACACCATGGCCAGCGTCGCCGAAGCGCTCGGCATGAGCCTGCCCGGATCGTCCTCACCGCCCGCGGTCGATCGGCGCCGCGACACGTTCGCGCATCAGTCCGGCGCGGCTGTGGTCGCGATGTTGCGGCAGGGGATCACCGCGCGCCAGGTCATGACGAGGCCCGCGTTCGAGAATGCGATCGCGATGACGATGGCGCTCGGCGGGTCGACCAATGCGGTGCTGCACCTCCTCGCCATTGCGCGGGAGGCCGAAGTCGAGCTGAGCCTGGACGACTTCAGCCGGATCGGCGCGAAGGTCCCTCACCTCGCCGACATGAAACCGTTCGGACGGTATGTGTGGGTCGACTTCGACCGCGTCGGCGGGATCCCGGTGTTGTTGCAGGCGCTGCTCGACGCCGGACATCTGCATGGCGACTGCCTGACCGTGACCGGAAAGACGATGGCCGAGAACCTGGCCGAGCTCGCTCCCAAGCCCCTGGACGGCACCATCCTGCGGGAGCTCGGCAACCCGATCCATGCCACGGGTGGTCTGACCATCCTCAAGGGCTCACTCGCGCCGGACGGCGCGGTCGTGAAGAGCGCCGGCTTCGACGACACGACGTTCAGTGGCACTGCCCGGGTCTTCGACGGCGAGCGCCCCGCGCTGGACGCGTTGGCGGCAGGCGGGATCAAGCACGGGGACGTCGTGGTCATCCGCTATGAGGGACCCAAGGGTGGACCGGGTATGCGCGAGATGTTGGCGATCACGGGTGCCATCAAGGGTGCGGGGCTCGGCAAGGACGTCCTGCTGATCACCGATGGGCGCTTCAGCGGCGGCACGACCGGGCTGTGCGTCGGGCACATCGCCCCCGAGGCCGTCGATGCCGGGCCGATCGCCTTCCTGCGTGACGGTGACCGGATCACCCTCGATGTCACCGGCCAACGGCTCGACGTCGACCTGAGCGAGGCTGAGTTGGCGGAACGGCGCGTGGGCTGGGAACCGAAGCAGCCCAAGTTCCAGCGGGGTGTCCTGGGCAAGTACGCCAAGACCGTCCACTCCGCCTCCGAGGGAGCCGTTACGAGCTGAGGCGCGACCGGTCTCCGGTCCGGAGCCGAGGCCGTCCGAAGCCTTGACCTCGCGCGACTTTCGCAACTTCGCGCGGCTGGCCCCCACTTCGCGCGCGAAATATCACGCGCGACGTGGGGTCAATCAGCGCGACTGCGCGGAACCCGCGCGAAGTCGGCAGGCCCCGGACTCTGGTGTACCCGATGTGTATCCACGACCTCGACCATCGCCCGAAATTGGAAAAACCCCTGGCTGACCAGGGGTTTTGGTGGTGGGCGGTACCAGATTTGAACTGATGACCTCTTCCGTGTCAGGGAAGCGCGCTACCAACTGCGCCAACCGCCCGAGGTGGGTACGGGATTTGAACCCGTGTACACGGATTTGCAGTCCGTTGCCTCGCCTCTCGGCCAACCCACCATGGAAGTGGAAAATCTCCCGAGGGTGGGGTCCCACACTCCGAGCGGACGACGGGATTCGAACCCGCGACCCTCACCTTGGCAAGGTGATGCTCTACCAGCTGAGCCACGTCCGCATGCTTCCCTGCTGAGGTCTCCCTCGTTCAGGCGCAGGGAAAAACATAGCCCACGAACTCCAGCCGTGCAAATCGGTTGCGGTTCCCGCTCCGCCAGCCGCGTTGACGAGGCCCCGTGCCGGTGATCGGAGCCCGCCCCCAGGCATGATGGGGACATGACCCACGAGCGCAATGCGGCGTACCCCAAGGGCCTGCGGACCTGGATCGACGGAACGCTCTATGCGGACCCGGCCGAGGCCCGCGTACCCGCCACCGATCACGGACTCGTGGCCGGCGACGGAGTCTTCGAAGTCCTTCGAGTCACCCCGCACGGGCCGTTCGCCCCCACGCGCCACCTCGCGCGGCTCCAACGCTCGGCGCAAAGGCTCGGCCTCCCCGAACCCGATCTCGACCTGGTCCGCCGCGGCATCGACGAGGTCAGTGCTGATCGCTCCGACTGGGACCTGCCGGAGGGCCGGCTGCGGATCACCTATACGGGCGGGCTGGGGCCGCTCGGTTCGCACCGCACGCAGCACACCCCGATGATCCTCATTTCCGCCGAGCCGTGTGTGATGCCCGCTGAGACCGACCGGATCATCACGCTGCCGTGGACGCGCAATGTCCAGGGCGCGATGACCGGCGTGAAGACCACCTCCTACGGCGAGAACGTCCGCGCGCTGGCGTACGCCCGCGACCGCGGATGCGGCGAGGGCATCTTCGTCAACACCGAGGGGCATATCGCGGAGGGGACCGGTGCCAACATCTTCTTCGTCCTCAATGGGGTCATCACAACGCCGACGATCGACTCCGGGGCCCTGGACGGGATCACCCGCGCGCTCGTCCTCGAATGGTTCGACGGTATCGTCGAGCGCGATGTCACCCTCGCCGAAGCCCAGGCCGCCGAGGAGGTCTTCCTGACCTCGAGCACGCGTGACGTGCAGGGCATCGCCGCCTGGGACCACCACGAATGGCAGGCGCCCGGCCCGGTGGCCAGCCGTCTGCGGCCGGAGTTCAAGCGGCTCGCGGGGCTCGACCTCGATCCCTGATCCACCCCAACCGTGCGTGCCCTCTTGCCAAGTGGGACAGGTTTGTTCATATCCTGTCCATATTGGTTGGGAGGCATGATGGCGAAGACGTCGACGCGGCGCCCTGGACCGACCCGGTCGGGCGGTTCTCTCGGCGCGCGCGTGGCCCAGGCCGAGATGCGGGCGGCCAACATGGGCCTCATCCTGCGCCACCTGCGTTCGGGCGGTGGCCGGTCGCGGGCGCGGCTGGCCTCCGAGACCGGACTGTCGCGCGCCACCATCTCCAGCGTCGTGACCGACCTGGCCGAGCGCGGTCTCGTCCGCGAGGGTGCTGTCCTGCGCGACGGGGCAGTCGGCCGTCCCGGCCAGACAGTCTCGATCGACGGGTCCCGGGTCGCCGGTATCGGCCTCGAGATCAGCGTCCACCAGACCGTCCTGACCGCCCTCACCCTTGACGGGACGGTGATCCGCGAAGTCATCACCTCCCTCGACGTTGCCCGTCTCGAGATGGACGTGGTCCTCGACCGCGTCGCCGGCATGCTCCGGCGCGCGCTGAAGTCCCTGCGCGAGGCCGGCGTCGAGGTGGTCGGCATCACGGTGTCGCCGCCCGGCATCATCGACTATTCCGCGGGCGCGCTCCGGTTTGCGCCCAACCTCGGGTGGCGGGGGATCCCGCTTCGCGACGAGTTGGTACGCCGGCTCGGCGCGGGCGGGCCGACCATTCACCTCGAGAATGACGCCAAATTGGCGGCCCTGGCCGAACATCAGCGGCTTGCCGCGCAGGGCATCCACGACCTGGTCCACCTGACCGGAGAGGTTGGTGTCGGGGCCGGCATCATCGTCGACGGGCGCCTGCTGCGCGGCTGGTCGGGGTTCTCCGGGGAGGTCGGTCACCTGCCGCTCGGCCGGTCGGACGTGCGCTGCAACTGCGGGCGGCTGGGCTGCTGGGAGACGGCCGTGGGCCTCGAATCCCTTCTGCACGCAGCCTTCGCCCCCGGCGACCCTCTCGGCGACGCCCTCGTGCCGGCGGAGGAGCGACTTCGCGTACTCGCGGATCGCGCAAGCGCGGGCGATGCCCACACCCTCGACACGCTCGAGGCCATCGCGGTCGCCCTCATTCCGGGCCTGTCGATCCTGGTCGACGTCCTCAACCCGCGCCTGATCGTGCTGGGCGGCTACTACGCCTATTTCACCGACCAACTCCTGCCCCGGCTCGCCGCCGGCTTGGAGGAGCGCTGCATCGATGCCGGGACCGCCGTCGAGCTGAGGACCTCCACGCTGGGGCCCACGGCCTCGGCACGTGGGGGAGCACTGTTGGCACTCGAGGCCGTGTTCGACGACCCCAGCGTGGTCGGCGTACGCGCCTGAAATCCGGTCCTTGGTGACCAAAATGTGACCGAAAGCTGAACTCCAGCTATCGACACGGGGTCGATCGCGGTCTACATTATTTTGTCAAGAGTCTGAACAAATGCGGCACCGAGCGCCGCACAGCCGAACTCATCGTCGAGAAGGGTCAATAACATGACCGGAATCCGCAAGACGCTCGTGGCCCTCGGCCTGGCCACAGCGCTCACCCTGACGGCCTGCGGAGGCGGAGGATCCTCGTCCACCGGCCCCGCCGAAACCGGGCCCGACGGCAAGCTGCCCGCGACCACGATCAAGATCCTGGCGCCGTCCTATTCCGATTCGTCGAAGTCGGACTGGGAAAAGATCATCACCAAGTTCAACGAAGAGCAGCCCAATGTGAAGGTCGAGCTGCAGATCGAGGGCTGGGATGACTTCTCGTCCAAGGTGCAGGCCCGGATCCAGGCGCGGGACTTCCCGGACATCCTCAATGACAACGCCTTTGCCGGTGCTGCCAGCGAGGGCCTGCTCTATCCGATCGACGAGGTCATGAGCCCGGAGACCCTGGCCGCGATCGAGCCCGCCCTGCTGAAGAACGGCGAGGGTGCTGACGGCAAGCAGTGGGCTGCGCCCGATATCGCCAGCTCGCGGATGCTCGCCTACAACACCGACCTGTTCCAGCAGGCCGGCATCGCCGAGGCGCCCAAGACGTGGGCCGAGCTCGAGGATGCGGCCAAGAAGATCAGCGCCCTTGGTGCCGACACCTATGGCTATGGCCTGCCGCTCGGGCAGGAAGAGGCCCAGGTCGAGTCCTCGCTGTGGCTCTGGGGCGCCGGTGGCGACTGGGCCCAGGGTGACAAGCTCGTGGCCAATCAGCCGACCGCGGTCGAGGCTTTCGGTGAGATGAAGAAGCTCATCGACGCGGGTGCCACCCAGCCCAACCCGGGTGCGACCAACCGCCAGCAGGCCGCTGACCTGTTCAACAACGGCAAGCTCGGCATGATGCTCAGCCACTCCGGCCTGCTCAAGGTCACGCGTGAGAACTTCCCGCAGACCAAGTTCGCCGTGGCCCCGATCCCGTCCAAGGGCGGCGACCCGGTTGCGTTCGGTGTGACCGACTTCATCGTGGCCTTCAACAACCAGGACGCTAACCGCAAGGAAGCCACCAAGCAGTTCCTCGACCTGATGTACAGCGATGAGTTCTACGAGACCTGGTACAAGGGCACGGGCCTGCTCCCGGTCACCAAGTCCATGATCGAGAAGGGTCGCTCCGAGGACACCGCCAACGCGGAGTTCTATGAGGCTCTCACCTATGTGAAGTTCCTGCCGGTCGGCAACCCCAAGTGGGATGCGCTCCAGAAGGCCCTCCAGGGCACCGCGGGCACCGTCGCGAACGACTCGCCGGAGGCGGTCCTGACCAAGGTCCAGGCACAGCTGGACGCCCAGGGCTGACCACCTGTGGGGGTGCTCTTCCCGGCCGGGGAGGGCACCCCCACTTCCGTCCACACAGCGTGAGGGAACACAGATGAAACCCACCGGCGGTTTCCGCGAAAGCCTCAGGGCGCTGCCCTGGCTCGCCCCGACACTCGTCCTCATCGCCGGCGTCGTGATCTATCCCGCCGGGCTGATGGTCTACACCGCCTTCCGGAAGTTCAGCTCCTATGGCTTCGAACAGGGGCCGGCGGGCCTGGCCAACTTCAACGGGCCGGCGGGTGCCTTCACGTTCCCGACCGTGCCCATGGGCCGGATCTGGCTCAACACTGTGGTATGGGTCGTCGTGGTGGTCGCCCTCACCCTGGTGCTGTCCCTGCTCCTGGCGCAGTTCCTCAATCTCAACTTCCGCGGCCGCAAACTGTTGCGGTTGGCCATCATCCTGCCGTGGGCGTCGTCGGTGGTCATGACCACAACGGTCTTCCACTACGGGCTACAGACCGATGTCGGGTTGTTCAACCGGCTGCTCGTCGAAACCGGGATCATCGACTCCGCGATCGGTTTCACCAAGAACCCGACCCTGGCCTTCTGGGTCGCGGTGTTCGTGGCGATCTATGTGTCGCTGCCCTTCACGACCTACACGATCCTCGCCGGGCTCCAGTCGGTGCCCGATGACGTCCTGGAGGCCGCCCATGTGGATGGTGCCAACGGGATGCAGAGGTACTGGTCGATCATCTTCCCGATGCTGCGACCGTCGATCGCGGTGGCCACCCTCATCAACATCATCAACGTCTTCAACTCGCTGCCGATCCTCAAGATCCTCAACGAGACCCCCGGTTACAACACCGGCCACACGACCACGACGCTGATCTTCGAATACAAGGCCCAGCTCGGGCCTGGCGTCGCCAGCGCCCTGTCGCTGGTCAACTTCGCCTTCTGTCTCGTGATCATCGCGATCTATCTGATCGTCGTCCAGCCGACGAAGGAGGTGGCCTGAGCCATGTCCGGTCCCGTTCCCGCCCCGGTCCCGACCTCCGATGCGCTCGAAACGCCCGCCGCAGGCGTACGCCCGGCCCGCGCGAAGGGGCGCTATCGGGGGATCCACAAGCGACCCAGCCCCTGGCTGGTCATCCTCGGCTCGCTGCTCATCCTGGTCTTCTTCACCTTCCCCTATGTGCTGATGGTGATCAGCTCGCTGAAGTCCCAGGGCGACATCATGAAGATCCCACCGGACTATCTGCCGTCCGAACCGGTGTGGAGCAACTATCTGAGCGTCTGGAGCTCCAACGTCGCGCCCGGACGCGCGCTCCTGGCGACCACGGTCATCGCGGTCGGCGCCACCCTGTTGGTGCTGGTTGTGGCCACCCCGGCTGCCTACTATGTGGCGCGCTTCCGGTTCCGTGGACGCCTGCCGTTCCTGCTTATCGTCCTGATCACCCAGATGTTGCAGCCCACGGTGCTGGCCGTCGGTCTCTATCAGGAGTTCGTCGGCTGGCGCGGTCAACTGGTCTGGGCCGCACTGATCCTGATCAACGCGGCGTTCAACCTCTCATTCGCGATCTGGATCATGCAGGCGTTCTTCGCCTCCGTGCCGAAGGAAGTCGAGGAGGCGGCCCTGATCGACGGGGTCGGTCGTCTGCAGGCCCTCTTCCGGATCGCGCTGCCCCTGGTGTGGCCGGGCATCGTGACCGCGATCGTGTTCGTCTTCGTCAACACCTGGAATGAGTACGCGGCCGCGTTCGTGCTGGTCCAGGACCCGGCGCTGCAGCCCCTGACCGTGGCCATGCCGCGGTTCCTCGGGCTGTATGTGCGTGACTGGCAATACTTGTTCACGACCGCGCTCGTCGCGATCGTGCCCGTCATCATCCTGTTCGGCTTCATCGAGAAACGACTGATCGGCGGCCTGACCGCCGGCTCGGTCAAGTGAGGTAGCCCATCATGATCCAGTTCGGAACCGGTGGCTGGCGTGCCATCATCGGCGACGGCTTCACCAAGGCCAACGTCCGCCTGCTCGTCCAGGGGCTCAGCGACCGCATGCACGACGAGGGGGTCGCCGGTCGCGGCACCGTCGTCGGCTATGACCGGCGCTTCCTGTCCGCGGAGGCCGCGGAGTGGGCCACCGAGGTCTTCGCCGGCAACGGCATCCATGTGCAATTCATCGACCGCCCCGTTCCCACGCCCATGCTGATGTGGACGGTCCGCAACCTCGACTGTGCGTACGGCCTGGCCGTCACCGCCTCCCACAACCCCGCCCTCTATAACGGCATCAAGGTCTTCACCGAGGGCGGTCGTGATGCCGAGGCCGAGGTGACGGATTCGCTCGGGGATGCGATCAACATGTTGGCCCCGGGGGAGGTGCGCGCTCTCGGATTCGACGAGGCGAAGGACAAGGGGCTCGTCACGACCCAGACGTCGATGAACTGGTATCTCGACTCCATCATCGACGCCCTCGACCTCGACACGATCCGCCACCGACACCTGCACATCGTCCTCGACCCGATGTTCGGGGTCGCCCAGACCGGTCTCCAGACGATCCTCATGACGGCGCGCTGCCAGGTCGATGTGATCAACTCGCGTCACGACACCCTGTTCGGTGGGCGCATGCCCTCTCCGAATGTCGGATCGTTGCAGTGGCTGCGCCACGAGGTGGAGCATCGCGGTGCCGATCTCGGCATCGCGACCGACGGTGACGCCGACCGCCTCGGGATCATCGACGACGCAGGCAACTTCCTTCATCCCAATCAGATCCTCGTGCTCCTGTATGAGTACCTGCTGGCCGGCAAGGGCTGGACCGGCCCGGCCGTACGCAACATGTCGACGACCCACCTCCTCGATCGGGTGGCCGAGGCCCACGGCGAGCAGTGCTATGAGGTGCCCGTCGGGTTCAAGTGGATCTCATCGAAGATGGCCGAGACCGATGCCGTGATCGGCGGCGAGTCGTCCGGCGGACTGACAGTGCGCGGGCACATCGCCGGCAAGGACGGCATCTATGCCGGCTGCCTGCTCGTGGAGATGGTTGCGGCCTCGGGCAAGAAGCTGTCGGAACTCTGGGCCGACATCGAGGCGCGCTATGGGCGGCTCGAGATGGTCGAGCGCGCGTTCGGCTTCACCGCGGCGCGCCGCGAGGCACTGCAGCGTCGGGTGTTCGTCGATCACGATCTGCCCGACTTCGCGCGCGAGGTCGAGCGGGTGTCCTGGGACGACGGAGCCAAGATCTATTTCGCCGACGGCGGTTGGGTGACGATCCGGTTCTCCGGCACCGAGCCCGTCCTGCGCGTGTTCGCCGAGGCGGGCTCACTGGCCGAGGCGGAGGCCGCCGCTGACCTGGTGGCCAGCCATTTGGGCCTGGAGGCGTGATGGCGCCCGTCACCAAGGTGGTCGTGATGGCGCGGGGGCTCGGCTCCCGCATGCGCCGCGAGTCGTCCGCGGACCTGTCTCCGGAGCAGGTCTCGGCGGCCGCAGCCGGGGCGAAGGCCATGATGCCGCTCGGCGGCCGGCCGTTCCTCGACCATGTGCTGACGCGGCTCGCGGATGCCGGGCTCGTCGATGTGTGTCTCGTCATCGGACCCGAACACACGGCCGTGCGGGACTACTACGAGAACCTCCCGAGCTCCCGCGTACGCGTCTCGTTCGCCGAGCAGGCCGCACCGCGGGGGACGGCCGACGCCGTGGCGGCTGCCGAGGACTTCGCCGGGTGCGACCGCTTCGTCGTCGTCAATGGTGACAATCTCTATCCGACCGCGTCGGTGCGGGCACTCATCGCCGCGCCGGGATCCGCGACCGTCGGATTCAGCCGCGATGGGCTCCTCGCCCACTCCAACATTCCCGCCGAACGCATCGCCGCCTTCGGGTTGCTCGGAGTGAGGGGCACGGCCCTGATCGATCTGGTGGAGAAGCCGACCCCCGAGGCGGTGGCCGCGTTGCAGGTCAGAGCCGGAGATCCGGCGTACCCCCTGATCAGCATGAATTGCTGGCTCTTCGAACCCACGATCTTCGACGCCTGCCGCCGGATCGGTCCCTCGGCCCGCGGAGAATTCGAGATCGTCGATGCGGTGCGGGCTCTTGTTGCCGACGGCGTGGAGTTCACGGTCGTGCCTTCCGATGAAGGGGTCCTCGACCTGTCGGCGCGCGGGGACGTGGCTGCGGTGAGCGCGGCGCTGGCCGGTCACGAGGTGAACCTGTGACACCAGTCCCGGAGTCGGGTTGGCGGGTCCCCGGCCGGGTTGAAGTGCTCGGCAAACACACCGACTATGCCGGCGGCAATGTTCTCGTCTGCGCCGTCGGTCGGGGCGTGACCGCCCGGGGGACGAGGCGCGCCGACCGTGCGGTGGTGGCGCGCAGCAGCGCGTACGCTGACCCGGTCACCCTGGTGCCCGGTGGCGGCGATGCCTTGCCGAATGGGCACTGGGGTCGCTATCTGCAGGCAGTCGTCGATCGGTTCACGACCGTGTTCGGGCCGTTGGACGGAGCCGACGTGGTCCTCGACTCGGACCTGCCGCTGGCGTCGGGGATGAGCAGCTCGTCGGCGCTGCTGGTGGCTGTCGCCCTGACCTGGGCGGATGCGATCGGGCTGTCGGAGAGCGAGGCGTGGGCTGATCTTGTGGGCGACGACCGACTCCGGCTGGCCTCGTTCCTGGCCAGTGTCGAGAACGGACGCGGGTTCGGCCCGCTGGGGGAGCATTCCGGGGTGGGTACGCATGGCGGGTCGGAGGATCACGTCGCCATGCTGTGCGGGCGCCGCGGGGAGCTCGTCGAGTTCGGTTTCGCGCCAACCCGTGAGCACCGGAGCGTGCCGTGGCCGGACGGTTGGTCGCTCGTCGTTGCGACCAGTGGGGTCGCTGCGGAGAAGACCGGGGCCGCACAGGCGCTCTACAACCGCGCGTCCCTGGCCACGCAGGAGATCCTGGATCGCTGGAACTCGGCGACCGGCCGCGACGACGCGACGCTGGCCGACGCCGTGCGGACCTCGCCGACGGCTCCGTCCGAGCTGGCCGGTCTGGTTGCCCGCAATGACTTCCTCAGCCATCGGCTGGAGCAGTTCGTCGTCGAATCCGAGGTGCTGGTCCCGGCGGCGGTCGACGCCCTGGCCGTGGGCGATCTGGATGCGTTCGCCAGCGCGGTCACGGAATCCCAGTGGCTCGCCGAGACCCATCTCGGCAATCAGGTCCCGCAGACCAGCGATCTGGTGACGATCGCCGGGGACCTGGGTGCCAAGTCAGCCTCGTCCTTTGGCGCGGGCTTCGGCGGCAGCGTCTGGGCGCTCGTGGAGACGGGTGCCGCTGAGGGGTTTGCGGGCAACTGGCTGGCAACCTATCGCCGGAACTTCCCTGACGACGGCTCCCGGGCCTCGACGCTGATCACCGTGCCCTCGGCTCCGGCCGAACGGCTCTCCTGCGGATTTCGGGATCCGGGGTCGGGTGGTCTATAGTTTTTCCTCGCACGGCATGGGCGGTTGGCGCAGTTGGTAGCGCGTTTCGTTCACACCGAAGAGGTCGCTGGTTCGAGTCCAGTACCGCCCACGGTGGCTGAAAGGGCCTCTGACCAGGGATAACACCCAGTCAGGGGCCCTTTGGTCTGTCTCCGGGTGCAATATGCGGGCAATTTGATGCGACTTTCGATAGCGCGGGGCGGCTGTGATTTCCATCACGCTCAGCGCGCGCAGGCGGTGTACTGGCTAGAGCGGGGCGTCGGCCGTACGCTGGGTTGAAGTGCAGCAACTGAGGGGATCGCCGTGAAAACCACAGTCACCGAAATCGCCCCGGACACGTTCCGCATCTCGACCTATGTGAACGACGCGGACCTCCAATTCAATCAGTTTCTGGTCCGGGATGCGGAGCCGTTCCTTTTCCATACCGGCCTGCAACGGATGTTCCCTGTCACCCTCGAAGCCGTGAGGACAGTGATCGACCCATCGACGCTCCGCTGGATCGGCTACAGCCATTTCGAACCCGATGAGTGTGGGGCGCTCAACGAGTGGTTGCAGATCGCTCCGAACTCACAGGCGGTCGCCGGCCTCGTCGGTGCGATGGTCATGCTGAGCGATTTCGCAGATCGGCCGCCTCGCGCCCTGGCTGATGATGAGGTGTTCGAGATCGGCAGCCATCGTCTGCGTTTCCTCGCCACTCCGCACGTTCCGCACGGCTGGGACGCCGGGTTGTTCTTCGACGAGACCGAGCGGACGCTGTTCTGTTCGGACCTGTTCCTCCAGAACGGAGATCCAGAGCCGCTTGAGAAATCCGACATTGTCGGCCCAGCCCGCGAGGCAATCACCGCAAGCCTGTCCGGACCGTTGGCGAACGACCTGCCCTACACGCCGCACACTGACGCGACGCTTCGGAGACTCGCCGACCTGGCTCCTGCCACGCTCGCAGTGATGCATGGTTCCTCCTACCGTGGCGATGGCCGAAGGGCACTGCAGGATCTCGCCGTCATCCTGAGGGACCTGCTGGGACCTGAGAGGAAGGGCTGAGGAGTGCGCGGGGCTCTGGTCTTTTCCGAACCCTTATGAAGGCATCATGGTGGCATGCGCCTCTTGGTGACCGGTCTATGCGGCTGCGCATCCGGATGCAGGGGCGGATGGGCGTACGCGGGTGAGTAACAATCCCTGGTCCGTCGAGTTCCGCGATGGTGAAACGGGCGGGCCCACGGTTTGGCGCACGATCCCTTCGCTGCCCTTCGATCAGGGCTGGGTGCCCGAATATCGCGAAACGCGCCTTGCGGTGGGAGAGTGCCAGGAGGGGTGGATGGGCGTACGCCATGACAACCCGGACCTGCAGTGGACCGGGCTCCGTTATGCCCCGGCCGACTTCGGTGACGTGATCACCTGGCGCTGAACGCGCTCAGGGGCAGCCGGTGAGGCGGCCGCTGAGGCCGCGGTTGGCGATCACGGTAGACATCCCTGCGGGCCGTTCGGCGCACACCTTGTCGCGGTTGCCGGCGTACTCGATGTTGAACACGGCCTTGCCCCCGGCCAGGAACGCGGCGTACTTGTCACACTCCTTGTAGGCCACGCATTCCTCATTGACCGCGAAATCGACGATCCCGGCCATCTGGTCGATCTGGTCCGGATCGTTCTTGAGCCCGATGGCGAGCCCGCGGGCGTGGGCCTCCCGGGCCAGCGCTCGCTGATAGGCGATCTGGTCCTCGGGGGCGATCGGGAAACCCGTGTCCTGCGTCCAGCCGTCGGTGTTGTCCGGGTCGACGGCCACGAACCCCTTGGCCCGGCACGCATCCATGCGCGCGGCCATGATCGGAAGAAGGGTGTCGATCTGGCGGATGTCGAGCCAGTGCTCACCCGGCCAGCCGTCGAGCGGCTCCCCGATCACGGCCTTGGGGAAACGGTCCTTGTCGGAGCGGAAATCCTCGAACGCGCCGGCGTTGAAATAGCAGATCGCCGCCACGCCGCGCGCGGCCAGACGCTGCACGTCCTCGGTCGTGGTGCGCTCCCCATCGAGGTTGTAGACCTCGACGGGACGGTCGAAATCGACCTTCCCGGTGTACTGGACAAAGAAGCTCGCCCCTACGCGGGGTTGCCAGCGCTGGTCGAGGTCGGGGGTGGTGGTGACTGTGCCGGGGGACGGCGGAGGGGACGGGACGTCCTCGTCAGGTGTGCACCCGGTTGCCAGCACGAGCATCGCCAGCGCGATACCCAGCAGCCGCTTCATCGTCACCAGTCCTCCTGAAGGACCTGCCAGGGGTTCGGAAGCGTACCCGCCGTGGCCCAGCAGAAGCCTGCACCACGCGCCGCCGCCAGCGCCAGTGCACTCGCCTGCTGGTCGGTCGGACACGAATAGATGAGGTGCCACAGACGGTCGGGTGTCGCGCATGGGGCGGGCGGTGTCGCCGCGGCGTACGCCGGCCACGCCATCTCACTCACACAGGTCACATCCGCCCGCTCCACCAGCGCCGGCGGGGCCGGGCACCCCGGATTCGCGACAACCCGCGACGCCCCTTCGGCGCGGAGCCGGTCGATCAGCCGGAGTCGCCAGTGTCCCTTTTGGGCGGTCGGCACCTGGTCGAGCATCACCGCGGTGACGCCATAGCGCTCCCGCCAGGCCCGGGCATCGCCAAGGATCTCCCCTCCGGTGCGCCGGCCATAGGCCACGTCGACATAGCCGGCGAGGGGGGTGCGTACGCCCGCGAGGGCCTCGCGATAGCACCCGTCCATCGTGGCGCCCGGACCGTTGTGGACATTGACCACCGCGAACGCCAGGCCGGCGGTCCCCACCCGCAGCCGGTCCCACGCTTCGGGCGCGACGAGGGGGTGGACATACCACGGCGCCGCGCGACGCATCACCGCATCACCACGCGGACGGCAACGACAATCGGTGACTGGTGACCAGGCCGGCCAACCCCGCTGTGGCGATCGTCACCAGCAGGAACGGAGTGGATTGCCAGGCGTCCTCGAAACCGAGCCGATAGCCGAGTGCGAGGATGCCAGCCACGCTGATCACGAGCGCGCACGCCATGGCGCCCACGGCCGCTCCAGTGCGCAACAGGGCATTGATGGCGGCGGTCGTCGAGGCTGCCACGATGGCAGCGAGGACGGCCACGTCCTCGTCCAGGAATATGCGATAGGGATCCTGGAGCACCCAGCGGGTGACCAGCACAGCCACGACGCAGAGCGCACCGACCACGAGTGGACCCGCGGCCGCCGTCACCCATCGACCGGGTCGCCAGGACGTCATGCGGTGGCTGATCCAGCCTCCCCACAGGCGGGTGAGGGCGAAGAGCGGATCCGAGAGTACGCCCGCGGCCAGGCCCGCGATCGCCACCGCGGCGAACGCCCCCGGGCCGATACGCACGAACACGGCCATCAGGAAGGCCAACTGGGCCACGGTCTGGACGAACGCCACCATGACGGCGGGCACGGCACCCTTCGGGCGCCGGGCGGGGTGGCGCTTCACGGTGGCACGGGCGGCCACCGCAGCCCACGTCACCAGGGCGACGGTGGCGACCGACGCGAGGGCAACCACGGCGGAATGGGATCCGTATCGCCAGGTGAGCCCACACGCGACGCCGCCGATCAGCACGCCGACCACGAGGACAGGGCCGGGACGCAACGTCATCAGCAGGGGAGCAGCACACGCCCACCCGACCCAGATCAGCACCGTTGCCTCCGCCAGGACGACCGCCGCAGCGATGCCGATCACCAGCATCAGCGCGGCCGTGACCCCGGCGAACCGCACAGCGTCCGAGCGCGATCCACGCCCCAGACCGTGCCAGATGGCGGCGCTCGCCATCTGACCGGTGATCCAGCCGGCCGCCGCGACCGCGAAGACCACGGTCTCGCGCGACGTGTCCGGCATGGTGGAGGCACAGATCACCACCCCCGCCAGCATGATGAGGGCCCGCTGCAGGGCCTGGGACAGGTGGCGGGCTTCCCCGGAGTTTCCGGGGGCCTTTGCCACCCCGGTCGCCGTCCGGGCGCTCACCAGCTCACGGGCCCACGCCGCGGCCGAGGCGTGGCCGGCCGACCGGGCCGCCCCATCGGAATAGCCGGAGGCCTCGAGGTGGGCCTGGACGTCCCAGAGGTCGACGCCGATGGTGGCGGCATCCTCCGGTCGGGTCGGACCGGTCAGAGCACTGGGCGACAGCCCCGAGTTCGGACTCACAACGCCACCTCTGTTGTTGCGTCGGACGGTTCGGGCGGTGGGGCGAGCCAGGAGGGTGGTTCGCTTCCGGCGGCCTCGGCGTACGCCTCGCGATAGCGGGTCGCGAACAGCTCCAGATCGAACATCTGCAGGGCGCGGCCCCGGGCCTTGGTGCCCATGTCTTCCCGGGACTTCTCGTCGGTGAGCACACGGACGAGGGCGGCGGCCATGGCCGCCGGATCGCGGGGCGGCACGAGGAGCCCGCACGAGCCATCGGCACCCACGACCTCCGAGACGCCGCCAACATCGGTGCTCACCGTGGCGCGGCCGCACATCATGGCTTCGATGACGGTGTAGGGCAGGCCCTCGGAGATGCTGGACAGCGCGATCACATGGCCTGCCTCGAGCGCCGGCACGGCCGAGGACACGGGACCCTCGAAGGTGACGTGCGAGCCGAGCCCCTGTTGGTCGATCAGGTCGGTGAGCGTGTCGCGATAGGGCTCATTGCCGTCCGGCACGGGACCGAAGATGCGCAGCTGGGCCTCGGGCACCTGCTCGCGGACGATCGCCATGGCGGCGATGAGCGTGGCCAGATCTTTCAGGGGGTCGATCCGCCCGACGAACGACACCGTCGGGTGGTGGGGTTCGGTCCTGATCACCTGGAATCGCCCCGTATCGACACCGTTGTGGATCGTCCGGATGCGGGCAGACTCCGCGCCGAGCGACTCCTCCCAGCGGGCGTTGAAGTCGGTCACCGGCGTGAGAAGCGCTGCCTCGGCGTACGCCGTCTGGCTCAGCACCCGCAGGAACGACGTCACGGCCCGACGGGCGCCCCGGCTCAGATCGGTCCCGGCGAGGGCCAGATAGCGCTCCCGCAGATAGATGCCGTGCTCGGTGAGCAGGATCGGCGTGCCGCTCGACCACCGGCGGCCCAGGGCGAGCACTGCACTCGGCCCATTGGCGGCGACGTGGCAGAGATCGACGTCGGGGAAGCGGGCATCGGCCAGCGCGAGCACCCGATCCACATGGGCCGTCGCCTGGACGGCACACGCCAGCGTCAACGGGGGCAGGTCGGGGCGCGTGAGGCGGTTGGCGCGCCAGGCGGCGAGCAACGCCCGGGCCGAGCCGCGGCCCGCGAGCATGCCGGACAGACGCGACCCCGGCCAAGTCGTGAGACCCCGGAGCGCGCGGGCGAAACCCGGGACGTCCGAATCCTCGGCACCGGGCGGAAGCGCGGCCGACCAGACCTGTTCGAGCAGATCCTCGAGCAGCCCGCGTCGACGCGGCAGGAAGGTCGCCCGGGTCGGCGACCACATCGGGATCAACGTCGGCTCGGTCACGTTGTCGGGCGTGGAGATCGTCGGCCGTTCGTCGTGGCCAATGATCGTCACCGGCACGAAGGTGTGTTCGGGCAGGCTGCGGACCAGCAGGTCGCACCACCGGGTCACCCCGCCGTCGGCGACCGGATAGGTGCCTTCGGTGAACAATCCGACGCGCATGTCACACCCCCGCAGGAGGCCAGGCGGCGTCCGCCGCGAAGCCGGAACCAGGAATCTCGAATTCGATGTGCTCGCCGGGGGCGACTTCGACCCAGGTCGAGCGCTGCCCGGCGTACGCCTCCCCGAACGGGCCGATCGCCTTGTCGGCAGCGATATCGGCGGCTCCCTCGGGCAGGCTGACCGGCACCCGGACGACCCGATCGCCCCGGTTGACCAGCTTGACCCGCTGTCCCGACACGGTGGCATCCATCAGCGGATAGTCGCGAGTCCAGTCGTCGCGTTCGACCATGGCGGCACCTGCCTGGGACATCGAAGGATTGAGCAGCGGCACATTGTCGGCATAGACCGCGGCTCGCCGCTCGAGGGCCGCGTCCAACACCGGATAGAGCAGGCGCTCGTCGGTGAGGTTGGCCTGGTGGACGAAGTGGGGACGGGCATCGTCGGTGATCATGTGCTGGAAGATTTTCTCGGCCTCGGTGGGCAGGATCGAGTCGGTGAAACCGGTGTCGAGGGGCAGGGGAGCCACGCACGGGTCGTCAGGCGTCCGCTCGCATCGCCCGCTGCCACCGTCGGCTTTCGAGGTGTGCTTCCAGTTGAAGAGGGAGACGACCTGGCGCGCGGTCGGGGTGTTGTAGTCGAGGTCGATCGGGTGCCGGGGAACGGTCGTCGCCGACCCGATGGCACGCGGCGCGCGCTCATCCGATGCGTCGCTGGCGATCCATCGGATGCCGGCGCGGGTGAGTACGCCCGCCAGTTCGGGGTTGTCGGACGGCTGCATGGGTGGTTTGCGCAGCCCCGAGTGTTCGCCCGTGACCAGTTCGTCCGCCGAATAGTTCTCCAGGCCCTGCTTGGCCATGAACCGCTGATTGGACACGACTTCACGTGCGAGGACTTCGCGCGACACCCACTGGGTATCTCCCTGCGCGTCGGTCCGGCAGCGCCACGAATCGGGTTCGAGCACGCGCTCACAGCCGAGGAAGGTGTGGGTGAACGTGTGGCTGATCCACCGCAGCTCCTCGGTGCGGTCCACGAGCCTGTCTGTCAGCGGATCGGTTCCACCGTGCTTCGCGGCATACTCCGCCGCACCCGCGCCGTTGAATGCCATGTCGATCCTGACGCCGCTGTTCTTCTGCCACGCGACAAGGGCGTCCACGTCGTCCGGGACCATGCGGACCGTGGCGTCCGGGCCCGTCGTCGGGATCGAGTCGGGACAGTTGCGACCGATCTCGCAGGACCCGGCCACGCTCCACTCCGCATTGGGCAGCAGGATGTCGTCGGCGTGCACGGAGAACCAGCTGCGGAAATGCGAGAGCGAGATGTCGCGGGTCGCCCATCGCAGGATGCCGTGGGCCAGGAGAGTCGTTTGCTGGTGATCGTCGGCGTCGAACGCGAGGATCAGGCGTTCGCGCCCGTGGAGGTTCTCCTCGCCGATGAGGCTGCCCTGCACGGGCGTCCCCGGAATCGGCATGGTGACCAGCGGGGTGAACAGTCCACCTGAACCCAGCGTCGGGTTCTCGACCAGCAGGGCGGTCGTCTCCTCGCCACCCTCGTCCATCCTGACGGTGTCGCGCAGGTAGGAGAAGGACCCGGCCAGGCCCGCCGGCGTCACAGTAGCGGTGCCGCCGTTGATGTGGCCCTCATAGAAGGGTGGCGGTGGCGGCGGTGGTGGTGCGGGGTTGTCCTCGTCGATCGGAGCCGGTTCCACCGGCTCGGGATCGGTGTTGATGTCGTCCCAGGTCGTGTCGACGAGGCGTACGCCGAATCTCGCCTGATAATCGACGAGCACCTGCTGCTCGGCGGGAGTCAGGAGGGGTGAATCGAACCCGGGGGCGACGATCGCCGAGTATTGCCCGTGGGCGCTGTCGGCGTCGGAGCCGGCCAGCGTCTCGGCAGTGATGGGAGCCCGATCGGCGGCCTGGAGCGTGACCAGGTCATAGGGCAGCCCCTCCCGAAGCATCTGTTGTTGCAGCGCCGCAGCCCACGACTGGCCGTCGTCGAGGACGAGGACCCGCAGAGCCACGCTCGCTCGGCCGGGCGGCGCCGCGGGCCGGGATCCGGGCCACGTCTGCTCCGGCTTCGGAGCGTCCGGCGCTGCCGGCTGCGCGCCCGGCGCCGCGCACGCCGTCAGGAGCATCAGCAACATCACGACTACACCAAGCCGCCGCGTGACGGCACGCACATCCATCGGCACTGTTCTGCCCCCCGAACAACAGCGCAATCACTCGAAGACGCGTGATCGACCATCTGACATCGCCGCTCGGCGCCCTATAACCCAATGGAAACATTCAACGGGAGCAAGACCCGGCTTTACCGCCGAACATCCCATAAACACTCACAGGGAGGACCCGACGCGCCTGAACCCGTTCGTTGCTGTCAGCTTGATCGGGCAGAATGGGCCCGCCCCCTGGCCAGGTCTGTCAGCGGGTCCTCCACGAAAGGAAAAGCCGTGTCCGTCAGCATCACCCTTGTCCGTCCCGATTCGGATTCGACCGAGGCGCGCGAGGTGGACACGACCACGACAGGGCTCGACCTCTTCGGCGACGACCGCGCCATCGTGGCGATGAAGGTCAACGGCGACACGAAGGACCTGGCCCATCAGGTGACAGACGGGGATCAGATCGCGCCCGTGCTCGTGACCTCCGACGAGGGCCTGTCGATCCTGCGTCACTCGTGTGCGCATGTGGCCGCCCAGGCGGTGCAGAACCTGCATGCGGAGGCCAAGCTCGGCATCGGCCCGCCCATCACCGACGGGTTCTATTACGACTTCCTCCTCGCCGAGGCGCTCACGCCCGATCACCTCAAGACCATCGAGAAGAAGATGGTCGGGATCATCAAGGAGCGCCAGCGGTTCGTACGCCGGGTCGTCACGGATGAGGCCGCGGTCGCCGAGCTCGAGTCCGAGCCGTTCAAGCTCGAACTCGTCCAGCTCAAAGGCAATGTCGGCGAGGCCGAAACCGATGCCATGGTCGAGGTCGGCGCCGGTGAGCTGACGATCTATGACAACGTCCGCCGTGATGACTCCGTTGCCTGGGGCGACCTCTGTCGCGGCCCCCATGTGCCGCACACCGGCTATATCAACCAGGCCGCGTTCGCCCTGACCCGCACCTCTGCGGCGTACTGGCGGGGCGACCAGGCCAACCCCCAGTTGCAGCGGCTCTATGGCACCGCATGGGCGTCCAAGGAGGACCTGCAGGCCTACAAGACCCGGCTGGAGGAGGCCGCCAAGCGCGACCACCGCAAGCTGGGCGCGGAGCTCGATCTCTATTCGTTCCCCGAGAACATCGGTCCCGGTCTGCCGGTCTTCCATCCCAGGGGCGGTGTGATCAAGCGTGAGATGGAGGACTATGTCCGCCGGCGCCACATCGAGGAGGGCTTCCTCTATGTGGGTACGCCCCACATCGCGAAGGAAGACCTTTATTACACGTCCGGTCACCTGCCCTATTACGCCGACGGCATGTTCCCGGCGATCGACGACGACGGCCAGCTCTATCGGCTGAAGGCCATGAACTGCCCGATGCACAACGAGATCTTCCGTTCGCGCGGGCGGTCCTATCGGGAGCTGCCGCTGCGGTTCTTCGAGTTCGGCACCGTTTATCGCAACGAGAAGTCCGGTGTGCTCCAGGGCCTCACCCGCGTGCGCTCGATCACCCAGGACGATTCGCACTCCTATGTCACCCCCGAGCAGGCCCCGGCCGAGATCAAGCACCTGCTGAACTTCGTCCTCTCGCTGCTGAAGGACTTCGGGCTGGACGATTTCTATCTCGAGCTGTCGACGCGCGATGACAAGAAGAAGGACAAGTTCATCGGCTCCGACGACGAGTGGGAGGCCGCGACCGCGACGCTCCAGCGGGTCGCCGATGAGACCGTGCTGGAGGTGGTCCCGGATCCCGGTGGTGCGGCCTACTACGGTCCCAAGATCTCGGTCCAGGCGCGCGACGCGATCGGGCGGACGTGGCAGATGTCGACGATTCAATACGACTTCAACATGGCCAAGCGGTTCGAGCTCGAATACACCGCCGCCGACGGCTCGCGTCAGTGCCCGGTCATGATCCACTCGGCCAAGTTCGGGTCGATCGAGCGGTTCATCGGCGTGCTGGTCGAGCACTATGCCGGAGCGTTTCCGGTGTGGCTCTCGCCCGTGCAGGTCATCGCGATCCCGGTGGCCGGCGAGTTCAACGACTATCTGCTGGAGATCACGCAGCAGTTGCAGGCCGCCGGGGTCCGGGTCGAGCTCGACGATTCCGATGACCGGTTCCCCAAGAAGATCCGCAACGCGACGAAGCAGAAGGTGCCGTTCGTGCTCATCGCCGGCGGCGACGACCGCGACGCGGCAGCCGTGTCGTTCCGCTATCGCGACGGTACGCAGAAGAACGGCGTACCCATCGCCGACGCCATCGCCGAGATCACCCGGGCCATCGCCGACAAGGCCCAGGTCTGATCCATGGGTGAGATTCCGATCGAGGACGCCGGCGAGCTGGCCGGCGTCCCCGACGGTTTCCAGCGGCTCTGGGTGCCCCACCGCATGGTCTATGTCCGCGGTGAGGACAAGCCGAAGGATGCCTCGACGGGGGAGTGCCCGTTCTGTCGGGCGCCGGGGCGGACCGACGCGGACGGGCTGATCGTCCACCGCGGCGAGCATGCCTATGTCGTGCTCAATCTCTATCCCTATTCGCCCGGGCACCTGTTGGTCTGCCCCTATCGGCATGTCGCGGACTACACCGACCTCACGCCGGAGGAGACGATCGAGGTCGCGGTCCTCACCCGGCGGGCGATGCGGGTCGTGCGGGCGGTGTCGGCCCCGGAGGGCTTCAACCTGGGCATCAACCAGGGCCGGATCGCCGGGGCCGGGATCCAGGCGCATCTCCATCAACATGTCGTGCCGCGCTGGGCCGGCGATGTGAATTTCATGCCCATCATCGGCCGGGTCAAGCCGGTGCCGATCCTGCTCGGGGACACCCGGGAGATGCTGGCGGCCGCGTGGTCCGAGGCAGCGGGGGACTGAAATGTTGGAGCGGCTGAGGGGAGTCCAGGCCATCGTCATGCGGCCGCTTGCCCGCCTGCTCCTGCGGGTGGGGGTGACCCCTGATGCCGTGACCTGGTTCGGGGCGTTGTCCGTCACTGTGGTGGCCCTCGTCTGTTTCCCGATGGGCTGGCTCTGGCAGGGGGCGGTGGCGATCGCGATCCTGTCCTGCAGCGACATGATCGACGGCCATATGGCCCGCGAGATCGGCCCGTCGAGCCGCTGGGGGAGCTTCCTCGATGCCTCCCTCGATCGCATCGCCGATGCCGGCGTGCTGGGCGCTCTGGCCTGGTATCTCGGGCTCCACGCCGGTCCTCGCTGGGCCGTCGTGGCCATCGCTGCGCTCGCGGCCGCCCAGATGACCTCCTATGTGAAGGCGCGTGCCGAGGCCGTCGGTTGCAGCGCCGATATGGGGATCATCACGCGCGCCGACCGGATCGCGCTGGCGCTGCTGGGGGCGCTCCTGGCCGGGCTGGGCGTACCCCTTGCGCTGGAGGTGACCATGGCCGTGCTCGCCGTCGGCGGCACCGTGACGATCATCCAGCGGATCGCAGGCGTACGCCGGCAGCTGCGGTCCGAGGCCGACGCGACGACTCGGCCCACGGCGCGGGCGCGCACATGATCCGCGACTGGGTCAGCCGGCAGGTCTTTGCCGCCGGCCGGCGGGTGGCACCCCGGCTGGGGCCGACGGGCGTACGCCGGCTCGGCGACCTGGCGTACGCCGGCGCGAAGCTCGAGCGGGCCCATCTCGAGACCTATCGCGACAACCTGCGGCGTCTCTTGGGCACCGAGCCGTCCGAGGCGCTGCTGCGCGCGGGCATGGCGTCCTGGGCGCGGACCTATGTGGAGGTGCTGGCACTGCCGAGCTGGTCGTCCGACGAGGTGCTCGACCGGGTCGCCACGGTGGGGGAGCGGCACCTGCGGGCCGCCTGGCCGAAGGGCGCGGTCGTCGCACTGCCCCACCTCGGCAACTGGGACCTGGCCGGGGCCTGGGCGTGCCAGTCCGGGTTCCCGGTAACGACCGTAGCGGAGAACCTGGGGGAACAGGAGTTCGCGGCCTACAGCGAGGTGCGCGGTCGGCTCGGCATGGAGGTGTTGCGGCACGACGACCCGGCCGCTCTGGGGGAGCTGATGGCTGCGGTGCGCCGAGGCCGATTGGTGTGCCTGCTGAGTGACCGCGATCTGCCGGGGCGCGGGCTGGGCGTACGTTTCGCGGGCCAACCCGTGACCATGCCCGCAGGCCCGGCGCTCGTGGCCCGGCGGACGGGGGCAACGCTGCTGGGTGCGGCCGGCCGCTACACCCCCAAGGGCATGATCCTCGAATTGTCCCCACCGATCCCGAGCCGGCCCGGCCGCGAAGGACTGGTCGCGATGATGCAGGACGTGGCCGACTTCTTCACCGCCCAGGTGCGGCAGGCCCCGGCCGATTGGCACATGCTCCAGCCGTTCTTCGACCTCGGTGATGTTCGGGAGGCCGGGCGGCGATGAGGGTCGGCCTGGTCAGTCCGTATTCGTTCGAGCAGCCCGGCGGCGTGCAGAATCACATCCTCGGGCTGGCAGGTTGGCTCCGCCGATCGGGTCACGAACCGGCGATTCTCGGCCCGGGGGCGGTGGCCCCGGACGTGCTGGCCTCACACGGCCTCGAGGATCGGCAGGTGACCTCCACCGGGGGCACCTGGGCCATCCGCTGGAACGGCTCGGTCGCCCGGGTCGCGGGCGGCCCCGCCACGGCCGGGCGCGTGCGGCGGTGGCTGGATGGGCTCGAGCTCGATGTGTTGCACGTGCACGAACCCGTCACGCCGTCCGCTGCGCTGTGGGCCCTGCTCCAGAGCCAGCTGCCGATGGTGGCCACTTTTCATGTGGCCACCCCCAGGTCGCGGGCGCTGGCGTTGGCAGGATCGGTGTTGCGGGCCCCGCTGGCGCGCGTGGCCGTGCCCATCGCCGTATCGCCGACCGCCGCCACCGTCGTGCGGGACCATCTCGGTATCACCGCCGAGGTGATCCCCAACGGGCTGGCAGTAGCCGACTTCGCGGGGGAGCGCAGCGCGTCGCAGCCGCCGATGGTGCTCTTCCTCGGCCGCCTCGACGAACCCCGCAAGGGCCTGGATGTCCTGCTGGCCGCCGTGCCGCGACTGGCGACCCTGGTGGGGCCGGTCGATGTCGTGGTCGCCGGGCCGGGTTCGCGGCGGCTGCCCGAGGGCGTACGCCCGGTCGGCGCCCCCGATGACGATCAGCGCTCCGCACTGTTGCGGCAGGCCTCGGTCTTTGTCGCACCCCACCTCGGCCGCGAGAGCTTCGGCCTCGTGCTCGCGGAGGCGATGGCTGCGGGTACGCCCGTGGTGGCCTCCGACCTGACACCGTTCCGCGACGTGCTGACCGACTTCACGGGCACCCGACTGGGGCGTACCTTCGCCGTCGGCGACCCCGACGCCCTCGCCGACGCGATCGCCCGGACCCTCACCGGGGCCGGTCCCACCACCGAGGCGCTGCGGGCCCGGGCTGCGGACTTCGACTGGGATGTCGTTGGGCCGCAGGTGCTGGACGCGTACGCCCGCGCGCGCGTTTTGCGCTGATGTTCCTGTGGGATGACTAGGCTCGGGAGGGTGACCACCCCGGAAGCGCAGCCGCAGGTGAAGCGGCGCAAGGACGCGAGCATGGACCTGCTCAACGACCTGCTGCGCAATCCGATCGATCCCGAATATCGACTGGTGGCCGAACGCCCGGTCCGACCCCCGCGCGCCCCGCGCTGGGCGGTGCTGTTGGTGGCTCTGCTGATCGGGACGATGTTCACCGTGTCGGCGGTCCAGACCACGCGCCGTGCGCCCTCTGTCCAGACCGAGCGCGACCAGCTCATCGCCCAGATCCGGGACCAGGAAGAGCGCCAGGACGAACTGCGGGATCGCATCGTGGAGCTCCGGCTGGAGAATGACACTCATCGTGAGGCGCTGCTGCGCGACAACGAGGGATCGGCGGCGATCCAGGCAGAGATCGACAGCCTGGCCCCGGGCACGGGTGATGTCGCAGTGAAGGGGCCGGGCATCATCATCGTCGTCGACGATGCCCCGACCGACCGGGAGGACAAGCTCAATCGCGTCCTCGACCGGGACCTGCAGATGCTGGCCAACGGGCTCTGGGCGGCCGGCGCGGAGGCCGTGGCCATCAATGGGCATCGGTTGTCGGCACTGACGGCGATCCGCAGTGCAGGCGATGCGATCACTGTCGACTATCGTTCCCTCACGCGGCCTTACCGCGTGGAAGCCATCGGCGATCCGCGAACGCTGCACGCCCGGTTGGTCAACACCACGGGTGGCCAGCTGTGGCAGGGGCTGCAACAGAACTATCAGCTACGGTTCGATGTCAGTCAGGCGCAGGAACTGGAGCTCGCGGCCGATGCCGGGCTCGGGCTCACGCATGCAAGGAGGGCGAATTGATCCCCGTCATAGGCCTCATCATCGGGGTGATCCTGGGCATCGTGCTCGAGCCCGGCCTACCGTCGTTCCTGCAGCCCTATCTGCCGATCGCCATCGTGGCGGCCATGGACGCCATGTTCGGGGGGCTCCGGGCCTTCCTCGATGGGGTTTTCACCGACCGGGTCTTCGTCGTCTCCTTCGTGTCCAACGTCCTCATCGCCGCGCTCATCGTGTGGCTCGGTGATCGCATCGGGGTGGGATCGCAGCTGTCCACCGCCGTCGTGGTCGTCCTGGGCATCCGCATCTTCACCAATGCGGCCGCCATCCGGAGGTCGCTGTTCCATGCCTGACAACGAACAGGAATCCACCAGCTGGGAGCGGATCCGCCGCGCGTTCTTCGCCAAACCCGGACCCACCCAGCTCCTCGTGGCACTGCTGGCTTGCCTCATGGCCATCGGCGTCGTGATGCAGGTGCGAGCCCGGGGCGGTGACGAGCAATATCGCACCGCGCGGCGAGCGGACCTGATCCAGCTCATCGACGGATTGTCGGAGGAGTCCCGCCGACTGGAGAGCGAGATCTCGGATCTCGAACGCACCAGGACGGAGCTGCAGTCGGGTGACGATGCCCGCCGGGTGGCGCGCGAACAGGCCCAGAGCCGGCTCGACTCGCTCTCGGTGCTCGCCGGAACCGCACCTGCCACCGGACCGGGCATCCGCATCACCATCACCGACCCTGAACGCAAGGTGGGTTCGGCGATCCTCCTGGACGCCGTCGAAGAGATGCGCGATGCGGGGGCGGAGGTCATGGAGTTCAACGACATGGTCCGGGTGACGGCATCCTCGTGGGTCGGCGGAGCGCCCGGGAATCTTGAGGTCGATGGCATCCGGCTGCCTCCGGTGGTGGTGCTCGAGGTCATCGGGGACCCGCACGCGCTGTCCGAGGCAGCCCGGTTCCGCGGAGGCCTCGTGTCGGAAGTGACCGCACCCCAGGTGGGCGGCAAGATCGACATCACGACCCTCGATATGGTCGAGATCAGGTCGGTGCGAGTGCCGAGCGATCACGTTCACGCCCAACCCGTCAGATGAGTTCTTCACCACCCACGCCGGAACACGTCAAGACCGTTAGGCTGGGGGCGACCGAGGCCGAAATGCGGTCAAAAGGTGTTGCGACAGGAGGCTTCCATGGCTGAATATCCCGAAGATCTGCGCTATTCCACTGATCATGAGTGGGTGCGTCCCGGCAATGAGTCCGTGGTGCGAATCGGCGTGACCGAATATGCCACCGAGCAGCTCGGTGACATCGTCTATGTTCAGTTGCCCGAGGTCGGCGAGTCGGTGACCGCAGGCGATGCCTGTGGTGAGCTCGAGTCGACCAAGAGCACGTCCGATCTCCTGGCACCATTGACCGGTGTCATCGCGGCCGTCAACGAAGCCGTGGCCGAGGCCCCCGAAACGATCAACACCGATCCCTATGGCGACGGTTGGTTGTTCGAGATCGAGGTCGGTTCGGATGAGGAATTGGGCGAGCTTCTCGACGCGGATGCCTATGCCGAGCACGTCGACAGCTGACAGCTGACCCGTTCGCACTAGACTGGCCGTTCGCACCGACGCAGAAATGAGGGAAGTCGACGACGATGCCTTATTGCACTCAATGTGGCAACAGCAACCCGGAGGGCAGCAACTTCTGTGCCCGGTGCGGTGCGGAACTGGTCAAGTTCGATGATGTTCAGCCCAAGGAACCGAGCGGGGACACCACCACGTCCATTCCCGCCATCGCCGATGATGCGACCGTGGGCGGTCGTGAATTGTCGGCCGATGACGAGGCCGCCGTTGACGCACTGCCGTCGGCCCACGCTCTGCTGATCGTTCAGCGTGGGCCGTCGGCGGGCGCGCGGTTCCTTCTGGACTCGGATGAAACCACGGCGGGACGCCACCCCGACTCCGACATTTTCCTCGACGACATCACGGTGTCGCGACACCATGTCCGGTTCAAGCGCACCACCCGGGGTCGCACGGTGGTCGATGTGGGCAGCCTCAACGGCACCTATGTCAACCGCACCCTGATCGACGGGGAGGTGCTCCTGCGTCCCGGGGACGAGGTCCAGATCGGCAAGTTCCGCATGATCTATTTTGCGAGTCCCACCGGCACGGATTGATGGCCAGATCGACGTTGCTGAGCATCGGACAGGTGATGACGCTCCTGCGTGCCGAGTTCTCCGACATCTCCATCTCAAAAATCAGGTTTCTCGAAACTGAGGGCCTGGTCTCCCCGGAGCGAGCCGCATCCGGTTATCGGAAATATTCCGAGACCGATATCGAGCGACTGCGTTATATCCTGCGCGTCCAGAAGTCCCACTATCTGCCGCTCAAGGTGATTCGAGAACATCTCGAGATGATCGACCGGGGCATGGCCCCGCCCCAGCTCGAGTCCCCGCGGCCGGTCGCGCCCTCGGGCCCCGAGGATCTGACGGGTACGCCCGCCCAGCCCGCAGGGGAGCCTGCCCACGGGGCTCTGCCCGGTCCGGAGGCCCGTGGGGGGCGACCGAAACCGAGGCCTCTGCGGATGTCGCGGGCCGAACTCCTCGAGGCCAGTGGCCTCAGTGAGCCTGCGCTGATCGAACTCGAGAAGGCCCATATCGTCGCGCCCCGTCGGGGCACCAGTTATTACGGTCGCGATGCCGTCACCATCGCCATCGCCGCCCGCAGGCTCGCCCAATACGGCATCGACGCCCGCCACCTGCGCCAGATCAAGAGCTATGCCAGCCGCGAATACGGCATCATCGAGCAGGCCGTGGCGCCCTATCAGCGCCGGGCCGGAGCCCAGAAGAACGTCGCAGCCGACGTCACCCAGCTCATGATCCACGTGCACGCAGCCATGATGAGAATCGCCAGCGAACGCTGACTGTAGGGTGGACGGCATGCGGGAACTAGACGTGATGGGTGTCCGAGTCGAAATGCCCTCCAACATCCCCATGGTCCTGCTGCGCGAAGTCGGTGGTCATCGATATCTGCCGATCTGGATCGGGGCCAACGAGGCGTCCGCCATCGCCAGCGCCCAGGAAGGTGTGGTCCCTCCACGCCCCCTGACCCATGACCTGATGATCGATGTCCTTGGTTCGCTCGGTCACACGCTGAGTGAGGTGCACATCACCGCGCTCGTGGGACGCACCTTCCACGCCGCGCTGGTGATCGACGGCGTCGAAGTATCGGCGCGACCTTCCGATGCCATTGCGCTCGCCCTGCGCTGCGGCGCCGAGATCCTCTGTGCCGAGGAGGTCCTCGATGCTGCGGGCATTGATGTGCCCGAGGCCGAGGATGACGAGGTCGAAAAGTTCCGGGAGTTCCTCGACCACGTCAACCCAGATGACTTCGTCACGGGTGACGAGCCGCCGGAGAGCTGAGCCTCAAGCAGGCCTCGACACTTTCGGTCACTCGACTCGTCGTGGCGTTGTCCCTTGTCAGAGCGCTATTGGTGGCCTTCGATCACGATTGCCGACCAAGATCGTGACCTTTTCCCGTGGGCGTGTCGTTGCGCCGGCCGAACCCGGACACGTAGTTTCTTCGATAGTTCCGCCGACGTAATACGACCGGTGAAACTCCGCCCCGGATGCCCCCGAAGTGAGGTTTTCGTGAACACGAGCCGTGATGCACAGCCGACAGAAGAGCCTGTCGACGCCCAGGACCTGCTGTTCGACGGTGAGTTCACTCCCGTTCCCGAGGACGCCGGGTTCCGCGGCCCGATCGCGGCCAACGTGGTCGGCATCAGCTATCGCCAGCTCGACTATTGGGCGCGCACCGGCCTGGTGACCCCCGAGATCCGCGGTGCTGCCGGCTCCGGCTCGCAGCGGCTCTATTCCTTCCGCGATGTTTTGCTCCTGCGCGTGATCAAGCGCCTGATCGATGCGGGGATCTCGCTCCAGCAGATCCGCAAGGCGGTCGACCACCTGCGCGCCCGGGGCGTCAACGATCTCACCGAGATCACCCTGATGAGCGACGGCGTGACGGTTTTCGAGTGCACCAGTGACCACGAGGTGATCGACCTGATCCGTGGTGGTCAGGGCATGTTCGGCATCGCCCTCGGCAGCGTGTGGAAGGACCTGGAGGGGAGCCTCATGGAACTCCCCAGCGAGCGTGCGGCCCAGGATGAGCCCGCCGACGCACACGTCGACGAGCTCTCCAAGCGTCGCAACGCCCGCCGCAGCGTCAGCTGACCTCGGGCGGGCCGAGGCGCACGCCGTTGAGTTGCGCCTGCGACTTCACGACCGACGGGACGAATTCGTCCCCGAACCCCTGCGCCACGGCAACCGCAAGCACCTCGTGGGTCGCCGCTCCCATCGGGGCGACATATCCGAGCTCACCGGCGAGCCGGGTGTAATAGCGCACATCCTTGGTGGCATTCGCCAATCCGAACTTCATCCGGCCGTAGTCGCCGTCCAGAGCACCCGCCGCCTGTGGGATGAAACCGTTGGCCATGTTGCCCCGCGACAGAATCTCTTCGACGAGTTTCGGATCCATCCCCGACTTCGCGGCCATGCCGAACCCCTCCGAGAGCGCGGCAAAGAATGACTGGATGACCGTGTTGTTGATGAGCTTGAGCGTGTGGGCGGTCCCGATGTCACCGGTCTCGAGGATGTATTGCGCATAGGTCTCCAGCACCGGCCGCACCCGGTCGCGGGACTCGGGCGTACCCCCGAGCAGAACGTTCAGCGTGCCGTCCTCCGCCTCCTGGGGCCCCCGGGTCACCGGAGCATCGACGAAGCCGACGCCGCGAGCAGCGGCTGCGTCGGCCAGCCGACGAGTCGATCCGGGCTCGGCTGTGCTGGCGTCGACGATCACGAGTCCCGGCTTCGGATCCGAGAGCAGCCCGGCCTGCCCGAGAACGACGTCCTCGACATCCGCCGACGAGGTCACACAGATGACGACGATGTCGCACTCCCGCCCCAACTCGGCGTTGTCAGCGACTCGTCGGGCCCCCGCGGCCACCAGGTCGGCGACCCTGTCCGAGTCCCTGCGGAGGGTGAAACACAGGTCGAAACCCTTCGTCACGATGTTGTGGGCCATGCCGTGACCCATCAGCCCGGTAGCACCAACGATGCCGACTGTCGTCATATTTCCTCCAGTTTCTCCGTGTTGCAGCAAAGTCTGACCTGCAAGCCATGATGCCCGGACAGGCCCGGGATCCGTCGGATAGCCTGAGGCTGGTGCAGGGGGAATCCCCATCGGGCGGCGATGGGGCCAAAGACCCTGCGAGGAGATCCCCCATGGTTGATCAGCTTGATTCCGGTTTCCCTGCGCGCCACATCGGCATCACTGACGCCGACCGCGCCCACATGCTCGAAGCTCTCGGCCTCGCCAGTCTGGACGAGTTGGCCGACCGTGCCGTGCCGGCCAACATCCGCAGTTCCGCCCCGCCGGAATTGCCCGCTCCGATCACCGAGCAGGCAGCGCTCGAGGCACTTCAGGGCCTGGCTGCCATGAACAACCCGATGACGGCCATGATCGGGCTCGGCTATTACGGCACCGTGACCCCGCCGGTCATCCGCCGCAATGTGGTGGAGAACCCGGCTTGGTATACGGCCTATACGCCGTATCAGCCCGAGATCTCCCAGGGCCGACTCGAGGCACTGCTCAACTTCCAGACCATGATCTCCGACCTCACCGGGCTGCCGACGGCCGGTGCGTCGCTGCTCGATGAGGGCACTGCCGTGGCCGAGGCGATCCTGCTGGCCCGACGCCAGACCAAGAAGGGCTCGGTCGTCGTCATCGACGGCGACATCTTCCCGCAGAGCCTCGCCGTCGTGCAGACCCGCTGCCGGGCGATGGGCATCGACATCGTGGTGGCCGACGGGTCGCTCGTCGAGGCGTTGCAGACCAACGAGGCCTTCGCCGTCGTCGTGCAGACCCCCGGGGCCAGTGGTCGCGTCGCGCCCGCCTCCGAGCTCCGCGAGGTCGCCGACAAGGCTCACGAGAACAACGCCCTCGTCATCGCGGCCTGTGACCTGCTCGCCCTGACCGTCACCGAAGCTGTCGCCGAGTGGGGTGCGGACGTCGCCGTCGGCTCGAGCCAGCGGTTCGGCGTACCCCTGTTCTTCGGTGGGCCGCACGCCGGATTCATCTCCGTCCGCAAGGGTCTGGAGCGGGCTCTCCCCGGTCGACTGGTCGGTGTGTCGAAGGATGCCGACGGCGCTGCGGCGTACCGGTTGGCACTCCAGACCCGCGAACAGCACATCCGTCGCGAGAAGGCGACTTCCAACATCTGCACGGCCCAGGTTCTGCTGGCGGTCTGCGCGGCGATGTATGGCGTGTATCACGGACCGATCGGCCTCACCGGCATTGCCAACACGGTGCACGAGAACGCCCGCCGCGTCGCGGCTTCGGCGAAGGCTGCCGGGCTCGGCCTGGTCCATGATTCGTTCTTCGACACCGTGCAGGTCTCCGCGCCCGGCAAGGCCGCGGGGATCGTCGAACAGGCCCGCTCCCAGGGCGTCCACCTGCGACTCGTGGATGACGACACCGTCGGCGTGAGCGTCGGTGAGGATGCCCGTAAGGAAGACCTCGCTGCGGTCTGTGCGGCCTTCGGCACGACGCTGGGCACCGATACCCACGGTGACCTTGCGGGCCAGTCGCGCACGACGGAGTTCATGACCCATCCGGTCTTCAACACCTATCACTCCGAGACCCAGATGCTGCGCTATCTGCGTACGCTCGCGGATCGCGACTTCGCCCTGGACCGCGGCATGATCCCGCTGGGTTCCTGCACGATGAAGCTCAACGCGGTCGCCGAGATGGAGGCCATGACCTATCCCGGCTTCGCCAACCTGCACCCGTTCGCGCCCCCGTCGGATGCCGAGGGCTATATCGCGCTGATCTCCTCGCTGGAGGAGTGGCTCGCCAGCCTCACCGGCTATGCCCGCTGCTCGATCCAGCCGAACGCCGGTTCGCAGGGTGAGTTTGCCGGATTGCTGGCGATCCGGGCTTACCACAAGGCCAACGGCGACGACCAGCGCACGATCTGCCTGATTCCCGCCTCGGCGCACGGCACCAATGCGGCGTCCGCCCACATGGCCGGCATGAAGGTTGTGGTGGTCAAGACCGCCCCTGACGGCACGGTCGACATGGACGATCTGGACGCCAAGATCGAGAAGCATCGCGAGGAACTGGCCGCCATCATGGTGACCTATCCCTCGACCCATGGTGTCTATGAGGAGCGCATCGTCGAGGTGTGCGACAAGGTGCACGAGGCGGGTGCCCAGGTTTATATCGATGGCGCCAACTTCAACGCACTGCTCGGCCTGGCCCAGCCCGGCAAGTTCGGCGGCGACGTGTCGCACCTGAACCTGCACAAGACGTTCTGCATCCCGCACGGCGGTGGCGGCCCCGGCGTCGGCCCGGTGGCGGTGGGCGAACACCTCGCTCCCTATCTGCCGAACCATCCGCTGTGGGACGAAGCCGGTCCCGAGTCGGGTGTCGGCCCCGTGTCGGCCGCGCCCTTCGGCTCGGCCGGCATCATGTCGATCAGCTGGACCTATATCGCGATGATGGGTGCCTGGGGCCTGACCCAGGCGACGCTGAACGCGGTGCTGGCGGCGAACTACATCGCGAAGCGGCTCGGGGAGCACTATCCGGTGCTCTATACGGGTGCGAACGATCTGGTCGCCCACGAGTGCATCCTCGACCTGCGCGGCATCACCAAGGACACCGGGATCACCGTCGACGACGTGGCCAAGCGCCTCATCGACTACGGCTTCCATGCCCCGACCATGTCGTTCCCGGTCTCGGGGACGCTGATGGTCGAGCCGACGGAGTCGGAGAGCCTGGCCGAGATCGATCGGTTCTGCGATGCGATGATCGCCATCCGTCAGGAGATCAGCCAGGTCGCGGCCGGGGAATGGCCTGCGGACGACAACCCGCTGCACAATGCCCCCCACACGCTCGCGCGGGTCACGGCCGACGAATGGGATCACCCCTACAGCCGGACGCTGGCCGCCTATCCGGCTGGCCGTCACACCGGCCCGATCGCCGGACGCGGTCAGGACAAATACTGGCCGGCTGTTGCCCGAGTCGAGCAGGCGTACGGTGACCGCAACCTGATCTGTTCCTGCCCGCCGATCGAGGCCTATGCCGACTAGTTCATCCGACCCGGTCTCCGTCCGCTGACGATTAGTCGATAGCGTGGTTCCGCACGTGCGGAACCGGCGGACTCGGCGGACGGAGGCCAGAGGAATGGACGTCAAGAAAATTCTTGCCCACCCCACGGTGGCGCACATTCTGCGGATGAATGCGCGCTTCACCAACAGATTGGGCATGCAGTTCGCCGGTGCGGTGACCTATTTCTCCGTGCTGGCGATGGTCCCGATTCTCATGTTCGCGTTCGCGATCGCGGGAATGACGCTGACCGAGTTCCGGCCTGACCTCCTCGACGGACTGAAGGCGAGCGTGACCGGCCTGATCCAGGGCGCACCGGGGGACGTCACCGATCGCATCGGTGCCGTCATCGACGAGGCCGTGAACAATTGGCGGGGGATCGGTCTTGTTGGTCTGCTGTCGCTGGCGTACGCCGGCAGTGGCTGGGTGAAGAACCTCAAGAGTGCGGTTCGAGCTCAGTTCCGTCCGGCCTTCGATGAAGCCGAGGAAAAGAGCAACATCGTCGTCGAGACCCTCAAGAACATGGGCATCCTGATCCTGCTCCTGCTCGCGGTCGGGGTGACGTTCGGTATCGCCTCGCTGGCTACCGCCATGACCGGCACAGTGATCGGTTGGCTCGGGCTGGAAGACTTCCCCGGGATCGGCTTCCTCACCCGGGTGGTCTCGTTGCTGGTGTCCCTGCTTGCAGGTTGGCTGTTGTTCCTGTTCCTGTATCGGATCCTGCCGGAGGAACCGCCCCGGCCGCGGGCGCTGATGATCGGGGCACTGATCGGGTCGGCGATCCTGGCCATCCTGCAATACTTCACCGGCGCGCTCGTCGGGTCGTTCCTGAGCAACCCTGCGGCGGCGTTGTTCGGGCCCATCATCGTGTTGTTGCTCTTCTTCAACCTGTTCGCCCGGATCATCCTGATGGTGGCGGCCTGGATTGCGACGGACAATCAACCCGCTGTGGCGTACAAGTGGACGGATGCCGACGAGCCGCTGCTGGATCGTGAGGGCGTGGTGACAGTCGACGACCACTGGCCTGCTGCAGAGGAGGACCGACGCCGCCAGCGCATCGAGAAGGCCGATGCCAAGCTCACCCGCACCGAGACCATCAACAAGGTCAAGGACACCCTGCCCGGTCTGGAAGCCGATCCGAGCAAGGAGAAGGAAGCCATGGCCGAAGCGGTCGAGACTCGACTCGACGTGGCAGCCGAACATGCGCAGGAAACACCGGAGGAACGAATCGAGGCCCGCGCACGCTACAGCTCGGTCGACGGTCACACGTTCTTTGCCGACGCTGATGCGCCCGTGGCGCGCTCGGCTGCCACGCGTGAGGCCCGCAAGAGCATGGTCGCCGGCTATCTGGCCGGCCTCGGCACCGGGTCAGGCCTGGGGGCCATCGCCGCAATCGTCCTCGGGCGGAAGCACCGCGTCTAGGCGACGTCCCCGGGATCGGCCACGACGCCTGGTTGGTCGAGTACGCCGACGCACTCGTGCAGCAGGAACCCATGACCGCCGTGCGGGGGGAACACCCGACCGGAGTCGGGCCGCTTGGCCTCGCGGTCGGCCCATTCGCCGAGGGTGCGCAGGACGGCTTCGTCGGGTTGGGGTGGGTCGCGGAGGATGGGTTCGCCGTCCGGCAGGAGGAAGACCCAGTTGTCGTCTTCACGGTGCACGGTCATGCCGCCCTCGTGGAGACACATGTGGTGGAAGTGGCAGAGCAGCATCAGGTTGGGGAGGTCAGTGGGTCCACCGTTGGCCCAGTGGACGACGTGATGGGCCTTGAGCCAACGCCTGCGGGTGCAGTCGGGAAATTGACAATGGCCCTCATCGCGGATGCCGAGGGCGCGCCGTTGGGCTCTGGTGACAACGCGTTTGGTGCGGCCGAGATTGAGCACGTCGCCCGTGCCGTGGTCGACCAGGGCCCCCATGACTTTGGCGTCACAGGCGATTCTGCGCGCGGTTTCGGCCTCGATGCCGGGGCCACCTGTCACCTCGCACCGGGCAGATGACGTTCCCGCGGGAACGTCGGTGGACGCAGCCAGGGTCTCGGCGCCGACCAACACGGTGACGAGGTGATGATCGTCAGTGGGCTCCTGATGATCGCCGGCCAGATAGATCGTGGCGACGTCGAGCAGGGCGTCCAGAGCCGGTTGGAGCGGCTGGTCGAACGGCTCATAGGGCGTTCCCGCGGGAACGTCTGCTTCGGTCCGGGAGGACTGTGCCGTATCGATCGCCGCCCGAATGGTCGCTGCTTCTTCGGCCGGCAGGAGGACGCGGAGCTCGGTGAGGCCGTCGTCACGGGTACGCCAACTGAGGCTGCGCTTCGCCTCGCTCCGAACCCGATTCCCCGGCAGATTGCGATAGGCCCGCACCGTCCGGGCCAGCTGGGATGCCGTCATCTCCAGGGCCAGCGAGCAGATGCGGTCCTCATCCAGGGGAGGACTGGCGACGGGCGCTGGTTCTGGTGGCTCCTCCTGCGGCCTGTCGGTGTCGGTGTCGGTTGCAGCGGGGCGGCGGGTCGGCACGAGACGGCTGATTTCGCGTACCTTCGAATAGGTCAGCTGACCGTCCGCCATGAGGGTCGAGACCTTCGGCAACTGGACAAGGGCACGCGCGACCCGGATATGTTCCCTGGCAGTGCCGGGTGCGATGGAACAGGCCCAAGAGAGCCAGTGGGCGGTGGAAGTGACACCGGCGAACCAGTGCCAGCCGTCGGTGGCGTCGAACTCGGCCAGAACGGTCAGAAACTCGTGATCCAGCTGGGAACGGGCGGCGGTCAGCCCCTGGAGCCGGGTGCCGAGGCCTTCGGCGGCCATTCGCTCCGGGTTGGGCACGATTCGGAGTGTCGGCTCATGGGCGGAAACGGTGGAATCGGCGGTGTCGGTCGAGTCGGTGGAAAATGGGGGCGTCTCGGACATCGGAACCTCCTGGGGGTGGGGTTCCCCTCATCCCAGCACCCGGCTCCGACATTTTCGTTTCAGCCTCTGACAGAGCCCCGGGTCCGCTGCCGGAAGCGAGAACCGACCAGCCGCGGACCCGGCGTACCCGATAGGAACGCGCTCAGGCCTGGGGGAGGTCCTGGCCGATGTCGGTGAGCATGGTGCGATACCAATCCGTGGAGGTATCGAACGGCTTGCCACCGCGGATGCGCTGGAAGTCGATCGCGCTGAGCTGGTCGTTGTTCTCCTCGTCGTGGCCGATGACACCGGACTCTCCGCGCAGCGCGCAGTCGACGGCCAGGTCGGTGCACTGCTTGATGAGGTCGAGGTCGGCCTGGTTGGCGGCGGCGGAGCGGGAGTAATAGCCGGACTTCTGGACCATGACCTTCTCGGCCGACAGGAGCTTGGCGAACTCGTCGCCGAAATAGGCACCCGGGTTGATCTTGTCGAGCTTCACGTGGCCGAAGGGGTCGCGGGGGACTTCCTTGCCGGCGGCTTCCATGTCCGCGACGATGTCCGCGACGCCGGCACCCTCTGAGAGGAAGATTGTCACGTTGCCGACCCGATCCATGATCTCGTTGAGGCGATTCGCCTCGGCGGCGAGATCGATGTGGGCCTCGGGGACATAGACGCCATGGACGTCCCAGGCCTCCCGGGAGAGGCCGAACTCGGGCAGCCACTCGCGGGTGTCGAGCCAGTCGCGATAGGCCTTCGCCGTGGCTGCGGTGAGCCAACCGCAGTTGCGCCCCATGACCTCATGGATGATGAGCATGCGGGCTGCGGAATTGTGCTCGGCGACGATGTTCTGGGCGAACCGGGCACCCATCTCAGCGGCCGTCCACGCCCCCAGGGACTGCTTGATCGGGATGACGTCGTTGTCGATGGTCTTGGGCAGCCCGACCACCGTGAGTCCGTAGTCGTGCTTGGCGAGATAGGCCGCCAGGTCGGCTGCCGTGGTGTTCGTGTCGTCGCCGCCGATGGTGTGGAGCACGTCGACCCCGTCGGCCACGAGCCGGTCCGCGGCGACCTGTAGCGGATCGTCGCCCTCGTTTACCAATCCGCGCTTGACGAGGTCCTTGAGGTTCGTGAGCTTGACGCGTGAGTTGCCGAGGGGCGAACCGCCGTACTGATGCAGGAGCGCCGCCTTGGCCCGCACCTCGTCCGTCACGGGCAGATAGTCTCCGGTGAGCAGGCCCTGGTAGCCGTGGCGGTAGCCGATGATCTCGGTGTCGGGGGACAGTTCGGTGTAGCGCTCGATCAGCCCTCCGATCGCGGAGGAGAGGCAGGGGGCGAATCCGCCCGCGGTGAGCAGCGCGACCTTGTGGACCATGGGGACCTCCTGGAGGGGTCGAGGCGAAACGGTCATGTCGTCACCCCCAACCCTAATGACGGAACGGGGCGTGTGTGGGCGGGGGCGAAAATGGGCGACGATGGGCAGGTGATCGAGTGGGGATTCGTGTTGGTGCTGGCCGCGGTGGCGATGGGGGCCGTGGCGCAGCGCGTGACCGGAATGGGTTTCGCCCTGTTGGCTGTCCCCTTCCTTGTCCTGGCCGTGGGCCCGGTGCAGGGCGTGGTTCTGACGAATTGGTGCGGGGTGATGTCGTCGGGGGTGAATCTGATTGGGGTACGCCGGGACGTCCAGTGGCGACGTATCGCGCTGATCACATTCGCCGCGGTGCTCGGCTCCATCCCCGGAGCTCTCCTGATCATGGTGATTCCGTTGAACTGGCTGGGCATCGTGGTCGGATCCCTCACGCTGCTGGCCTTGCTCGTGTCGCTCCGGTCCTCAGCGGGAAGCCGGAAGGACACCCGGGGCCTGCGCGCCTCGATCGGGTTCGCGTCCGGGTTCATGGGGGTGACAGCGGGCGTGTCCGGCCCGCCGATGGTCATCTATCGCAAGGCGACCGACTGGCCGATGCGGGCATTCGCGTCGTCGGTGCAGTTCCACTTCATGATCGTCGGTATCACGGCCGTGACCCTGAAATGGGGCGAGGGGCCGGCGTACTCCGTATGGCACTGGGCCGGTCTTGTCCTGGCGCTGGCCCTGGGCAGTTTTGCCGGCAGCCGCCTTGCTCCCATGGTGCCGAACCGCACGGCTCTGCGCCTGGTGATGATCATTGCGTTTGCGGGCACGTTGATGACGATCGGCCGGGCGGCCTACAACCTGCTGGTCGGCGCCTGAGAGCAGGCCGGAAACTTCCGGATTCGGAGTCCAAGCCCGGTGGCATGGCCGGAAAAGGGGCCATGCTGGCCCGGTGAGGGAATCGGAATCCGAGTCGGAACGTGGGACGTCGCTGTCGGTGCTCGTCCTGCTCTGGGTGTTCGCGATCCTGGTCGTGGCAGGACTGGTCGTGGACGGTGGCCAGAAGGTGACCGCAGCCAGGCGGGCGGAGTCGGCGGCGGCCGGTGCGGCGCGGGCGGCGGCGGATGCGGGTGCGACCGCTCGGCTGGCCGGGCAGACCGATCCCGGTGCCAGCCTTCTGGCTGCACGTCGTTATCTGGCCGGGATGCCCCATGTGACGGGGCGGGCACAGCTGGTCGGCGGGGTGGTGCGCGTCGAGACCGAGTCCGTCAACCGGACGATTTTCCTGTCGTTGCTGGGGATCGGAGAGGTACGCTCGGTCGCCGCCGCGGAGGCCGATCTCGTCCGTGCGGGTGGTTAGACGGAGGCGGCCATCCGGCGGACGGCCTCGGCGATGATCTCGGGGCTGGTGGCGAGGTTCATGCGGACATGGCCCGCGCCGACGCTGCCGAAGGTCAGCCCGTTGTTGAGCGCCACCCGGCCCCTGTCGAGGAAAGTCTTGCCCGGATCGGGGAGTCTGAGACCGCGGCAGTCGAGCCAGGCGAGATAGGTGGCCTCGCCCGGTTGATAGCGCACCTCGGGCAGTTGCTCGGCGAGCAACGACGACAGGAGCGCCCGATTCGCCTCGATCTCGCCCAGCGCCTCGGCGAGCCACTCGCGCCCCTCACGCAGGGCAGCGACATGGGAGACGATGCCCAGATAGCTCACCGAATGGGTGACCTCGTCGGGCATCGTGATGAGCCGGTCCGCGATATCGGGGCTGCCGATCGCGAGGGCGGACTTGAGCCCGGCGAGGTTCCAGGCCTTCGACGCCGAGATGATAATCACCGCATCGCGCACGCCGTCGACGCTGAGGATCGGGGTGTGCTTCGCGGGGGCGGAGACGAGCGGAGCGTGGATCTCGTCGGAGATGATCCGGACACCATGCTCGGCGGCCAGGCGTGCGACGGTGGTGAGCTCGTCGCGGGTCGGGACTGTCCCGTGCGGGTTGTGGGGGTTGCACAGGAGGAACGCCTCGGGCTTCTGCCCCGATTCGCCGGCGAACGCCTTTCCGAGCCCCTCCAGATCGAGCCGGCCGTTCTCGGTGAGCGGCACCTCGATGATCGGGCGCTCGCCCCAGGCCAGATATTTGAAGAACTGCGGATAGACCGGCGGGTTGATCACCACAGGGGCACCGCGCGTGCCGAGCAGATCGAGCACCGACACGATGCCTTGCATCACATCCGGCACCTGGATCGCGTGGGCGACCGGGTCGAACTCCCAGTCCCAGACCTCTGCGGCGTACTCGGCGAGCGCATGCTCATAGGGCCGACCCACCGGATAGCCGGTGTCCCCACCCACGATCGCGTGGGTGAGCGCCTCGATGACCTGGGGAGCGGGACGACAGTCCATTTCGGCAACCCACACGGGCAGCACATCGGGGGGATAGGCCGTCCACTTCAGGCTGGTGCGGCGGCGGAGCTCTTCGAGGGGGAGATCGAACACGGTCACCAGCCAGACTCTAGACTCCGGGCATGGCGAGATACTTCGAGGTCCATCCCGACAATCCTCAGCCCCGCGCGCTGGCTCAGGTGGTCGACATTCTCAACGACGGCGGGCTGGTGGCCTATCCGACCGACTCCGGGTTCGCGCTCGGGTGCAAGCTGGGCAACAAGGACGGTCTGGAGCGCATCCGCCGCATCCGCGAACTCGACGACAAACATCACTTCACGCTGGTGTGCAGTGAGTTCGCCCAGCTGGGGCACTTCGTGCAGATGGACAACGATGTCTTCCGCGCGGTCAAGGCGAGCACGCCGGGGCAATACACGTTCATCCTCGAGGCCACCCGCGAGGTGCCGAAGCAGATGCTGCAGGCCAAGAAGAAGACGGTCGGCGTACGCATTCCCAGCCACCGCACCACGCTCGCGCTGCTCGAAGCCCTCGGTGAGCCGCTCATGTCGAGCTCGCTGATCCTGCCGGGCCATACCGAGCCGATGAGCGAGGGTTGGCAGATCAACGACGAGCTGGGGAATTCGCTGGATGCCGTGCTCGACTCGGGTGACGTGTCGACGGACCAGACCACGGTCGTCAACTTCTCGGGTGACGACGTGGTCATCGAGCGTTATGGCGCAGGAGACCCGAGCCCCTTCGAATGAGCCGTAGTCGCCGCTTTCCCCTCGGCGGCTTCCTGATCATCCTCGGCTGTCAGTTTCTCGGGATTGCGATCGCGGCGCTCGCGCCGCTGCCACTGCCCGGCACGGTGATCGGCATGCTGATCTTCTTTGCCTACCTGCAGTGGCAGCGGCCGGGCCCGGAGGCCGGCAGCGTACGCGCGGCGGACGGACTGCTGGCCAACCTGCAGCTGTTCTTCATCCCGCCCGGGGCGGGGATCATCACCCATTTGGCGATGGTGCGCAACGAATGGCTGCCGATGCTCGGCGGATTCCTGGCGTCCTGGGTCGCTGCGGCGCTGGTCACCGGACTCACCGCCGCCGTGCTGTTGCGGCTGGGGCACAAACGTGTGGCGTGAACTCACCGCCTCCCCCGTGTTCGGGGTCGTGCTGACGCTTGGCGTCTATCAGCTCACCGTCGCGATCGCGCGTCGCGCCCGCGGGCGGGCCATAGCCAACCCGATTCTGTGGTCGGTCGTGCTGATCGTGGCGCTGCTGCTGCTGACGGGCACGCCCGTTGAGGAGTACGCCCGCGGCGGCGACATTGTTGCGTTCTTCCTGGGGCCGGCCACGGTGGCCCTGGCCCTGCCACTCCATCGCCAGCTGGACCGCATCAAGGAGGCCCTGGTGCCGATCCTCGCTGCGTCGCTCCTCGGCGCCAGTGCGGCGGTGCTGATCGGTGTCTGGGTGACCGGGGCACTCGGCGGCAGCACCGAGATCATCGCGTCGATGGCGCCCAAGTCGGCCACCACCCCGGTGGCGCTGGCGATTTCCGAGTCGGTGGGCGGCATCCCCGCGCTCACGGCTGCGCTGGTCATCCTCACCGGCGTGCTCGGGGCGGTCGCGGGCCCGGGCCTGCTCACGCTCCTGCGCATCCGCAACGAGCTCGCCCGCGGCCTGGCGATGGGCATTTCCGGCCACGGCATCGCGACCGCTCGCGCGCTCACCGAAAGCCAGACCGCCGGTGCGTTCTCCGCACTCGCGATGGCGTTGAGTGCGGTGATCACACCGGCGGTCGTGGCGGCGGTCCTGCCCCTGCTCCTGTAGGCGTTCGCGTACCCGCTCAGCAGCAGCGCGAACTCGGGTTCAGTTCGGCGTCGCGATGCTTCGCCTTCCAGAACTCCTTCTCGGTGGGCAGGGGCTCATCGGGGTGATGGGTGCGGTGATGGGCGCAATATTTCGCGTACGCGTTGTCGCCCATCATGCTCATGACATACCACTGCACCGACCGGGCAAGTTCACCGATGGTCATGTCAGGAATGGCCCTTTCCGGCTTCGGGGTTCGGCTCGAGCCCCGCAGCCTTCCACTCTTCGAGCACCTTCTTTTCGGCGGCCGAGGCCGTGAATCCCTTGGGCGCGAAGATCTTCGTGGGCACGGGCTCGACCTCCGACGTCGGGAGGCCACCCTTCTGCAGAGCCTTCACACTCACGATCATCGCGACGATGAAGACGATCGCGACCAGCAGGGCGTACACGATCGACAACGTGCCCTGCACGAACGTGTTGCGGATGACCGCCTCAACCGCCTCCGGGGTCTTCGCGGTCTGATAGGGCTGGCCGGCCGCCAGTGCCTCCCTGGCCTGCGCATGCTGGATCCAGTAGCCGATCTGGGGATCGGTCGAGACGATCTTCTGCCACGACGCGGTCATGGTGACGATGAGGTCCCAGAACAGGGGGATACCCGGAATCCAGGCCCACTTGAACAGGCCCTTCTTCATGACGATGACGAACACGACACACAGGGCGATCGCGGCGAGCAGCTGGTTGGCGATGCCGAACAGCGGGAACAACATCCGGATGCCACCCAGCGGGTCGGTGACCCCCATATAGAGCAGGCCGCCCCAGCCGAGCACGACGAGCGCGGAGCAGACCCAGGCACCAACACGCCAGGAGGGGTCCTTGAGCTTGGCGAGCCCCGGGATGTTGCCCAGGGAGTCGGACAGCATGAAGCGCGCCACGCGCGTACCCGCATCGATCGTCGTCAGGATGAACAGCGCCTCGAACATGACGGCGAAGTGATACCAGAACGACTTGATCTGGCCGATGAGCGGGATCTGGCTCATGACCTCGGCCATGCCGAACGCGAGTGTGGGCGCACCACCGGTCCGCGAGATGATCGAATTCTCCCCGACCTCCTCGGCTGCGGTGCTGAAGACACTCGGGTCGATGTCGGGCAGGGGTTGGCCGCCGGGACTCACGAGGTTCATGCCGTTGGTGTACGCCGCAGCAGCCTCGGGTGTGCCCCCGGTGAGCCCGGCCGGCGCGTTCATCGCGAAGTAGATGTGCTGATCGATGATGCTCGCCGAGACGAGTGCCATGATCGCGACGAACGACTCGGTCAGCATGCCCCCATAGCCGATGATGCGGGCCTGGGATTCCTTCTCGATCATCTTCGGGGTCGTGCCCGAGGCGATGAGGGCGTGGAAGCCCGACAGCGCGCCGCACGCGATGGTGATGAACAGGAACGGGAAGAGCTGGCCGGCGAAGGCCGGGCCCTTGCCCGAGATCGCGAACTGGCTGACGGCCGGTTGGGTGATGACGGGCGCGGCGACGAGGATCGCGATGGCCAGCATCACGATGGTGCCGACCTTCATGAAGGTCGACAGATAGTCGCGCGGGGCCAGCAGCAGCCACACGGGCAGCACCGAGGCGGCTAAGCCATAGATCGCGAGCCAGATCGCGAGCTCGGGGCCGGTCAGGGTGAAGATGGGTGCCCAGGTCGGGGACTGCGAGACCCAGTGGCCGGCGACGATCGCCAGGACGAGCAGCACGACGCCGATCAGGGAGACCTCGCTGACCTTGCCGGGCCGCAGGAACCGCAGATAGACGCCCATGAAGAGGGCGATCGGGATGGTCATCGCGATCGAGAACACGCCCCACGGGCTCTCGGCCAGGGCGCCGATCACGACGATGCCGAGGACGGCGATGAGGATGATCATGATCGTCATCACGCCGATGATGGCGGCCCAGCCACCGATCGGGCCGAGCTCGTCGCGGGCCATCTGGCCGAGGCTCTTGCCGTCGCGGCGGATCGACAGGTGCAGGACCATGTAGTCCTGCACCGCGCCCGCCAGGACCACGCCGACGATGATCCAGATCGTGCCGGGGAGATAGCCCATCTGGGCGGCCAACACGGGGCCGACGAGCGGTCCGGCGCCGGCGATGGCGGCGAAGTGATGGCCGAACAGCACCCGCCGGTCGGTGGGCATGAAGTCCTTGCCGTTGCTGAACTTCTCGGCCGGGGTCATCCGGGTGTCGTCGGGCCGGAGGATCTTGGTCTCGATGAGCTTCGCATAGAAGCGGATGGCGAGGAGATAGCTGCCGACTGCCGCAAGCACGAACCAGACGGCGCTGACTCGCTCGCCCCGGACGATCGCGATCATGGTCCAGCCCAGGGCACAAAGAACCGCGATGACGATGAAGGCGGCTTTGTTGAGGGTGGTCGAACCCTTCGGTTCGATGACGGCCACAGGGGGCCGATTGGGATCGGTTCGGATCGCGCGGGCCTCGCCCGTGGAGACCGACACCTTTTGCTCAGTGGTGGACATGGTGCTCCTAGAAAAACGCGTCCTGGAAGGGAAATCCGGGGCCCTGTCTGGGACGCTATACCCGGAAAAAGGCTGTTTTGCAGGAGTGGGACGAGCGTTTGAATAACGATTGGGGCATCGACGTGGGGGCGGGATCACCGGTGCATCGCAGGGCCTGGGCGGACCTCGATGCGGTCACCGCCTATCGGCTGCTCGCGCTGCGCGCGGCGGTGTTTGTGGTCGAGCAGGAGTGTGCCTATCTCGACCCGGATGGTCGCGACCTCGAGCCCGGTGCCGAGCAGTGGTGGATCGAGGAAGGTGAGCGCGTGGTTGCGTCGCTGAGGGTCCTCGACGACGGGCCGGTACGCCGGATCGGGCGCGTGGTGACAGCCTCCGACGCGCGTGGTCGAGGGCTGGCGCGGAGGCTGACGGAGGCAGTGCTGGGGGCCTGTCCGAGCGACGAGTTCGTGCTCTCGGCGCAGGCCTATCTGGTGGATTGGTACGCCGGCTTCGGCTTCGTCGCCGAGGGGGAGGTCTATCTCGAGGACGGCATCCCGCACCGAGAGATGCGCCGACGGATACGTTCCCGCGGGAACGTCACCGGAGCGTGAGCTGCCACGGCAGCGCGAGGATGCCGTGGGGGAGGGCGACCCCGACCAACTCGGCCAGGGCTGTGAGCCGGTCCTCGGGTGAACCGGTCAGCAGACGTTCTCGCGGAAACGTCACCGTGGCGTCGACGCTGCGGCTCTCGCTCGATTCGGCGGGCTTGAGCTGTTCGAGCCAGGGCAACGCGGGGACGCCCCGGACCTGCAGCGAGTCCAGGCGTACGCCCACCCGGTCGGCCGCCATCTCGAGAGCCGTCGCGACGCCGCCGAGCCGGTCGACCAAGCCGCGTGAATGGGCATCGGCGCCGGTCCACACGCGGCCGCGGGCCAAGGGCTCGAAGTCGTCGAGGGGCATACGGCGGTCAGCGGCGGCCTTGGTCGTGAAATCGGCATAGACGGTGTCGAGCCAGTCGTTGAGCTTGGCCCACTGATCGTCGTCGAACGGGGTCTGGCTGCTGAACCAGCCGGCATTGGCACCGGCCTGGATGTTCTCCCGCACCAGCCCGAGCCGGTCGACGAGGCCACTGAGGACGAACTTGCCGGCGAGCACGCCGATCGAACCGGTCAGGGTGGTCGGGTTGGCCACGACGGCATCGCAGCCCATCGCGGCGTAGTAGCCACCGGAGGCCGCGACCGCTCCCATCGAAGCGATCACCGGCTTGCCCGTGTTGCGGAGCTGCAGCACCTCCCGGCGAATGGTGTCGGAGGCGATATAGGACCCACCGGGGGAGTTGATGCGCAGGACGACGGCCTTCACGTGCTCGTCCCGGGCTGCCTCACGCAGATGGGCGGCAATGGTGTCGGACCCGGCCGAACTCGAGGACGGACCCGATTGGCTGGGGCCGAGCACGATGGCACCGGACAGCTCGACGAGGCCGATCGCCGCGCGCTTGCGGTTGAGCAGCCCGTCCAGACGGCCGGGGCCGTGGGTGCGCGCATAACGATGCGCATATTGCAGGGAGATCTGCCTCTCGCCGCCGACCTCCTCACCGAACCGGCGGCGCAACTCCGCGTACACCTCATCGCGATAGCCCAGGTGATCGATCAGGCCGGCCTGCAGGGCGTCTTCCGCGGCGAGGGGGGAGTTGTCGATCGTCTGGCGGACAGCCTTCGGGTCGAGGTGGCGGCGGGCGGCCACGCCCGTGATCGTGTCCTCCACGATCGAGTCGGCGATCCGCTGCAGCATCTCGCGATGGGCATCGGTGATCTCGGTCGCCGCGAACTGGTCGGCCGCGGTCTTGTATTCGGAGCGCTGGGCGAATTGCGGCTCGATGTCCAGCTTCTCCAGGCCGCCGCGGAGCAGGGTGGCCGACAGCTGCACGCCGGTGAGGCCCAGACCGCCCGTCGGGGCGAGCCAGATCTCGCGGGCGAAGGACGCCAGCCGGTACGCCAGCGTCGCGTTTCCGAGCTCGCCGAAGGTCTCGCTCCACGCGATGGTGGGCTTGTGTTCACCGAACCGGGCGATCGCCTCGCCCATCTCGTCGCACTGGGCCGGGTCGAGGGGGCAGGACCCGATGTGAACCACCAGGCCCGCCACCCTGGGATCCTCTGCCCCCTTGGTGAGACCATCGCGGATCTGGCGCATCGCGGCGGAATGCCGGGCGCGGAAGGCCTCCAGGGGATTGCCGGGGGACTGGCTGATCACACCGCGGGCGAGATCGAGCTCGAGGACGAGGGGATGCTGGGGGGTGGGGCGTACGGTTCGCAGCAGCGCGATCGGGTCCATGCATCGAGCCTAGAGGCCCGCGGCAAGTCAGCGCACGACGCGCAGGAAGACCTCGGCGGCGTGTCCCTCGGGCAGGCCGTGCTGCTTGGCGATGTCCTGCGCACGGGCCCGCACGAACATGCCCAGTTCCTCACCGCGATGGGCGGTCTGGGACCGATGGGCCAGAAGTGCGCCCACCTTGCGGTCGATGGTGTCGGTGATGTCGACGACGTGGGCGGCGTCCGCGTGGCTCATCACCCAGAACTCGGGGACCATATGGGGCTCCAGGCCCTCCTCGGTGATCAGTTCGGGCCAGGCGAACTGATTCTCCGCAGCGGGATAGATCGCGCGGATGGACGCCTCGCCGGCTGCGAGATGATCCGGGTGGGAGGCATAGATCTGGTCATAGCGGCGGGCCGCGGACTGGATGATCATCAGGTCGGGCCGGACCTGCCGGATCACTTTCACGATGTCGCGTTGCAGGTCGTAGCTCGGGTGGAGCCAGCCGTCGCGATAGCCATCGAGGAAGCGGACATCGCTGATGCCCAGAACGGCGGCAGCTTCCTTCTGCTCGGCCTCCCGGATCATCGGCATCTGCTCGTGCAGGCTCGGGTCGAACCCGCCCTGTTCGCCACGCGTGCAGAACAGGAGCGTGATCTCGTCACCGTTGTCGGCCATCTGGGCCAGGGAGCCGGCGGCCCCGAAATCGGAATCATCGGGGTGGGCAACGACAACGAGCACGCGAGACATGTGGGTCATCCTGCCCTAGCCGGGCCACCGATCTCGGGCATGCTTGAGGTGTGACCGATCAGCCGACCACCCAGCTGCCGGCGATCGGTGTGCCCACGCCCCGACCTGCCGCCTGGGAAGACTCCGAAACCCGACGTTCCGCCAGCCGCGGCCTGTGGATCGCGGTGCTGCTCCTTGTCGTCGGGCTGGTCGCGGCCGGTGCGGCCACGGCGCTGGTGCTGCTCGGCTATCTGTCGGATGACTGGGGACTGCCGGTGCTTGTCGCCGCAGGGGGCCTCGCCGGCGGGGCGCTGGCCGGCGGCATCACGATGCTCATCCTCTGGATCCGGCTCCGCGGGTTCCTCCGGGACGGGCCGTGGGTGACCGGGGCGCTGACGCTGGGGGAGGGGCGCCGGGCCGAGTTGGTCTATGGGCGATCGGTGAGCGAGGTCGAGCTCGACGTCCGCAGCGGGTCGCTCGGTGATCCCGACGATCGGGTCGAGGTCGAGGTGCGCTCCGACGGCGAACACATGGTGCTCACCGTCCCTCCGGGGCGCCATCTGTTCCGCGCCAGAGCGGTCGACTGACTCCGCGACATTCCGGGATTTGACCCGATTTGGGTTTTTCCTATGGGTCCATTACGGTTCCCAATACGCGGCGGGCCGAGCCTGCCCACCCCTGCACTGCCGATGCGGGGGAAGCCCCCAGCGACAGGTGACCATGACAACGACTGTGCCCGCCAAAGCTGCCCGCCCTGCCCGGAATGCGAAGCCCAACGGTCAGTGGAAGGTGGACGGGAAGACCCCGCTCAACCCCAACGAGGAGTTCAAGGCGGCCGACAACGGCTTGAACGTTCGGGCTCGGATCATCGAGACCTACTCCAAGGAAGGCTTCGCCTCCATCCCCGAGGACGATCTTTTCGGGCGCATGCGCTGGTGGGGGCTCTATACGCAGCGCAAGCAGGGCATCGATGGCGGCCGCACCGGCACGATGAGCGCCGAGGAGCTCTCCGACGAATACTTCATGCTCCGCATCCGCCTCGACGGCGGCGCGCTGACGACCGACCAGCTCCGCGTGCTCGCCGGGATCTCCACCGACTTCGCCCGCGACACGGCCGACATCTCCGATCGCCAGAACATCCAGTACCACTGGATTCGCATCGAGGACGTCCCCGAGATCTGGAATCGTCTCGACGCCGCCGGCATGGACACGGTGGAGGCCTGCGGCGACACCCCGCGCGTCATTCTCGGCTCGCCGGTCGCCGGCATCGCCGCCGACGAGATCCTCGATCCCACGCCGGTGATCGATGAGATCAAGGAGCGGTTCATCGGCGACCCCGAGCTCGCCAACCTGCCCCGCAAGTTCAAGTCCGCGATCACCGGCCACCCCAGCCTCGATGTCGTGCACGAGATCAACGACATCTCGCTGGTCGGCGTCCGCCATCCCGAGCTGGGAGCCGGCTATGACCTCTGGGTCGGCGGCGGGCTGTCCACCAACCCCCGCCTCGCGGAGCGCATCGGTGTGTTCGTGCGGGAGGACCAGGCCGCCGAGGTCTGGCTCGGTGTGGTGAAGATCTTCCGTGACTACGGCTATCGCCGCCTGCGTACGCGTGCCCGGCTCAAGTTCCTGATCGCCGATTGGGGTCCGGAGAAGTTCCGTCAGGTGCTGCAGGACGAATATCTCGGCTATGAACTGCCCGACGGCCCCGCTCCCGAGAAGGGCGTCGGCAACTTCGACCATGTCGGCGTGCACGAGCAGAAGGACGGCCGGGTCTGGGTCGGCGCTGCACCTGTCGTCGGTCGCGTGTCGGGCACGATCCTGGCGCAGGTCGCCGATCTTGCCGAGGCGGCCGGTTCCCAGCGGGTACGCCTCACCCCCCACCAGAAGCTGCTCGTGCTCGATGTCGACCCCGACAAGGCGGAGGCCCTGATCGAGGGGCTCGACGCGCTCGGGCTGAAGGCTCGGCCCAGCATCTTCCGTCGCGGCACGATGGCCTGCACCGGCATCGAATACTGCAAGCTCGCCTTCGTCGAGACCAAGGGCCTCGCCGCCACGCTGATCGACGAGCTCGAGCAGCGGCTGGCCGATGTCGACCTCGGTGATCAGCAGCTCTCCATCAACCTCAACGGTTGCCCCAACTCGTGCGCGCGCATCCAGGTCGCCGACATCGGCCTCAAGGGTCAGCTGCTGCAGGGCGAATTCGGCTTCCAGGTCCATCTCGGTGGTGGTCTGGCCGATGCCCACGAGCAGGGGCAGCTGGGGCGTACGGTGCGAGGACTGAAGGTCACCGCCGAAGCCCTGCCCCAGTGGACCGAGCGCATCGTGCGCCGCTATGCCGATGATCGTCTCGACGGTGAGTCCTTCGCCGAGTGGGCCCATCGCGCCGACGACGAGGTCTTCACCGCATGAGGATCGAGCTGACTCCGCTGCCGCGCAACCTGCCGACGCCGCCGGAGCGTACGCCCGAAGAGCTCAAAGCCCTCGCCGAGGAGGCGGGGGAGCGATTCGTCGATGCCACCGCCGAGGAGGTCCTCGCCTGGGCCGGCGAGACCTTCGGCGACAAGCTGGCGGTCGCCTGCTCGATGGCGGCCGACACCGTGTTGAGCCATCTCGCGAGCCAGGTGCTGCCGGGTGTCGACGTGCTGTTCCTGGAGACGGGCTATCACTTCCCCGAGACCCATGCCACGCGGGATGCCCTTCAGCAGAAGCTGCCGATCACGCTCATCGAGGTCACGCCGAAACAGACGGTCGCCGAGCAGGATGCCGAGCACGGCGAGAAGCTCCACGACCGGGACCCGGCGCTGTGTTGCCAGCTCCGCAAGGTCGAGCCGCTGAACGCGACGCTGGCCGGTTATCAGGCCTGGGTGACCGGCGTGCGCCGCGAGGACAACGCCCTGCGCGCGAACGCCCGGCTCGTCGAATGGGACGCGACCCACCACATGGTCAAGCTCAACCCCATCGCGGCCTGGACCTTCGACGAGGTCATTGCGTACGCCGAGGAAAACCTCGTCCCGATCAACCCCCTGCTGGCCGACGGCTATCCGTCGATCGGCTGCGCCCCCTGCACCCGCCGGGTCGCCCCCGGAGAAGATCCCCGAGCCGGCCGCTGGGCCGGTCTCGCCAAGACAGAATGCGGAATCCACCTGTGAGCCTCGATCTTGAGACCGATGTCCGGCAGGAATCGGCACGCCATCTCGACCAGCTGTCGGCGCTGGAGAGCGAGTCCATCCACATCTTCCGAGAGGTGACGGCCGAGCGCGAGCGCTGCGTGCTGCTGTTCTCGGGCGGCAAGGACTCTGTTGTCATGCTCCACCTGGCGCGCAAGGCCTTCTGGCCGGCGCCGATCCCCTTCCCGGTGCTGCACGTCGACACCGGCCACAACTTCCCCGAGGTCCTCGACTTCCGCGATCGCACTGTCGAGCGACTCGGGTTGCGCCTGGAGGTCGCGCGGGTCCAGGACTGGATCGACGACGGCCGGTTGAGCGAGCGTCCCGACGGCACCCGCAACCCTCTCCAGACCGCCCCACTGTTGGATGCGATCGAGCGGGGTCGCTTCGACGCCGTCTATGGCGGAGGCCGCCGCGATGAGGAGAAGGCCCGCGCCAAGGAGCGCGTCGTCTCCCTGCGCGACGACTTCGGCCAGTGGGACCCGCGCAACCAGCGGCCCGAGCTGTGGAATCTCTACAACACGCGCCATCGTGCCGGTGAGCACGTCCGGGTGTTCCCCCTGTCCAACTGGACCGAGCTCGACATCTGGCGCTACATCGCGCGGGAGAAGATCGAACTCCCGACCCTCTATTACGCCCACGAGCGCGAAGTGTTCGAGCGGGACGGGATGCTGCTGTCGGTCGGCGAGTTCGCTCAGCCCCGCGATGGCGAAACAGTCGAGACCAAGCAGGTGCGCTATCGCACCGTCGGCGATATGTCCTGCACGGGTGCGGTCGAATCGGATGCCTTCGATGTGGAGGCCGTCCTCGACGAGGTCGCCGCCACCCGCATCACCGAGCGCGGCGCGACCCGCGCCGATGACCGGATGACCGAGGCCGCCATGGAGGATCGCAAGAAGGAAGGCTACTTCTGATGAGCACCCTGTTGAGGCTGGCCACGGCCGGCTCCGTCGATGACGGCAAGTCCACGCTGGTGGGACGGCTGCTCCACGACACCAAGTCGATCCTCGCCGACCAGCTCGAATCGGTGGAGCGGGTCAGCCGTGAGCGCGGTCTCGAAACCGCCGATCTCGCCCTGCTGACCGACGGCCTGCGGGCGGAGCGTGAACAGGGCATCACGATCGACGTGGCCTACCGCTATTTCGCCACTCCCAAGCGGTCCTTCGTCCTGGCCGATTGCCCGGGCCACGTGCAATACACCCGCAATACGGTCACCGGTTCGTCCACGGCCGATGTGATCGTGCTGCTCGTCGACGCGCGCCACGGCGTACTCGAACAGACCCGCCGCCACCTCGCCGTCGCCTCGCTGCTCCGCGTGCCGCACGTGATCATCGCGGTCAACAAGATCGACCTCGTGGAGTTCTCCGAGGCCGCGTTCCGCCAGGTGGAGGCCAACATCCGGGAGGTGATCGACGGTCTCGGTATCCCCGGGGTCACCGTCATCCCGGTCTCGGCGCTGCACGGCGACAACATCGCGGAGCGGTCGGCGCAGACCGGTTGGTACGCCGGCCCGTCGCTCCTCGAGCTGCTGGAGGAACTGCCGGCGGGGGAGAACCCCGAGGAGCAGCCCTTCCGGCTACCGGTGCAATACGTCCTGCGCCCCCAGGGGGCGGCCGTCTCGCCGGAGTTCGTGGAATATCGCGGGTACGCCGGGCAGATCGCCTCGGGCATCGTGCGGGTCGGTGACGAGATCACCGTGCTCCCCAACGGGCGACGGGCGACGGTCACCGGAATCGACACCGCCGACGGGGAGCTCGTCGAGGCCTTCGCCGGCCAGTCGGTGAGCGTACGCCTCTCCGACGAGATCGACCTCTCCCGCGGTGACCTCATCGCGGCGGCTACCTCCGCACCGAAGCCCACGCGTGAGGTCGAGGCACTGGTGTGCTGGCTCGCCGAACGACCGCTGCGACCCGGTGACAAGGTGCTGCTCAAGCACACCACCCGCACCGTGCGGGCCATGGTCAAGGAGCTCGACAGCCGTCTCGACCTGGACACCCTGACCGGCGTACCCGCCCAGACACTGGAGCTCAACGACATCGGTCGTGTTCATCTCAAGTTGGCGGACGAGATCTCGGCCGAGACCTATGCGGATTCGCGCCAGACCGGCTCTTTCCTGCTGATCGACGCGCAGTCGGGGCATACGCTGGCGGCCGGCATGATCCGCAGCACCGTGCCGGAGGACCTGAGCGCCACCGACTGGGTGATCTAGGTGTTCTCCCTCGCGGTCGACCTGCGAGGGGTGGACGTCCTCGCCGTGGGCGGCGGGCCGGTGTCGGCCCGTCGCATCCGCGCCTTTCTTGCCGAGGGAGCCCGCGTGACGTGTGTGGCTCCGGTTCTCTGTGGCGACCTGCACCCCCTGCCCGAGGGGGTGACCTGGCACGCGCGGGAGCTGGTGGACTCCGACCTCCACCGGGTACGCCTGGTTCACACCGCTACCGGTGATCGTGAGGTCGATGCCCGCGTGGCGGCTTTGGCAGAAGCGCGCGGTCTGTGGTGTGTCAACGCTTCCTCGGCACACGAGGGCAGGGCAGCCGTCCCGGCCAGAGCCGAGGTCGACACCCCGAGCGGGCTTGTTTCGGTGGCCGTCAACTCGTCCGATCCGGTGCGCTCGGTCCAACTCCGCAATCGCATCGCCTATGACCTGCGGACCCAACCCGCCGACCTGCGACCCCGTCGGGAACACTCCGGCTGGGTGGCGCTTGTCGGGGGAGGCCCCGGTGACGCAGGGCTCCTGACGGCCCGGGCTCTGACACTCCTTCACACGGCGGATGTCGTGGTGATCGACCGGCTCGCTCCCCAGACGGTGCTCGACACGCTCGATCCCGATGTCATCGTGGTCGACGTCGGGAAATCGACCGGGCACCATCCCGTGCCCCAGGCCGAGATCAACCGGCTGCTCGTGGAACATGCCCGGGCCGGTCGTGGAGTCGTCAGGCTGAAGGGCGGCGACCCCTTCGTGCTCGGTCGGGGTGGTGAGGAACGCGAGGTCTGTGAGGCAGCCGGTGTGCCGTGCGAGGTCGTTCCCGGGGTGACCAGTGCGCTCTCGGTGCCTGCGGCCGCCGGCATTCCGGTCACCCACCGCGGGGTCTCCAAGGGTTTCAGCGTGGTCAGCGGCCATGAGGAACTGCCGTGGCTGCCCATTGCCAGCGCCCACACCGTCATCATCCTCATGGGGGTGAGCATGCTCCGGCAGAGCGTCGCGGACCTGGTCGCGGCGGGGCGCGATCCGTTGTGTCCGGCCGCGATCATCGAACGCGGCTGGCTGCCCGATCAGCGCGTCACCTGCGCACCGCTCGGCGAACTTGCCGATGCTGCGGAGGCGGCTGGGGTCGGGGCGCCGGCAGTGGTCGTGATCGGCGATGTCGTCACGCTCGGGCCGGATTGGGCCCGAAACGTTCCCGCGGGAACGTCGTGACCCGCATTCTGGTCGCCCATGGCACCCGGGACCCCGAGGGGCAGGCCACCGTGCGGGCGATCAGGGATGCGGTCGCGTCGCGCGTCGGGCCGGTTCGGTTGGCCTGGCTGGATGTCCTGACTCCCACGTTGCCGCAGTTGTTGGCGGAGATCGCCGGTGGACCGGGGGACGGGCCCCGGCGCGTCGTGGTCGTGCCGATGCTGCTCAGCGAGGGCTTCCACATCAGCGCCGATATCCCCGAGGCGGTGGCCGCGCTCACCGAGAGCTGCGACATCAGGGTCGCCCCACCCCTCGGCCACGACCCGCGGATCATCGCGGCACTGGCCGATCGGCTCGCCGAGGCGGGCAGGCAGGGGGGACCCGTGGTGCTCGGAGCGACGGGATCGGCCCGGGACTCCTGGCGCGAGCTGGCCGATCGAATCGCCACCGGGCTGGGGGAGCGACTCGGAACCCAGGTCACCCTCGGCGTCCTCTCCGGTCCCGGAATCCCTGTGTCAGAACAACTTTCGCGTTCCCGCGGGAACGTTTCCGTCTCTGCGTACCTTCTCGCCCACGGCCATTTCCACCGCAAGCTCGCCCGCTCGAGCGCAGCCGTTGTCGCCGGGCCGATCGGGGCCCATCCGGCGCTCGTCGACCTGCTCGTCAGTCGCTTCTCCGACTCGTGCTAAACATGAGCCCATGGCGACTACTGCTTTCAAGGGTGACCCTGTCCAGACCGTCGGTGACCTGCCCGCGCAGGGCGATCCGGCTCCCGACTTCTCCGTGACGGGTTCCGACCTGTCCGATATCAAGCTGTCCGACCTGTCGGGCAAGCGTGTGGTGCTCAACATTTTCCCCAGCATCGACACCGGTGTGTGTGCCACCAGCGTGCGCAAGTTCAATGAGCTGGCCGCCGGCCTCGACAACACCACCGTGTTGTGCGTGTCGGCCGACCTTCCGTTCGCACTCGGCCGCTTCTGCGGTGCCGAGGGCATCGAGAACGTCCAGACCGGTTCGGTCTTCAAGTCGAGCTTCGGGGCCGACTATGGCGTGACGATGACCGACGGCCCGCTGCAGGGTCTGCTGGCCCGCTCCGTCGTCGTGCTCGATGCCGAGGGCAACGTCATCCACTCCGAGCTCGTCCCCGAGATCACCCAGGAGCCGAACTACGACGCGGCCACCGCTGCGCTCGGCTGATCACCCGCACCAACGACAAGGGCCGGATCCCCAGTGGGGTCCGGCCCTTCGGCGTCGGAAGGTCAGATTTCCGCGGCCGGGTCGATCTTCGGCGGGCGCGGGCGCAGGATCGCGTACGCCACGATGCCGGCGAGCAGGCCCCAGAAGGCCGAGACGATGCCGAGGGCGTTCATGCCGGAGATGGTCACGGCGAGGGTGATGAGGGCTGCCTCGATCACGGACTTGTGGTGTTTGCCCTCGTGCATGGTGTCATACAGCGAATTCTGCAGGGGGCTCAGGAGGGCCACCCCTGCGAGGGCCGTGATCATGCCGCCCGGGATCGCGGAGAACAGCGACACGATGAACGTGGCGAGGAACCCGCCGACGATATAGAAGAACCCGCAGGACATGCCGGCGATATAACGGCGCCGGAGGTCGGGGTGCGATTCGTCGGAGGTGGCGATCGCGGCGGTCACGGCGGCAAAGTTGAGGGCGTGGCTGCTGAACGGGGCGAAGAGCACGGAGAAGATGCCGGCACCGCCCAGGAGCACCCGGTCGTTGGCGTTGTAACCCGAGTTGTGCATCACGATGAGGCCGGGAGCATTCTGGCCTGCGGCCGTGACGATGAACAGCGGCAGGGCGATCTCGAGTGCGGCCTGCAGCGTGAAGGTCGGGGCCACAAAGACCGGCACGGTGATGGCGAAGTCCACGGCCAACGCATTGGCCTCGCCGCTGATCACGGCGATCAGGCCGCCGACGGCCATGGCGACGAAGACCGCGTAGCGCGGGTTCCAGCGCCGTCCGATCAGGTAGCCGAGCACCAGCCCACCCGCGACGAGCGGGTTCTCGGCCACGGCCTCGGCAACCCGGATCGCGAAGGGGAAGAGGACACCGGCCAACACGGCCGCGGTGATCGGTTTGGGCGTGGCGGCGATGAGTTTGCCGACAAGGCCGGTGGCGCCGAGGATCGCCGACGCCACGCCACAGACGATGTAGGCCCCGATCACCTCCGAATAGCGCCCCGAGGTGACATAGGGCTCCAGGGTCGTGACCAGCAGCGCCGCGCCGGGGATCGACCAAGCCACCATGATCGGCTGGCGGGTGAACCACGAGAAGATCAGGGACATCAGGCCGGAGCCGACCGAGATGGCCCAGACCCAGGAGGCGGTCAGCTCGGGGGACAGGCCGCCTGCGCGGGCGGCCTCCAGGGTCACGAGCAGCGGCCCCGAATAGGAGACGGCGACGGCGATGAAGCCCGCCATGATTGCCGACGCGGAGGCGTCGCGGCGCAGGTTGTATCGGTGGGCCGTGTCGGTGGTGCTGGTGGACACTCTGCTCCTCCTCGTCGTGGGGCGGTGTGCGGCACAAAGCCGACTTGCCGCAGTGTGGCGCAAGTCGGCCTGTGTGCGCCACACAACGTTCCGTGAGCCGGGCCGATCGTCCCAAGATCGCGACCCCGGTGTAGCGGTCGCCGGCCGGGGCGACAAGACTGGGCGCATGAAGAAGACTGCTGCCTACATGCCCGCTGACCTGAACCGGCTCGAGCGCGAGACCGGCATGGTCCTGGCCACGATCGAAAGCCTCTCCGAGGAGGAGATGCGTGCCCCGTCACTGTGCGAGGGCTGGACCCGTGCCCATGTCGTCGCCCACCTGATCGGCAATGCCGGCGCTCTCGGCAACCTCATCACCTGGGCGCTCACCGGCACCGAAACCCCCATGTATTCCTGCCCCGAGGACCGCGACGCCCAGATCGAGGAGCTCTCCCGGTTGTCGGCCGCGGAGCTCAAGCAGGAGCTGCGCGAGGCCAGCGCCAACTTCCAGGCGCTGGCTGATCAGTTGCGGACCGCGAAGCTGGCGACCGAGGACGTCGCCAATATGACCGGCCCGGTCAACGCCTATGACATCCCGGCCTACCGCATCTCCGAGGTGCTCATCCATCACCTCGACCTCGACACGCTCTGGGAACTGCACGAGGCCGATATGGACGCGCTGGAGGATGCTCTCGAGCTGGCGATGCGCCGACTGGCGGCCCGCGACGATTGGCCCGGCCTGACCGTCGTCACCGATGAGGGGGAGAACTACACCATCGGCGATGGTGCCACGACCCTCAAGGGTGGGCGCGACGCCATTCTTGCGTGGGTCACGCGTGGTGTGATCGACGGGCTGCGTTATGAGGGTGAGCTGCCCGAGCGCCCCAAGTTTGCGTGACCGTCAGCTGAGGGATTCCTCGAGCCGATAGCCGGTGTCGAGATCGGTGATCTGCACCGTGACGATCCCGTTGGGGTCGATCACGTAGCGTTCCTCGATCTCGGGACCGGCGTCCCGGCGCTCGACGTGGAGCGCGGGATCGTTCTCGCGTCCCTGCAGGTCGGTGTCGAACGGAAACAGAATCTGCCCGAACGGGACGACGTCCCCGCGAGGATTGCCGGCGGGATCGAGTTGGGCGTACTCCACGAACCGGAACAGCCCAAGATTGTGTGCGGCCCGGTAGCGGCGGATCACCACCCGTTGGCCCGTCTGCGGGACGTGCTCGGTGCGCTCGAGGATGGGGTCGAAATGGAGAGTACGCCCGCCCTCACCCTCGCGGAACACACCGAAGCCGCGGGAGAGCTGTTCGTTGATGGAGAACCCGGACTGTCGGTCGGCGGCGATCGCGAGGCCGATCGCGGTCGAGGCCGCCGGATAGGGAGACCGGTGGACGCGCCGGCCGAAGCGCTCCCGCAGCAGGCGCGGCACCAGCGGCAGACCCGAGGCGCCGCCCACCAGATAGAGCCCGGCCACTTCGCTGAGATCGGTCGCGCTGTCAAGGCCGCCGAGCAAAGGGCTCATCGCTTCGAGGGTCGCTTCCACCAACGGTGTGGCGGCCGCATAGAACTCATCCACCCGCACGCTCACCTCGTGAGTGCCGACGTCCAGGGCGATCCGGCGGGTCTGGGGTGACAGTCGTTCCTTGGCCTCCCGGCAGGCGACCAGGAGCAGATCGTGGTCGGTGTCGCTCAGGTCGGCACGGGTCAGGCCGGCGCGGGCGAGAGCGAGCTCGGCGAGGACCCTGTCGAAGTCGTCGCCACCGAGCGAGTTCATCCCGAGCGAATCGAGCACCTCGTGGCTGGTGCCCTCGACACTGACCAGGGAGGCGTCGAAGGTGCCACCGCCGAGGTCATAGACGATCAGCCGCGTGCGTTTGGAGCTGATGGTGCGGGGCTGGCGATGGGTGTATTCGAACCCCGCGGCGGAAGGCTCGTTCATCATCGCGGTGACGTCGAACCCGGCGCGCCGGAAACACTCCAGCGTCCAGAACCGCTGGGCACCGTGGGCGTGGGCCGGCACCGCGATGACAGTGTTGGTCGCCCGGGCCGGGTCCGATCCGGCATCGGCGAGGGCGTCACGCAGCGCCCGGAGATGGGACTCGATCACCATGACCGCCGGGAACTCTGCCGGGCCGATGCGGAGCAGGGTGTCGGGGCCGAATTCGGGGGCCGCCATCAGCCGCTTGAACGAGCGGGTGCTGGGCGCGCCGAGTTCGGCGGCCGCCAGGGCCTCGAAGCCGTGGAGGAGCCGACCCGACTGCAGCGCGACCACCGAGGGATACCAATCGTGGGCATCGCCGAGGTGATCGGTGAGCGAAACGACCGGATAGTTCCCCCGATCCGCGATCGCGCTCAGGCTGCGGGTGGTCCCGAAATCGACGCCCAGATCCATGGGCCCGAGGCTATCAACCGACTCAGCCATCCTCCCCGGTATCGGCCTCGGCGTCGTCGGTGTCGTCGTCGACGCCCGGCGCATTGAGGCTGACCACTTCGCCATAACGGGGCACGACCGCCGACCAGCCGAACTCGTCGCGAATGCGCTCGGCGAACGAGGCCGCGACCTGGGGCTCGCCGTGGGTGATGAACACCGTCTCGGGCTCGGTGTCCAGGTCACGCAGCCAGTCGAGCAGGTCGGAGCAGTCTCCGTGAACCGAGAATTCCCGGTCGCGCACGATCCGGGCCCGCACTTTCACATAGCGGCCGTTGATCTTGACCTCTTTGGCGCCCTCCTCCAGCGCACGACCCCGCGTACCCTCCGCCTGGAAGCCCGTCAGGACCACCGTGTTCTTCGGATCGGGCAGAGCCCTGGCCAGGTGATGCAGGACCCGGCCACCTTCCGCCATGCCCGAGGACGACACGATGATGCGGGGGCCGCTGCGGCGGTTGAGTTTCTTGGAATCGCGGCCGGAGCGGACCTCGCTGAGGTGGGGAAGACCCGTGAAATCGTCGACATCGATGTCGTCCCGGAGCTCGCCCAGGGATTCGTCGCGATAGACGTCCAGGGCTGCCAGCGCCATCGGCCCGTCGACGATGACGGGGACGCTGGGGATGCGGCCATCGCGATACATCTCCGTCAGCGACCGCAGCACCGCCTCGGTGCGGTCGATGGCGAACGCCGGCACGATCACCTCACCGCCGGCGGCGACCGTCGAGCGGATGGCGGCCGCGAAGTCTTCGTGGTCGGGTCCCTCCGGTTCGGGATGCTCACGGTCGCCATAGGTCGACTCGATGAGCACGAACCGGGCCCCCGGGGGAACCTCGCGCGGCTTGAGGATCGGGTGATCATGGCGCCCGACATCGCCGGAGAACAGCACGTCGGCATCATCGACCTGCACGTGCACGCTCGCCGATCCGAGGATGTGACCCGACCGCACATAGGTGGCGCGGAGTCCGTCGCCGAGATCGATCGGGGTGTCCCACTCAACCCGTCGGAACAGCGGCAGGGTGTTCTCGACGTCGGTGGTGTCAAAGAGGGCGAGGGCGGGGGAGTGTTTCGACCAGCCGCCCTCGTTGGCCTCGTTGGCGGCCTGCTCCTGCAGCTTGCCGGCATCGCGCAGCACGATCTCGGCGAGCCGTCGCGTGCCCTCGGTGGCCCAGATCGGGCCCGAGAACCCGTTGCGGACCAGCGCCGGCAGATAGCTCGCGTGATCGGTGTGAGCATGGGTGAGCAGCACGTCGGTGACGGTGGCCGGGTCGACCGGGAACTCGGCCCAGTTGAGCTCGCGCCACTGCTTCTCGCCCTGGAACATGCCCGCGTCGACGAGCACGCGTCGGTCGCCGATGGTGAGCAGATATTTGGAACCGGTCACGGTGCCGACCGCGCCGAGGAAAGTCAGGCTCACTGGAGTCATGGTTCGCAGTGAATCAGACCGCTCCGACAGGTTCGTGACCGGGGCGTCAGCGGGGCATCCGGCGCCAGACGGAGCGCGGAATGAAGGGGGAAACCGAGAACATCGCCTTCAGTTGCCACGGGATCCACAGCTCGACCCGTTTGCCCGATTCGATCTCGGTGACGACCGCGTCCGCGACCTGATCCGGGGTCGAGGAGAAGGGGGCTGGCTCCATCCCGTCGGTCATGCGCCCGATGACGAAACCCGGGCGCGCGATGACCAGGCGTACGCCCGAGCCGTGCAGGGCGTCGGCCAGACCGGAGGCGAACCCGTCCAGCCCGGCCTTGGCGGACCCGTACACATAGTTGGCCCGGCGGACGCGAACCCCGGCGACCGAGGAGAAGGCGACCAGGGTGCCGGTCCCGCGCTGCCGCATGCGATCGGCGAGCACGGTCAGCAGACTGGCCTGGGCGACGAAGTCGGTGTGCAGGATGCGCACGGCGGCCCGATGGTCATGCTCCGCGTCGGCCTGATCGCCCAGGATTCCGAACGCCAGGATCGCGATGTCGATCGGCCCCGCCTCTGCTTCGACCCGGGCGACGAGGTCGTCATGGGAGTCGGTGTCATCGGCATCGAACTCGATCGGGATGACGCGCTCGGCTCCGGCTGCGTGGCAGGCCGCGACCTCGGCCTCGAGCGACCCCGGGCGGGCGAGCAGCACGACCGTGTTGCCGGGGGCCAGTCGGGTCGCGATGGCGTGCCCGATCTCGCTGCGGCCACCGAAGACGGCAACGACCCGGCTCATCGGGCTCCCAGGATTTCCGCGAGGCGCGGGTTGAGGAACCGACCGTCGGGGTCGAACTGCCGGCGTACGCCTGCGAAATCGTCCCAGCGGGGGAGTGCGCCGAAGTCATAGAACTTCGGATCGAAATACTTGCCCCAGTGCGGCAAACCCTCGTGCACGGACAGCGCCGCCTGGATCTCGCCCAGCAGTTCCATCGATCCGTCGGCCACGCCGCCGTCCTCACGCTGATAGACGACGAAACCGAACCAGCAGGTCGGGCGGTCGTACGCCGCCGCGAGCCAAGCCTCGCTCGCACCGGTGGGGCGGAGGATGACCGGATAGTGCAGCCGGTACGCCGAGTCGGCCAGCACGCGGCGGAGGTCGTCGGCGGCGGCCTCGAAGCGATCGAGGGGGACACCTACTTCCATGTTGACCTGCGGGGCGGGAATGCCGTTGCGGAAGATCTCGACCAGGTCGCCACTGGCGTCGCTGTAGTCATAGAAACGACCGACCGTGCGCTGCGAGGCGAGCTGGCGGTCGTCGCTGCGGAGATCCTTGCCCATCCGCGTCTGGGTGTCGGCGAGGACCTGGTTGAGGTCGGTGTGGGCAGTCCTGTCTGTGTCCTGCGGCAGGAGGCCGGCGGTCGGCGTGACCTCCCAGACGTGGGCGCGGTCGTCCTCGGTGAACCACCAGACCTTGACGTGCTCGGAGCGGTTGTTCCAGTCACCGAAGTGGGCGCGGAGCTCGTCGCCGGAGGTCGTGTATTTGTGGCAGACATAGTTGCGATTGGCCTGCGTGGCCAGGGTCACAGAGGTGATCAGGCCCAGCGAACCGAGGTGGAGCTGGAATGCGCCGAAGGCCGGGTCGTCGCGACCGATCCGATGCCAGCGGCCCGAGGCGTCGACGAACTCGAACTCGACGACGGCGTCGGCAAACAATCCCTCGCGGGTGCCCTGGGCGTGGGTGCCGGTGCCGATGGCGCCGGCGACGGTCTGGGTGGTGATGACCGGCGGGCAGATCGGCAGCGTCCGCCGGTCGGCGCGAAGGTGTTCCCACACCTCGGTCAGCGTGCAGTCACCGGTGACAGTGATGGAGGCCTGCTCCTGGCCGAGGATGCGGCGCGAGCTGCGCAGATGCACCCCGAGCCCGTCACGGCCCTCGATCAGGTCGGGATAGCTGAAACGGGAGCCCAGGATCTGGAGACGATGCTCACTCGTGCGCACCAACTCAGAGACATCGAAGGGGTCGCCGACGGACATATTGCGATCGCGCTCGACCAGCGTGTGCGAGTCGCACCAATTGGCGGTCGGCAGTTGGTAAAGACAGATCTCCACCGACTCAGCATGCATCAGCTGCCCTAGGATCACCCGAGGTCGTGCCGCACGATGGGAGGGATGGGTCCATGGGAGTCCTGCTGGCGCTCGCGAACGTCATCGTTCCGGTTCTGGTCGTCGCCGGAACCGGGTTTCTCCTGGGGCGCTTCTTCCCCCTCGACCCGAACACCATCAGCAAGATCAGCCTCTATGGCCTGACCCCCGCGCTGTGCCTCGCGACGCTCCTCACCACCCAGGTGTCCGGCCAGGTCGGCGCGACGCTGGTCGCCGCCTATGTCGTGGTGTGCCTGGTGGGAGCGGGGATCGGTGGCCTGCTCACACCGCGAGTGCCGGGACCGACCCGCCGCGGCGTGATGGTCAGCCTCGCGATCTCCAACAGCGGCAACATGGGCCTGCCGATCGCCCTGTTCGCGCTGGGACAGGCCGGTTTCGAGCAGAGCGTCCTCATTTTTCTCGCCTCGGTCGTCCTCGGCTTCATCGTCGGCCCGTTGCTGTTCGGAGCGGGCGGGGGAGTGGGGAAGGCGATCAAGGGCCTGCTCAAGCTGCCCGCCATCTGGGCCATCGTGCTCGCCCTCGTCATGCGCCTGCTGGGCCTCCAGCTCCCGACCGGCGTCATGCGCGGTGTCGAGATGCTGTCGGGCGCGACACTGCCGATGGTCCTGCTCGCCCTCGGCATCCAGCTCGGCGCGACCTCGCGGGTGACGATCAACCGCCCGGTCACCACCGCCAGCCTCCTTCGGGTCTTCGGCATGCCCGTGCTGTCGCTCGGTATCGGCCTGCTGTTCGGGCTGCGGGGCATCCCGCTGCAGGCGCTCGTGCTGTCAGGCGCGATGCCCACGGCGGTGAACGCCTTCCTGCTGGCGCTGGAATACAAAGGAGACGTCCGCACGGTGGCCGACACCGTGACCGTCACGACCCTGCTCAGTTTCGGATCGGCTGCAGTCGTGACGGCGCTGCTGCCCTTCGTGCCCCAGTGAAAACCGCGGTGCGCGCGGAGCGCACCAACGATGTCGGCAACGGCTCGGGCAGATGCTCGGAACGCTAGGGTGGCTGGGGAAGCGGGCAGACGGCCCTGATGCGAGGAGGCACTCCATGACCGAGCAGTTCGAACACGGATACTCGATCGGAAGCAACAACCTGGGCCTGGACCTGGTGCGGGCCACCGAGGCGGCGGCGCTGGCTGCGGCGCGCTGGGTCGGGCGCGGTCAGAAGGAATCCGGTGACGGGGCCGCGGTGGATGCGATGCGAGCCGTGCTCGGTGGAGTGCGCATGGACGGCGTCATCGTGATCGGCGAGGGCGAGAAGGACGAAGCGCCCATGCTGCACAACGGTGAGAAGGTCGGCACGGGGCAGGGCCCCAAGGTCGATATCGCGGTCGATCCCGTGGATGGCACCCGCCTCCTCGCGCTCGGCATGCGCAACTCGATCGCCGTGCTCGCCGCGGCCGAGGGCGGGACCATGTACAACCCGACGATGTGCTTCTACATGGACAAGCTGGCCGTCGGCCCCGAGGCCGCCGATGTCATCGACATCGAGGCGCCCATCGGCGACAACATCCGCAAGGTCGCCAAGGCGAAGGGCAAGCGGCCCGAGGACGTGGTCGTCGCCGTGCTCAACCGTGATCGGCACGAGGAACTCACGAAGGCTATTCGTGCGGCCGGTGCCCGGACGCGGATGTATACCGACGGCGATGTCGCCGCATCGGTCGCCGCTGCCTCCCAGAGCGTGAAGAACATCGACATCCTCGCCGGTGTCGGCGGCAGCCCGGAGGGTGTGGTGTCGGCGTGCGCGATGAAGGCCCTCGGCGGTCGCATCATGGCGAAGCTCTGGCCGACCTCCGACGAGGAGCGCCAGCGCACCATCGACGCCGGCCTCGATGTGGACCGGATCCTCGACACAAACGACCTGGTGTCCAGCGAGAACACCCTGTTCGTCGCGACCGGCATCACCGATGGTGATCTCGTCGACGGCGTGCACTACCTGCCCAACGGCGGCGCCAGCACCCACTCCGTGGTCATGCGCTCGTCGTCCGGCACGATCCGCTTCATCGAGGCATTCCATCGCCTCGACAAGCTCAACCGCCACGCCGAGGCGTCGGGCCAGAAGCTGCACGAACTCTGATCTCAACCAGCATCAGGTCGAGGGCCGGTCGGGGAATCCCGTCCGGCTCTCGCCGTTTTCGAGCGCGTCAACCACACGCCGAGGCCGATCCCGGCGAAATCCGCGAGCGCATCCAACGGATCCCCGCCGCGATTCCGAATCCAGCGGGACTGGGCGTACTCGCTGACGAGCGCCTGCGCGGCGAACAACGCGATGACCACCGGGCGGGCGATGCCCGCCCGCAGCAACAGCCACGCCGGCACAAAGAAGATGAGCAGGTGGATGACCTTGTCGAGCCCCGGGATGTCAGGGGAGGGTTCCGGGCTGCCGGGAGAATAGAGCCCCACCAACTGGCCGGCGACGGCCAGCAGCCCGAGGGCAAGGAAGTGGCCCCGCCTCACTCCGCGAGCGCGGTCTCGATGTCACCCGCCAGGGATTCCGGGGTCTCGGTCGGCAGATAGCGCTCGATCACACGGCCGTCCTTGCCGACCAGGAACTTGGTGAAGTTCCATTCCAGCCAGTCGCCGTTTTCGCCCCGGGGCTGATTGGCGAGGTGGGCCGCGAACCGCTCCGGCGGCGTACCCTTCCCCTCCGCCCGCTCCGAACGCAACCACGCGAACACGGGATGGGAATCCGGGCCGTTGACGTCGACCTTCGCGAACATCGGGAAGGTCACCGCATAGTTGGTCTCACAGAACTGGGCGATCTCGTCCGCGGTGCCGGGCTCCTGGGCTCCGAACTGGTTCGAGGGGAACCCGAGCACGGCGAGGCCCTGATCGGCGTACTTCTCGTGCAACGCCTGCAGGCCCGCATAGTGCGGCGTCAGCCCGCACTGGCTGGCCGTGTTCACCACGAGGACGACCTTGCCCGCATAGTCCGACAGGTTCTGCTCCGTGCCATCGAGTCGGGCTGCGGAGAAGTCATGAAGCGAAGTCATGAACTCCACCTTACGCGTCCGGGGAACGCGGCACCCTTGGGCAAGCGATTAAGGTCGGACCATGCGACACCACACCACGTTTGCCGTCGGAGCCGTCTTCGCCGCGATCGGAGTGGCGCTCGGCGCGTTCGGGGCCCACGGGCTGAAGGACCTGGTCGAGCCCGCCATGCTGGCGAACTGGGAGACGGGTGTGCGCTATCAGATGTACGCCGCGCTCGCGCTCATGGCGCTCGGTCTGCGCCCCGAACAGAGGCGGGCGCCCTGGCCGATCCTCGCTGGCGGCATCATCTTCAGCGGCACGCTCGGCCTGATGGCGCTCACCGGCATGCGCTGGCTGGGAGCGATCACGCCGATCGGCGGGGCGCTCATCATCGCCGGTCTGCTGCTGGCGGCCTGGGATGTGCGTCGAGTACGCCGAACGGCCCCCGACGAGACGTCGGAGGCCGTTGCGGAGCCGGTCGGCGACCGGAGCTGATCAGGCGTTGAGCAGGCGGGGGAACAGGATGTTGTTCTCCTTGTGGATGTGGGTGTGGAGGTCGGTCTCGAGCTCGGCCAGGCCGGCGTACAGCGCCTGATAGGAAGCGCAGCCATCGGCGGGAACCGTGTAGCCAGCGGTGAGCTCGCGCAGCTTCACCAGCAGTTCGCCGGCCACATCGTGCTCGGAGATGAGCTTCTGCAGGCCGGTCTCGGTGAGGTCGGCCTGGCCGGCCTTGATGGCCGGGAATTGCTCCTGCTCCTCGGTCATGAGGTGATCGGTGAGATCCAGCACGAGGGCCTGATAGGTCTTCTGCACCTCGCGCAGCTCCGCGTGGTTGCCGCCGTGGACCCGGGCGACCTTGTTGGCCAATTCGGTCAGGCGAGGCATCTCCCGCCACAGGTATTCGTGGTGGATCGACACGATGTGATCGATCAGCTCGGGGTTGTCGAGGGCCGTGGCGTCGACGCCGGTCGCCTCGGGTGCGGCGGAGAGGTCGGTCAGCACCGCGTCGGCGTCGATCTTGGCCTCGGCGCAGGCATCCGCCAGCGAGCGCCGGCCACCGCAGCAATAGTCCAGACCGTGCGCCTCCAGCACGCGAGCGGCATTGGGATTGGCCGATACGAAATCACCCAGCAGCGTGGCCGTGGTCTGAACAGACATGGGAGAGCTCCTTTTAGACAAGTATTCCGTTTCAAATACTAGCGGACGCTGCCCTCAGTCTCCCAGCCCCCGCAGGAAGTCCTCGACCTGCTCCCCGATCTCGTCGGCGGTGGGGACCTCGACACCGCGGGTGAGGCTGCGGCCCTCGATGAAATGGTCATATTGGGCCTCGAGCTGCGCCACCATTTCCTGGGCCTCCTCGGAGTCCGCGACCTCCTCGTCGACCTTGCCCCGCATCACGATCACCGATTCGGGCAGGCGGCCGGCCGGGAGGGTCAGGCGGGTCTGGCGTTCCAGCTTCTCGAGCAGGGCGAGGGCGGCCTCGGGGGAGTCGCCGGCGGCCAGATAGTGGGGGACATGGGCCACCAGACCGGTGACCTTGCGGCCCCGCTCGCCGAGGCGAAGGGTGAGCAGGCTCGTGAAGCTCGCGGGCATCTCGAATGCCATCGGGACGGTCTCGTTGATCGGGACGAGATCGGTCTGGTCGGCGTACCGGCTCACGAAAATGGGCCGGGTGTGCGGTGCCGGGGCGGGTACGCCATGCACGATCAGCGTCTCGTCGATGTCGAACTGGTCGATGAGGTAGTCGACCGTCCGGGCGAGGCGCTCCCACTGCAGGTTCGGCTCCGGGCCGGTGAGCATGAGGAAGGGCTGCTCGGCGGCGTCCGTGACATGGTGCAACGTGATCTCCGGCGCGTGATAGTCGCTGAAATGGTCACGATCGAAGGCGATCACCGGTCGGGCGGCCGCATAGTCGAGCACCTGGTCGGTGTCGATGCGCCCGAGCACGTGATTCGGCAGCGTGTTGAGCAGATGGGTGTCGATGATGCGCTGGGTGTGACCGGCGTCGCGACTGCCGAGCGTGACGACCAGCTTCCGGGCGCGCACAGTCCGCCGGTCGATGTGCGACTCGAACTCGAACAGGGTGACGGGGTCCAGCATCGAAACCTCCACGATGTCGGCGAAGTTGAAATCTCAACGTCTTCAACAGCGCTCTCGCCGACGGTATTCCCGCGCGCCCGCCCCGCTCCTTTCCGGAAGGCTGTCCGCCCATTAGGCTCATCCGAATGGAGGCACTGAACGTGCTCGGCGGGGCGTTGGAGTCCTGCGGCACTGATCCCATGACGGGCTTCTTCCGCGACGGGTGCTGCGGGTGGGTGCCCGAGGACATCGGCAACCACACTGTGTGTGCCGTCATGACCAGCGACTTCCTGCGTTATCAACGCAATGCCGGCAATGACCTGACCACGCCGATTCCGGCGTACGGGTTTCCGGGACTGAAACCGGGTGACCGCTGGTGTGTGGTCGCCCGACGCTGGTTGCATGCCTATCTCGCGGGCTATCCCGCGCCCGTGGTGCTGGCGAGCACCCACGAGCGAGCGCTCGACATCGTGCCGCTGGACGCGCTCCGCGAGCACGCCGTCGACGTGCCCGATGACCTCTCGTCGCTCAGCTGAGCATCAGGGCGCGAGGTCGGGACCACGCTCGAAAAGGTCGACCTGCGGCGGATAGAGGATGCTGCGGGCCACGTTCCTGAAGTCGAAACGATCGAGAATGCGCGCGGCATCCTCGTCACTCAGGTCATAGGCATGCGCGAGCATGCGGACGTTCTCGGTGTAGAACGCGTGCAACTTGTTGACACCCTTGATGAACTGCAGCTCGTTGCTCATGCTGACTCCACTCTGATCCCCGCTGATTGGCTCGAACCCGGGCAACCGTAGCCCGCCGCCTCGGGTGGGGGAAGGGGTGCCCACAAATCGAAACCAAAAGGGGGGTTGGGTTTCTTTTAATTCACTTCGGGTACGCCGAACGTTCAGGCGGCGGCGCAGCCCTGGGTGTTCACCGCTTCGGTCAGCCCCGCAGCCCGGTCGAGCAGGGCTTCGGAGCCGGCATCCGTGATGACGAAACCGGTATCGGGGGAGACCGCCGATCGGGCGAACACGGTGCCGGCCACCCGTCCGTCGGGGGTGAGCAGCGGTCCGCCCGAGTTGCCCGGCTGGACGGACGCGAAGATGGAATAGATCTCCCGCTGCACGGGGCGCCGGTCATAGATGTCGGTGCCGGCCGCGTCGACGGTGCCGCGGATGCGGGCGGGCTCGGTGCGATAGGGGCCACCCCGGGGAAAGCCGGCGACGACCGCGGAGTCGCCGGGAGCCAGTGGGCCGCTGCGAGCCAGCGGCGGTGCCTGCAGTCGGGGCACCGCAAGAATCGCCAGGTCCGTCGCCGGGTCGAATGCCACCACGGTGGCGCGGAATCGCTGACCAGCCCCGCCGACCTGCACCGACACGGCATCCGCGCCGGCGACGACGTGGGCATTGGTGACGATCCGTTGCGGGGCCACGACCCATCCGCTGCCCGTGCCGGCGGCATAACAGCTCGGCATGCTGGAGTTCACCTTGACGATGCTCGCGGCGGCCGCGCGGACCTGGTCGGTGCCCACGGACGAACCGTCGGGGCGCTCGGCCGGCAGATCGGGCTCGGAACCCGGGTCGCCGAACACGCGCGGGAAGCCCGCGTCATAGAGCGATTCAGTGGCCCGGGCGGCTCCCTCGACCACAGCCGGAGGCATTCGGTCGGAGAGAGTCGACACCACGCGCGATTCGTCCATCATGGCCCGCCAAGAACTGGGAGCCATCGGATAGAGCGCGATGCTGGCCAGGCCGAGCAGAACGGCTGCCATCGCGGCCGACACCACCGCTCCCAACGCACTGTTCCACCGCCCCGCGACGGTGCCGCGGCGAGCCATGATCCGGTGGCCGACATCCGACAGCACGCTGTAGCCGATGATGGCCACGAGTGTCACGCCGAACAGCAGGACGATCGAACGCGCCAACGGGTTCTCGCGCACAGCGTCGCTCGGGGCCATGACCTGCGGAATGCCCCACAGGGCGAGCGCGCCACCGGCGATCAAGCCGACGACGCCCAGCACGCTCGCCAGCAGTCCACGGTGCCAGCCCACGGCGGCCTGCAACAGCAGGCCCACGATCAGGACGATGTCGAGCGCAAGGGCGAGATTCACGAGCTCCATTGTTCAGGCCGGTTCAACGGGCAGCGACGGGGCGTCCCCGCCGACCGCATCACCGGGACCGGATGTTTCGTGAGCGGCAGCCCTGCTGTCGGGGTGCCAGGCTCGCGGCTGGGCGGTCGTGCGGGGAAAAAGCAGGTCGATGAAGGCCTCTGCGGTCGGACGGGGTTCGTGGTTGGCCAACCCGGGGCGCTCGTTGGCCTCGATGAAGGCATAGTCGGGCCGGGTGACATCCGGAACCATGAGATCGATCCCCGTCAGCGGGATGCCGATGGCCCTGGCCGCCGCGACGGCAGCGGCCGCGAGTTCCGGGTGGATCTCGTCGGTCACATCGTGGATGGTGCCGCCTGTGTGCAGGTTCGCCGTGCGGCGTACCTTCAACGGCACCCCGACCGGGAGGACATCGTCGAGCTGCCAACCCTGCTCGCCGACGGTGCTGGTCGTCACCTCGTCGAGAGGAATGGTCGATTCACCCTTGGTCGCCGCCGCTCGGCGCCGACTCTGGGCGACGACCAGATCGCGAATAGTGTGGGCCCCGGTCCCCACGACGGTGGCGGGACGTCGGATTGCGGCAGCCACGACCCGATAATCGATCACCACGACCCTCAGGTCATCGCCCGGGCACTGCTCCTCCAGGACGATCGCCGTCTCGTCACCGCCCGCTCTCGCCAGAGCGCGTTCGAGACCGTCGTGGTCGGAGACACCCATGGTGATGCCGCGGCCCTGTTCGCCGCGGGCGGGTTTCACCACGAGGGTCCCGACCTCGTCGAGGAAGTCCCGGTCGCGGTCGTCGAACGTGGCCACCTGCCCACGGGGCACGGTCACGCCCGCGTTCGCCACGACCTTGCGGGTCACCCGCTTGTCGTCGCAGATGCTCATCGCGACCGCGGAGGTGAGCTGGGACAACGATTCGCGCGTGACGATGGAGGTGCCGCCGTGATCGAGCCGGAGATAGCCCTCCTCGGCGTCCAGCACCGTGACCGCGATCCCGCGACGGATCGCCTCATCGGCGACGATGCGCGCATAGGGATTGAGCTGGTCCAGGTCGCGGGTCGAGGAGAAGAGGTGTTCGTTGATGGCGTTCTTGCGCTTGACTGCGACGATAGGCACCTGGGTGAACCCCATGCGCTCATAGAGCCTGATGGCCGGCTCATTGGTGTGCAGGACCGACAGGTCGAGCTGGCGTCGGCCACGGGCGCGCAGGGTGGTGATGAGGTGTCGCACGAGGAGGTCGCCGACGCCGGGCACCGTGCAGGCCGGGTCGACCGCCAGGCTCCAGAGACTCCCGCTCCCGTCCGGGTCGTCGAACAGCTCGACGTGGTCGATGCCGGTCACGGTCCCCAGGATCTCGCCGGTCGCGTTGTCGACGGCAACGAAATACAGGACAGCCGTGGACCCGGTCAGGTTGTTCCACATCAGGTCGACATCGGCGGGGACCATACGGTTGCGGACGAACAACCGGTTCATGGCCGCGCACTCGCGCCGGTTCTGGGGCTCGCGGACAGTGATGTTGGAGGTGGTCGTGCTCCCGACCGGCGGGTCCGAGGTCAGGTCGAGTCGATAGGTATAGCTCGGGTCGAGGAAATAGTCCTGGGGGTGCTGCGACACGAAAATGTGGGCGTTGGGGAGATAGAGACAGATATCCCGCCGGCCGGAGCCCTCGGCGCGCATGACCTCGCCCAGCAGATCGGGATCAGCAAAGGTCTGCCCGAAGAGGATCCGCCCCCAACCGAGGTCCTTGGATCACGTCCGTTGCGCTCTGCCGGTCGTGCCGTGGCAACCGGTCGTCGGTGGGCCGCATGAGCTCGCTCTCGATCGGGTGTGCCGGCCCGCTGAGGGCGGCGTCGTCATGTCATTCTATCGTCAATCTCTTGACATCCCTCAGGGTGCCCAGACGGGGACGAGGCCCCCTGGCAGAGGGCGGCCGCGGCCGTGTCGGGTCGCCGGCGGGGCAGCTTGAGCCGAGCCTGAACCCGCGGGTGTGAGATCGGCTACTTGCACGGTGGTGTTTGGGCGTACGGCCGGAAATCTGTCCGTCCTCCGGCGTAGGCTCACGGGCGAAGCCCCGGCAACGTCGCGGGGGCTCGTCCGACGGAAAGTGTGATCGTGACGGGACTGGCCAGAAGAAAATCTGTTCACCTCCTGATGACCGCTCTCGCAGCTCTGGTGCTGCTCACCGGTTGTGCCGGGACTCCTACACAGAGTGGAGGCGAACACCAGATCGGGGGCGAGGCCAATCTTCGATTGCCCGACCTGTCGACCGGTCACTTCGTGGGAGATGTCAGCGGAACACTGCTGCTCGGGATCGGCATGGGAATCTGTGTCATCGGGCTCATCTTCGGGGTGATGACCTATGCCGCGTTGAACCGCATGCCGGTCCACCGATCGATGCGTGAGATCTCCGAGCTGATCTATGAGACCTGCAAGGCGTATCTGCTGCAGCAGGGCAAGTTCCTGATGTTGTTGTGGGTCTTCATCGCCGTGGTGATCGTGGCCTATTACAAGTTCCTGGTCGGGTTCTCCTGGGGCCGGGTCGCCATCGTCATCGCCTTCAGCCTCATCGGCATGGCGGGTTCCTATGCGGTGGCGTGGTATGGGATTCGGGTCAACACGCTCGCCAACTCCCGCACGGCATTCGCCTCGCTCAGGGGCAAGCCCTATCCGGTGCATTCGATTCCCATGCGCTCGGGCATGTCCGTCGGCATGGTCCTGATCTCGGTCGAGCTGTTCATGATGCTCGTCATCCTGCTGTTGCTCCCCGGTGAGATCGCCGGATCCTGCTTCATCGGTTTTGCCATCGGCGAATCCCTGGGTGCCTCGGTCCTGCGCATCGCGGGCGGAATCTTCACCAAGATCGCCGATATCGGCTCCGACCTCATGAAGATCGTTTTCAAGATCAAGGAAGACGATGCGCGCAACCCCGGTGTGATCGCCGACTGCACCGGCGACAATGCAGGCGACTCGGTCGGCCCGTCGGCAGATGGCTTCGAGACCTATGGCGTGACCGGTGTCGCGCTGGTGACCTTCATCATCCTGGGTGTTCACGACACGACGATGCAGGTGACCCTGCTGGTCTGGATGTTCGTCATCCGCGCCGTCATGCTGATTGCGTCGGCCGTGTCCTATCTGGTCAACGACATGTTCACCCGGAGCCACTGGGGCAATCGGTCCCACATGGATTTCGAGGCACCGCTCACCAACCTGGTCTGGCTCACCTCCATCGTGTGCATCATCTTCACGTTCGGCACGTCCTGGCTGCTGCTGGGCAATGTCGCCGACGGGCTGTGGTGGAAGCTGTCGCTCATCATCACCTGCGGCACGCTCGCGGGGGCGCTCATTCCCGAACTCGTGAAGGTGTTCACCTCGACCAACTCGGCCCACGTGCGCGAGGTCGTGAAGTCCTCGCGTCAGGGTGGTGCCTCCCTCAACATCCTGTCGGGCCTGGTGGCCGGCAACATCTCCGGTTTCTGGCTCGGCATCGCGATCGTCGGGCTCATGGGTGCAGCGTTCGGAATCAGCCAGACCGGTCTCGAGGAGTTCATGCTCGCACCGGCGGTGTTCGCGTTCGGCCTCGTGGCGTTCGGCTTCCTCGGCATGGGGCCGGTGACGATCGCGGTCGACTCCTATGGACCGGTCACCGACAACGCCCAGTCGGTCTATGAGCTCTCGACGATCGAGGAGATCGAGGGGATCGACGCGGAGATCGAGCGCGACTATGGCTTCGTTCCCAACTGGGATCGGGCCAAGCAGATGCTGGAGGAGAACGACGGTGCCGGCAACACCTTCAAGGCGACCGCCAAACCGGTGTTGATCGGCACGGCGGTCGTGGGCGCGACCACCATGATCTTCTCGATCATCATGGCGCTGACCAGCGGCCTCACCCAGGACATGGAGAAGCTGTCGCTGCTCCACTCGCCGTTCCTGCTGGGGCTGGTGACCGGCGGTGCGATCATCTTCTGGTTCACCGGAGCGTCGATCCAGGCCGTCACGGCCGGCTCCTATCGCGCCGTCGAGTTCATCAAGGACAACATCAGGCTCGACGGGGTGACCAAGGCCTCGACCGAGGACTCGCGACGCGTGGTCGAGATCTGTACGCAGTATGCGCAGAAGGGCATGCTCAACATGTTCCTGGCGGTGTTCTTCGCCACCCTGGCGTTCGCCTTCGTCGAGCCCTATTTCTTCATCGGCTATCTGGTGTCGATCGCCATCTTCGGGCTCTATCAGGCGATCTTCATGGCCAATGCCGGTGGGGCCTGGGACAACGCCAAGAAGATCGTCGAGGTGGATCTGCACGCCAAGGGCACCCCGCTCCACGACGCCACGATCGTGGGCGACACGGTGGGCGACCCCTACAAGGACACGTCATCCGTCGCTCTGAACCCGGTCATCAAGTTCACCACTCTGTTCGGTCTGCTGGCAGTCGAACTGGCGGTGAGCCTGGACCACCGGGGACTGGGCGGTTGGACCTATGTGCTTGCAGGGGCGTTCCTGGTCGTGGCCATGGTGTTCGTCTGGAGGTCGTTCTATGGGATGCGCATCACCGCAGCCATGTCCGACGAGCCCGAGCGCCGCGGCCTTGATGCCGGCGAGAGCGACCGGCGCGAAACCCGGCCTACTCCGCCCGCTCCCGACGAGTCGGGATTCGCCACGGCCCTCACCCAGACCGATTCGCCGACCGGAGAAGGAGAGCCGCGATGAGGGTTGCGATCAAATATGGTCTCGATGCCAACCAGCCCCTGGTCGACGAACGAGGCGATGTCGTCGGCCTGGAGGCCGGTCCGGTGCTGGTGCGCCGCCTGCTCAACCTGTTCGCCCCCGCGATTCTCATCGGACCCGCGACCCGGCGGTGCAACGGCTTCGACATGGTGCCGCTCGAATTCCTGGACGCCAACGACACGCTGGTCATCAACATGGATGTCATCGATTCGACCGGCATCTGGGGCGTGCTGCACTCAACAGCGGCCGAACCCAAACTGATGAACTTCGTGTGGTGGTCGGCGCGACAGAACTATCACCACCGCATCAACAAGGCGCTGCTCGGGCTTTCGTTCGCCCTGTTCCCGACCTTCGCCAACTCGGAGAGGACCGCGAGCGAGATCCGCGAAATCATGCGGCAGTGGACCAGCCAGCCGTTCGTCGAACAGGCCAAGCTCGCCTGGTCGAACCTGGGCGTCCGGGTCGAACGCGTCCAGCCCCGTCAGGAGCCGGAGGTGCCGGTGGTGCTCTATCCGGCCATTTATGTCCACGACCGCAAGCAGCCCTGGGAGTTCATCGACATCGTCGAGGCGGTCGCCAAGAAACACGAGATCCGCGTGCAGATGCGGCTCCACGAAGCCCATCTGACCAGTGAGCCAGCCATGCACATGTCTGCCCACGCGTGGTCCTGGGTCGGGCCGCTGCGGACGCGGGAGGGCTACTGGGAGGCACTGGCCCGGACGACGGCGTTCGTCGCCACCGCGCGGGAAGAATCCTATGGACTCGAATACATCGAAGCCCTGCTGGCCGGAGTGATCGGCATCTTCCATGACTCGCCCTGGGCGAGAGCGATCCTGCCCGAGGGCTATCCGTTCTTCTATTCGACCAAGGCCGAGGGCGTCGCCATGTTGGCCAGGGCCGTCACCGATCCGGAGGGCTGCCGGGCGGAGCTCGACCGGGTGGCGGGCGGGTCGTTCGCCGACTGGATCCGGGACACCCATAGCGACGACGATTTCGAGCGTGCGCTGTCGGCCCGGGTGCGTCAGTGGTTCGGTGACTGGGAGACCGCCGACGTTCGGTGAGGGGTTGCCCACGGCGGCACGTGGTGGCTCGGGTGGGGCCACGCAACGGCTAGCCTGCATCGTGCTTGGGATCCCATCCGGGGGCTCCGTCCCCGGAATCCCCCTCAGCACGCTCACAGGAGGTCACCGTGCCGTCACGCCTGCGCTCGAAGCGCGTGGTCATTCCAGCCGCCGTCCTGGTGGCCGGAGCAGGTCTCGGTGGCGTGGGCTATCTCGCCCAGCAGGAGCCGCCCCCGCCGACGGTCCTTGACTGCGGCACCTTCGAGTTTCCCGGCTGCAAGGCGGATGACAAGCAGTTCGACCCGAGCTTCACCAAGTCCGCGCCGGCTGTGACCGGCGCCGCGGTGGGGGGCTTCGGAGGCGCTGCTGACTGCACGCCGGAGCGTACGCCTGTCGTCTTTGTGCACGGCAACGCCGACCGCGCCGTCAACTGGGATTCCGACATCACCGGGCCGGTGGGGGACAACCCCGTCGCACCGCATTCGGTCTATGACCAGTTCCGGGCCGCCGGCTATTCGGAGTGTGAACTCTTCGGGATCACCTATCTGTCCGAAGCAAAGCAGAAGAAGCCGCAGAACAACTACCACACCGCGCAGGGGTACGCCGACATCCTCAACTTCGTCGACGCGGTCCGGGACTACACGGGCAGTGAGCAGGTCGACATCGTGTCGCACTCGTTCGGCGTGTCCATGTCGATGGCCGCGTTCACCTATGCCGATGACAAGCAGACGGGGCCCGGCTGGGGCGAGGTCCGCAGGTTCGTCAACATCGCCGGCGGCATCCGGGGGCTCGGTTCGTGTCGCCTGGTCGGTTATGCCAACTCGATCGCCCCCACCTGCGGGTCGCAGAACATCTTCGATCCCTACACCTTCGGCTTCTATCCCGATGGTGCCGGCTATGGCAACAACGACTGGACCGGGTCGGAAGGGCCCCGTTCGCTGCGCAACATGCCGGCGCTGCACCCGGAGGTCGAGTTCTATACGATCTCGGCCGGAGCCTATGACCAGGTGCACTGCGGTGCGACCGACAACCTCGCCGAATGCGCTCAGGGGGCGCTCTATGAACCCGGTGACAACGTGATCGCCCAGATCGACGTGGGGACGGGTACGCCCGCCGCGGCGATGGACCTGGACTTCTCCGATGGGGCCGTGTTCAACATGGGTGCCGGTGACACCGACGGTGTGGGCCACTTCAAGGCCAAGAACAATGTCGGCGATATTCTGGTCGACATGCTGAGCACCGAGTGTCGTGGTGCCGAGTGCGCGGCGGACTACGCCTATGGACCGGCCGTGGCGGTCGCCCCGCTCTGACCGAGTGCCGGACCTCCTCATGGCTTCCCTACCCCGGCGCGAGAGCACTCAGCGCAACATCCTGTTGTTGCTGGCCCTGGCGCTGCTGTCGACGATGGCTCCCTTCGCCATCGACATGTATCTCCCGGCCTTCCCGGCCATGGCCCAGGACCTCGACGTCCCGGCACACACCATCCAGCTCACCCTCACCACCTTCTTCGTCGGCGTCGCCATCGGGCAGCTCGTGCTGGGCCCGCTGTCCGACCGGCTCGGGCGCAAACCACCGCTGCTCGTCGGATCGGCCGTCTGTCTCGTGGCCTCGGCAGCCGCTGCGCTGGCACCCAACGCCGAGGTGCTGTTGGTCGCGCGGCTGGTCCAAGGATTCAGTGGCGCCGCCGGCATGGTGATCGCCCGCGCGATCGTGGCCGACCTCTATCGCGGGGTCGCGGCGGCCAAGATGTTCAGCCTGTTGGCCCTCGTGGGAGGCATCGCCCCCGTGATCGCGCCGCTGATCGGTGGGGCACTGGCCATCCCGACCGGTTGGCGCGGCGTCATGTGGTCACTCGCGGGCATCACAGCCCTGATGCTGGCCGCCGTCGTCTTTGTCATCCCGGAAACCCATGGCCGCGCAGCCCGGGCCGAGGCCCGCGCTCACCCCGATGATTCCGCTGCCCGGCGGCGCCACGTGGGCATGCTGGATCTGGTGCGAAGGCAGGGGTTCACGGCCAACGCGCTCATCATGACGTTCGGGTTCGTGGTGCTTATGGGCTATGTCTCGGCCTCCCCGTTCGTCTTCCAGACGATCATGGGGCTGGGGGTGCTCGGCAGCGGCGTGCTCTTCGCGATCAATTCGGCCGGCATCTTCATCGGGAGCTCGATCAACATCCGTCTGGTCGACCGTTTCGGCCAACACGCGATGATGCGCGTCGGACTCGTGCTGTTCGCCGTGGGCGTCGCGATCCTGGCCCTCCAGCAGGCCCTGGGTCTCCACGTCTATGTCATCGAGATCCCGCTGATCCTGTTCACGACGGCGCTCGGTTTCACGTTCGGCAACTCGGTGGCGTTGGCTCTCGGGTACGCCGACGACGCCCGGGGTGCCGGGTCGGCATTCGTGGGGGCCTCACAGTTCCTGGCCGGGGCCTTCGTCGCCCCGGCCGTCGGCATCGCAGGTCCGGGATCGGCCCTGCCGCTGCTGGGCGTGGTCACGCTCGGGACCCTGGGCGTGTCGGTCTGTTATGTCATCAGCCGTCGGGCGGGAGTCGCCGACCACTGACGCCACCCGTCGGTCAGGGACGATCGGTGGCGTGAAGCGTACCCAGCTCCCGGAGGTCCGTCGCGGCCAGAGTGCGCCACACGGCGAGAGCGTCCGGGAAGTCCGCAGCGGTCAGCCCGCCGCTGGGCGTGACCACGACCGGCAGCCCGGCGGCGCGGGCTGCGGCGTACCCGGGGAGGGAGTCCTCGAACGCGAGGCACGTTCCCGCGGGAACGTCCAGGCGTTGCAGCACCCAGAGATAGATGTCCGGGGCGGGCTTCTTCGCGGCGACGATGTCACCGGCGCCGATCACCTCGAACCAGCCCGGTGCCTCGGTCCCCAGGGTGGCAGCCAGGAGGCTGGTCACGTTCTCGGGCGACGTGGTGGTGGCGATCGCCAGTCGGAGGCCGGCGGCGCGGGCTTCGGCGATGAGTTCGCGTACGCCCGGCAGCAGTTGCACGTGCCCATCGGCGACCCGCCGCACATACTGCGCCGTCTTGGCGCGGTGCAGTCGGGCGATGGCATCGGCCGCGTCGGGGCGCTGCACGAAGTCGGGGTGGAAACGCTCGCAGAAGTGTCGGATGCGCTCCTTGCCACCGGTGACACCGAGGAGGTCGCGATAGAGCTCGGCATCCCAGTGCCAGGGCAGTCCTGCGTCGGCGAACGCGTCGTTGAAGGCCGGTCGGTGGCCCTGGTCCTCCGTGTCCGCCAGCGTTCCGTCGACATCGAAGATCAGCGCCCGGAGTTCCATCTAGACCCACCCGTTCTCGGTGGCCTGGCGCAGGGCCTCGGCCCGGTTGCGGGCGCCGACCTTGCCGATGGCGGAGGAGAGATAGTTGCGGACCGTGCCCTCCGAGAGATGCACGGCCTGGGCGATCGCCTGCGTCGAGGCACCCCCCGAGGATGCGGCCAGCACGAGCGCTTCCTTCTCGCTGAGTGGCGAGGCGCCGATCGACAGTGAGGCCGCGGCCAGTTCCGGGTCCACCACGCGAAGCCCCTGGGCGGCTCGACGAACGGCCTCGAGCAGGCGATCCACGGGCGCGTCCTTCACCATGAATCCCACGGCTCCGGACTCCAGCGCCCGCCGCAGATAGCCGGGGCGGCCGAAGGTGGTGACCACCACGACTTTCGCGCCGGGAGCGGCACCGAGGAGCGCCGGCAGGGTGTCGATGCCGTCGGTGACGGGCAGTCCGCCGTCGGGCATCTGGACGTCGAGCACGACCACGTCCGGCTGCTTCACCTGACACACCGCCACTGCCTCGGCGCAGGTCGCGGCCTGACCCACTACTGCAATGTCGTCCTCGAGCTCGAGCGTGGTCGCCAAAGCGGTGCGGATCAGGGTCTGGTCGTCGGCCACGACGATGCGAATCATGCGGGCTCCTGGAGGCGGGGCGAGGAATCGGCGAGCGGCGGCAGGCTGGCCATCAGGCTGGTATGGCCGGGCATCGAGGCCAGTTCGAGTGTGCCACCCGCCTGCTCGACGCGGGAGCGAAGGCCGACGAGGCCCGACCCGGGCGTACCCGCGCGGCCGTCCGCCTTCGAATCGAGCCCGCGGCCGTCGTCGATCACGGTGACCGAGAGGTCGCTGCAGGTGATCGTGCACTGCGAGGCGCCCGAGTGCCGGACCACGTTGGTGATCGCCTCGCGGACGACCCAGCCGAACAGCTCTGCGCGGTCGTCGTCGAGGACGGGCAAGGCGGTGGGCGTCGTGTGTTCGATCGCAGCGGCGTCCAGGACCGAGCGGGCGGAGGCGATCTCACTCGCGAGGCGGACCTCGCGCATGTTGGCGGCCGTGGCCCGGACGTCGGCCAGAGCCTGCCGGGCGATGGAGGCGAGGGAGTCGACCTCGGCACGCGCGGCATCGTCGTTGCGGCCCACCAGGCGCCCGGCCAGATCCGCCTTGACCGCGATGGTGGTGAGGGAATGTCCCAGGATGTCGTGAAGGTCGCGGCCGATGCGTTCGCGTTCGGCGGCCACCGCGAGAACCGCCGTCCGTTCCTCGGCCGCCCGCAGCTTCTCGCGGGTTGATTCGGTCTCGATACCGGTCCCGATGCCCCAGCCGATCGCGAATCCCATGATCGCCATGACCGTGCCGAACATCTCGCCCTGGGACAGGGCCAGCGCGAGGGCGGCGAGGGAGATGCCGACGATCACGATCCGGGCGTGGCGCCATGCGATGAGGGTGGCGGTGACCGCGGTCACATAGGACGTGAAATAGGCCGGTCGGGAGTCGCCGCCGGTGACGGAGCCCATCAGGAGGATCGAGGCCATCAGCCCGATGAGCCACAGCCAGCGATACTCCTCCCGCCAGTGCATCACGAGGGTGGTGCCGAGGAAGAACACCAGGATGACCAGTCCGGCGAGTGGTGCGAGGACCCAGGTCAGGGGGGTGTAGTTGTCGGCGAACATCAGCGGCACGAAGACGAAGAGCGAGCTCGGCAGGAAATATCCCGCGCCCTGCGCCAGCGCCCGACGCCACCAGGACAGACCGACGGCCCCCGGGTTGAAACCGGGGGCCTGGAGGCTGGGTTGCGTGGTCAACCGAAATGCTCCTGTCGAGCGGGTCAGCGCCGCGAGGTGCGCACGGCCCGACGGTAGCCGAGGGCACCGATCACGACCAGCGCCGCAGTCCAGATGGCGATGACCAGGACTCCTCGCCAGGGGAACGCGCCGTCGACGAGAGGCCACATCCCGATCTGGCCGGCCCAATAGGACGGCAGAAGCTTGCCGATCGTCTGCATGAACGCGGGCATCATGTCGAGCGGGAACCACAGGCCACCGACCATCGACAGCGCGAGCATGAGCAGGGTCGTGACGGCTGAGGCCGTCTGCTGCTTGAACCACAGGCCGATCACCAGGCCGAGCACGACCAAGGGCAGGAGGCTGGCGAGGAGCAGGGCGCCGACGGCGAACCAGGTCCCAGCCGGGAGGCGTACGCCCATGATCATCCCCGCGATGAACACCGCCAACAGGGCCGGGATGACCACGGCGACGGCGGTGATGACTTTGCCGCCGAGGAACTGGGCCGGGGTGAGCGGGGTCAGCATCAGCTGGCGGAACCAGCCTGAGCTGCGCTCGGCCTGGATGGTGGCACCGGCGGTCAGGGCCGCGCCGAGGCCGCCATAGGCCGCCATGGTGACCATCATGATCGCCTTCACCTGGACTCCGGCCTGGCTCATCTCGGCGCCATAGATGCCGCTGAAGAAGAGATACATGACGGTGGGCAGGGCAATGATGAACGTGAGGAAGGACCACTCGCGGACCAGCGCGGCGATGCTGGCGCGGACATAGTGGGCGAACCGGCGGAGGCCGGCCTGGCCGGATCGGGAGGTGCGGGAGGTCGGGGCGAGAGTCGTGGTGGCGAGGGTGGTCATGATCGTGTCCTGTCGGGTGTGCGGGGCGGGAGAGTCTGGCTTGCGTCGCGTCAGGCGACGAGGGAGAGGAAGGCGTCCTCGAGGCTCGGGGCGGAGACCTCGATGTCGGTGACGGCGGCCGCGTGCGGGCCGGACATGAGGGCGCGGAGGGTGAGGTCGGCGTTGGAGCAGTTGAGGGTGGTACGCCCGGCGGTGCGGCTGGAGGTCACCACACCGGGCAGCCCCGTCCAATCGGAGTCGGGACCGGTGAAGCTGATGTGACGGCCGCCGACGACCGACTTGATCTCGCGACCGGTGCCGTCCGCGGCCAGGCGCCCATGGTTGAGCACCACGATCCGGTCAGCGAACTCGTCGGCCTCATCGAGATAGTGGGTGGCGAACACGACGGTGCGTCCGCCTGCGGTCAGATCGCCCATCGTCGCCCAGAAGCGGCGGCGGGTGTCGACGTCCATTCCGACCGTGGGCTCATCGAGGATGAGCAGGCGCGGGTCGGGCATGATCGCGAGAGCGAACCGGACGCGCTGGGCCTGGCCGCCGGAGAGCTTGCTGGTGGACGTGCGGAGGATGTCGCGGAGGTCGGCGCGCTCGATGACCTCGGCGAGGGGGAGCGGGTGTTCATGCAGTCCGTGCATCATCGACAGCAGCGATCGGACCGACGTGTCCCAGAGCAACGTGCCGTTCTGGAGGCTGGCGCCGACATCGCCGGAGCGCATGGCCGTCTGGGGCGTCTGTCCGAAGACGCGCACCTCGCCGGCATCCGGCCTGACCAGACCGAGCACCATCTCGGTGGTCGTGGACTTGCCGGCGCCGTTGGGGCCGAGGAACGCCAGGATCTGTCCGGCGGGGACGGTCAGGTCCAGGTTGTCGACGGCGGTGAGGGCGCCATAGCGCTTGGTGAGTCCGGTGAGCTGGATCGCGGGGGTGCTGTTCGTCATGCTTCAAGCGTCGTCGGATCCGGCTTTCACGGCATGGGGGCAACGTCACAACTTCGGGATGACAGTTGTCATCCGCTGTCACGCGTGGGCCGGTGCAGTGTCATGGCTGCCGTCGGCTGGTTCGGATCGGGCTACTCAGGGGTGGGAGCGCGGCGCTATGGAATTGCGTCCGCAGCGGAAGCGCACCGGCCGTCGAACCGCTCCGGTCGGTCTCCGCAGCAGGCTCCGAAGCAGGAGAGGCGAAGCAGGAGAGCCGAAGCTACCGAGTCGCGGAGAGCCGCGCTGGGTGGGCGACCACGCGGTCTCCATTCAGCTTGCCCTCCCGCGGCGCCGGCGTACCAACCCTGCCGAACCGGCCTGAAACCTGAGATCGCGGCAGAAAACCTGTCGTTCAGCGTGCGTTCACGGCAGTCAGCGCCCCATAACCGCTTGAGCTTGCGCTGCCTCGGGCCCGAAATTCATCCAGCTTGCCCTCGCCGACTCCGCCCCCGGTGCACGGGGCGCTCAAGACGTCAGGACAAGCTGATAGCGGTGGGGCGCGAGCTCAAGACGGTGGCGGGAGCTGAAGAGGGGAACGCAAGCTTATGAGCTAGCCGGAGCTCAAGGGGCGGTGAGGAACCGTGCTTCCGGTGGGGACGCAATTCCATAGCGCCTCCCACATGCCTGGTGGGGATGCGTCAGAGGCGGGGAACGACGCACCTTCTGACCGAGCCAAGTCTTGGAATCGGTCACCCGGCCGAGTCGAGAGGACCCGATCAGAGCAGGAGCGCCACGGCGACGGTGAAGGTCGCGAAGCTCAGGATCGTGGAGACCAGGATGACGCGGGCGATGCGGCCGTTGTCGGCGCCGAAGCGCTCGGCGAGCACCGAGACATTGGCAGCGGCGGGCAGGGCGGCGGTGAGGACGAGGACATGGAGGGCGGTCTCGCCCAGCGGCAGCCCGGCGGCGATGGCCCCGCGCCCGATGGCCCACATGAGCAGGGGATGGGCGAACAGTTTCAACACTGCCAGCCAATAGACATCGCCCCAGGCGCGGACGCCGGTGCGGATGCGACCCTTCGGCGCGGTGCCCTGCTCGCGGGCGAGGACGGCGCCGATGGTGAAGAGCGCTGCCGGGGTCGCGGCCGCCGCCAGCATCGTGACGAGTGAGTCGACCGGGCCGGGCAGGTGCAGACCCAGCCAGCCCCAGAGCCCGCCGAGCACGATGGCCCAGGGCAGCGGGTTCTTGGCCATGCGGATCAGCGAGCCCCTGATCTCGGGCCAGACTCCGTGATGCTCACCCGAGCCCCGTTGCGAGAGCGCAACAGCGATCGACTGCATGAACACGATGTCGATGATGAGGCTCGCGCTGATCGGGCCCGCGGCCTCGGGGCCCACGAGCGCGATCAGGAGCGGGACCCCCATGAAGCCGGAGTTGGGCAGCGTCGCGATCAGGCCGCCGAACGAGGCGTCGAGCCAGCTCTTGTGGATCCTCCGCGCCGTGAAGACGCCGATCCCCATGACCAGGATGCCGGCGAGAAACCAGGTTCCGAGCACGACGGGATCCAGCAGCTCGCCGATCGGCGTCCGGGCACCGAGTTGGAACAGCATCGCCGTCAGCGCGAAATAGAGCGTGAAGACGTTCAGGCCCGGGACGGCCTCGATGGGCAGAATCTTGCTCCGCGCCGCGGCATAACCGATGCCGATCAGCGCGAAGAAGGGAAAAGTGACCGCCAGGATCTCCAGCACATCCGGAGTATTGCAGTCATCGCCGTCGACGCAGCCACTCGCCCCGTCGCTCGAGGCGTTCCACCCAGTCCGAGTTGAGCCCGGGCGCGGCCGCAAGCAGCGCCAGCTCGTCCGGGTCGGGTCGGTGGTCCCGGTCCGCGGCCAGCAGGCGGGCGAGCGTCAGCCCGGGGGCGGGGCGGTCCTCACGCACGATGTCGGCACCCGCAGCGAGAGTCCCGGGGCGCAGGACCCGGGCGTACCATCCAGGGCAGCCGAGCTCCACAATCACCCGATTCAGGCCGGGGGAGTCGAGCCGGTTGTCGATCTTCCAGCACGGCCGGCGCGGCTGGCTGACCTGGATGAGCACCGTCCCGATGCGGAACACATCCCCGAGGCAGACCTCGGCCTCGGTCAGGCCGGGTGCGGAGAGGTTCTCTCCGAGTACGCCCGCCCGCAGCTCCCCGGCAATCGCGGGTCGAGCGCGAGCGATGAGGTCATAGCTCTCGGGCGGGAACAGGTGCACGGCCTTCTCGGGCCCGCCGTGGACGCGACGATCACCCTGCTCGTCACCGGCGAGGCCCTCGTGATCCACGGCGACTGGGCCCTCGACCGGATGCTTGAAGATCCCCGATAGCTGTCCTTCGGGCGGCAGTGGAACGGGCTTGCCGACGAAAACGGACGTGAGCACGGGCATGGGCCAGAGCCTAGTCCCGTGCGGATTCTGCCTCGGCCGCTGTGATCGCCCCGGCCGCCCGAACGAGCGCGAGGTGACTGAAGGCCTGGGGATAGTTTCCCGCCAGCCGGTCGGTCGAAGGGTCGTATTCCTCGGCCAGCAGCCCCAGATCGCTCGCATAGCCCACCAGTCGATCCATCAGGGTGATGGCGTCGTCGAGTCGCCCGGAGCCGGCGTACTGCTCGACGAGCCAGAACACACAGATGAGGAACGGGTATTCGTCGCCAGGGAGGCCATCGATACCCGTCTCGGTCCGATAGCGGTGCACGAGCCCGTTCTCGTCGCCGAGCTCGGTCTCGATCCGTGTCACGGTCCGAAGCATCCTGGGATCGTCGTAGGCGCAGAAGCCGGTGTGGGGGATCTGCAACAGCGACGCATCGACCTCGGTGTTGTCATAGGTCTGGGTGAAGGCCCCCGACTCGGGATCGACCCCGTGCTCCTCGATCTCGATCCGCAGCGTCTCCCGGAGACCCCGCCAGTGGTCGAGGGGGCCGTCCAGGCCGTGTTCGGTGACCGCGCGTACGCCCTGGTCGAAGGCGGCCCACATCATGACGCGGCCGTGGGTGAACATGTGTTCATCGCCACGCATCTCCCAGATGCCGTGATCAGGGCGATGGAAGTTCTCCTCGCAGTAGCGCAGCAGCTCCTTCTGGAGGCGCCACGACCAGGAGTCCTCGGCCTGCCCGTCATCCCGGAGCTTCCCGAGCGCGAGCATCACCTCGCCGACCACATCGGCCTGGTATTGGTCCACGGCCCCGTTGCCGATGCGCACCGGCCGGGAATTCTCATAACCCGCCAGGTGGTCGAGTTCGGATTCGGGAAGCTCGCGCTCGCCGCCGATGCCATACATGATCTGGAGCTGATTGATATCGCCCGCCACCGCGCGCAGCAGCCAGTTGCGCCAGAGCATGGCCTTCTCGGTGTGGCCGTGATCGATCAAGACCTCGATGGTGAAAGACGCATCCCGCAGCCAGGTATAGCGATAGTCCCAGTTGCGTTCGCCCCCGAAATCCTCCGGCAGCGAGGCCGTCGGGGCGGCCACGATGCCACCGGTCTCGGCGTTGGTCAGCGCTCGCAGCACCTGCAGGGACCGGCGGACGACCTCCGGCCAGCGGCCCTCGATCTTCAGCCCCTCCGTCAGCTCCGCCCAGTGGTTTTCGGTTTCGGCGACCGCCGCCAAGGGCTCCGCCGGAGCCGGCGGTGTCTCGTGGGACGGGAACCAGAGCAGCTGCCAGTCCTGCCGTTCTCCGGCGGCCAGACGGGTACGCCCGGTCAGGCAGGCCGGCATGTCCCCGTCGGGGTGGCAGCCATCCACGTCGGGCCCCGACAGCAACAGGCCGGTCGGGCCCGCGACGACCACCAGTCCTGCCGGGGTGCGTCGGACCCAGGGCACCACGCGGCCATAGTCCAGGCGCAACCGCAGGTCGTGGTCGACCACGACCTCACCCTCGAGGCATTCGACGAGACGGATCAGGTCGGCCTCACGTGTCCGCGGCGGCAACAGATCGACCACCCGGGCCCGACCGGTCGGGGACTCCCAGATCGTCTCGAGGATGAACGAATCGCCCCGATAGTGTCGCTCCACGACTGTGCCGTCAGCAATGCTCAGGCGCCAACACCCGTTCTCTTCTGTTCCCAGGAGGGCACAGAACACGGCGGGGGAGTCCATGCGGGGCAGGCACAACCAGTCGAGGCTGCCGTCCCGCGACACGAGGGCCGAGGTGCGCATGTCGGCCAGCAGGGCATAGTCCTCAAGAGGCGTGGTCATATAGACAAGTCTTTCAAATCACCTCGGTCGCCCGGAGACCCGGCCTAGGGTGGCCGCCATGAAGGCCGAGCGATTCACCGATTCGATCTCTTTTCACGGCGAGGGTCCCGTGTGGTGGCCGGGAACCCACCAGCTGCGCTTCGTCGACATGCTCCACGGCACGATCATTTCGCTCGACGGCGAACGACCCACGCGTACGCCGGTCGGCTCGAACGTCGCCGCCGTCATTCGGCCCCGGGTCGGTGGGGGAGCGATCGTCGCGACCGAGTCCGGGATCGCTCTGGCCCGCCAGGATGACCTGTCCGACCTCTGCGAAGTCGTCCGACTGTTCGACGACCCCAACCTGCGCAACAACGACGGCGGCTGTGACCCGCAGGGCAGGTTCTATATCGGCGGCATGGCCTATGACCGCACTCCCGGAGCGGCGTCGGTGTTCCGCTGGGATGGTCCGGACCACGAGCCGGTACGCGTACTCGACGGGGTCAGCACCTCCAACGGACTCGACTGGAGCCCCGGCGGCACGGTCGCCTATTACAACGACACTCCGACCGGCACCGTGTGGCGCTTCGACCACGATCCGGAGCACGGGTTGCAGAACCGGTATGCCTGGGTCGAGATCGACCAGGAAACCGGACGGCCCGATGGGCTCTGCGTCGATGCCGAGGGCGGCGTCTGGGTCGCGCTCAACAAGGGCTCGGCCGTGCATCGTTATGCCGAGGACGGCAGTCTGAGCGAGGTCGTCGAGGTCGGCGTACGCCAGGTCACCGCCTGCACGTTCGGTGGGCCCGACCTGGACGAACTGTTCATCACGACCTCGCGCGAGAACCTCCCCGACGGCGAGGAGCCCGCGGCCGGTTCGGTCTATCGCGTACGCCCCGGCGTCCGCGGGAAGGCCCCGTTGGAGTTCGGGGCCTGACCGGCGGGTCGGGATTTGGTCGGTCGCCCCACACCATCGAGGACAACGTCTGGCTGGGTGGCGGTGCGATCATTCTGGCCGGCGTGACCATCGGGGAGAATTCGGTCATCGGGGCCGGGGCTGTGGTCACCAGGGACATCCCGGCGAACGTGGTCGCGGTCGGCAACCCCGCGAAGGTCATCCGAAACCTCTGACGCGCGAGGAGGCGCGCCGCTGAGTCGTCACCCGATGGCGGCGCGGGCCAGGGTGCGGGCCCACTGCGCGTACGCCCGCGCCGACGGATGGAATCCGTCGACGGCGAAGAACCCGTCGCTCCCATCGGGCAGTGTGCGACTGGACGAGAAGACCACCCCCGGCCGGGAGGCGCAGACCTCGGCGGTCACGGCGTCCATGGCCCGGCCCCGCTGATCAAGGGTTTCGCGAAGAGGGCTGGGCAGGCACGGCATCCGAGCGAACGGGGGAGTGCCGGCCACCAGGAGGCACCGGTGGCGCACCGCGAGATCCTCGATCGCCGCCGCGATGTCGATGCTCCATTCGTCCAGCGGTGTCGGGGCGAGGGCATCGGTCATCCCGGCGACCAGGACCACCAGGTCATGATCGACCGGCACCTGCGGGATCAGGCGCTGCCGGATGCGTTGGACATTGGCGATCGACTGGGCGAACACGCGCCACTCCACCCGACGTCCGGTGGTCACCGCCAATTCGCGCCCAAGACTTCCGGCGAGGCCGAGCGAATGCGTGGACACGCCGATCCCGGCGGCGGCCGAATCACCCACCAGCGCGAGTTTGAATTCGGGAGAGCCCGGGGCCTCGACGACCCCCTGGGAGGCCCCGGCGGCCGGGGGCAGGAAGAGGGAGGCACTGCGTACCCACATCGTCTGCGCGGTGACGAGTGTATTTGTCCACAAATTCATGTTCGTGGATCGACCCTCCCTGGCCCTGTCCTCAGAGCGAGGAGCCTGAGATTTGCTCAAGTTTATGCTCAGGTTTGATCCAGATCAAACATTTAGGCTTGGGTCATGCGCGCAGCGTGGGTATCCGGGCTTCTGGTGGTGCTTATGGTGGCGTGCGCGGGCGACACCACCCCTGTCCCACGGCCCGGTGCGTCGACGATGCCGACCTCTTCGACGTCCGCCACGCCGCCGCCGGCCACCATCCCGCTCGTCCTGGCGGTCCACCACAGTCGCGGCGTGGTGGCGATCGAGGCGGCCACTCTGGATGATCTGCAAGCGGGACGGATTCGCGACTGGGCGAACCTCGGCCAACCCGCAGCAGCCCTGAATCTCGCGACAGGCTCCCCAGCCGAGGCGATTGACGTGGTGACCCGGGATCCGAACACGGTCGCGGTGATCCCGGCCACGAGTGTCGATGAGCGTGTGCGCGTGGCCGAGGTCGACGGCGTGCATCCGCTGCGTCGACCGCTGGACTATCCCGTGCGCGTCGCGACCGGTGACCTGCCGGTCGTGACCACCCTCACGATCACGGGCGACATCATGCTCGGCCGGCGCGTCGGGCGGGCGTACGCGGGGAATCCGCGCGCCCCGTTCGAGCCGTTCGCAGAGCGACTGGCCGGCGCCGATCTCACGCTGGGCAACTTCGAGGCCACGCTGTCGGACAACGGACGACCGACCCAGGGTGGGGACTCGTTCCACGCCGACCCCGCCATGCTCGAAGGCCTCCGTCTTGCTGGCTTCGACGGCGTGAGCCTGGCCAACAACCACCTTGGCGACTATGGCAATCGGGCCATGCTCGACACCTTCGAGACGTTCGACTCGGCCGGCCTCGCCTATTTCGGTGCGGGGCCCGACCTCAACCGGGCGAGGGCCCCCTGGATCGCCGAGCATGACGGCGTACGCATCGCCTTCCTCGGCACCGAATCGATCGGTGAGACCCCGGCAGCTCGTGACGACAGGCCGGGCACCAATCGCCTGAATATGCCACCGCGCACCGGACCGCTCGACCGGGCGGCCCTCGACCGTATCGTGGGGGACATCACGGCGGCGAACGAAGTCGCCGATGTCGTGATCGTGATTCCGCACTGGGGCACGCAATACACCCACGAGCCGGAGGACAGCCAGCGACTGGCGGCGACCCGCTTCGCCGAGGCCGGGGCCGACCTGGTGATCGGTGGGCACCCCCACTGGGTCCAGGGCTGGGAAGCCATCGGCGATACCACGGTGGTGCACTCGCTCGGCAATTTCATCTTCGACATGCAGTTCTCCCGGCAGGTGCAGGAAGGCATCCTCGTCGAGATCGTCCTGTGGGGTGATCGGGTCGTGGCCGTCGAGCCGGTGCCCTATGTCATCCGGGACCACATCCCCCGGCCGGCGGACGAGCGGGACGCGGCCCGGATTCTGGAGGAGCTCCGGAGCACGAGCACCGGTCCTTACGCCGGGTGATTCTCAGAGGCTGCGGAGCCACGCCCACATGACCGCGCCGACCCGCCCGAGCTGGTCCTCGGCCACGATGTCGGGCAGATCACGAGGCGTGTGATAGCCCGCATAGGGCACCGAGCCCAGACGGGCGGCGGGGACGCCGGCCTTCTCGAACGACCAGTGATCGCTCGTGGTGTTCTCCACCTGGGTGACAGGGATATCGGCGGGGGCGGCGTCGGCGAGGGCCCGGCGCAGGGATGGATCGCCCCGGCCGCCGTGGGCGATGGGCACCGCAGCAGCGGGTACGCCCACGCGATCGAGCGACACCATCGCGGTCGTGGCTGCCTTCTGGTCCCCCGACAGCTCGGCCACATAGTGCTGTGAGCCGTAGTGGTGCCGCTCATCGCCCGAGCCCCGCGGCTCCTCTGCGCCGAACGCGATGAATCGCACGGGCACTCCGGCCGGCTCCTCGGCCAGCACCCGCGCCAGCTCCAGCATCACGGTCACACCGGACGCGTTGTCCTCCGCGCCCGGGGCCTGCGGCACCGTATCGAGATGCGCCCCGATCACGATGTGCGGCTGCGTGGGGTCGAAACCGACCGGGTGAGCGATCAGGTTGTGGGTCCGGCCCGCGGGCACGCGAACCCCCCAGGACGTTCCCGCGGGAACGTCGAACTCCTGTTTCGTCACCTCATAGCCGAGCTTGTCGAACCGGGTCTCGACCAGCTCGCTCGCGCGGGCGTACGCCTCCCCGGTGGCCTCGCGTGGTCCCAGGGCGGCCAACTCGACGACGGTTCGATGGGCCTCAGCCGGGTCGAACGGTGCGGCCTTCGGCGCGGGAGTGGGCGTGGGAGTCGAGGGGGCGACGGTAGTTGTCGTGGCGCTCGCGGACGCCACGGGCGGGACCGGCTCCATGGGCGCGGAGTCGGGCGTACTCACGCAGGCGCTCAGCACCGCCGCCGTCGCCAGGATCGGGAGCCATCTCGCCATGTGCCGACGATAGATCGGAGGGGCAAGCGCCCCCGGTGCCCGGGCCACAGGTGGCCATGGGCAAGGATGGAGAGGTCGACGAGTGAGGGGATGCCATGACCGAAGCCGTGACCTTTGTGATCCTGGGCGCCAGCGGTGACCTGACCGAGCGACTGCTCCTGCCGGGGCTCGGGACGCTGCTGGCGACGGATCCGGAACGGGAGGTCACCCTGATCGGGGTCGGCCGCCGTGAGAAGGCCGAGGAGGAGTGGCGCGAGCTGGTGCAGGAATCCCTGGGGCGGGGTGAGTGCGGGCGTGCGCAACTCGAGCGCGTGGCGGAGTCGAGCCGGTGGGTGCAGGTGAGCGCCTATGACAGCGACGACGTTGCGGAGCTGCTGGGCAGCTTGGATGGGCCCGTCGTGCTGTATTTCGCCCTACCGCCGACAGCGACCGAAGCAGCGGTGGCAGCCCTGCGGGGCCGCGACCTGCCGAAGGACCTGCGGCTCGCGCTCGACAAGCCGTTCGGGCACGACCATGCCAGTGCGCGAGAGCTCAATCGGCTCATCACCGAGGTGGTCGGTGAGGAGCAGGTGTTCCGGGTCGACCATTTCCTCGGGCGCAATACAGTGCTCAACCTCCTCGGCGTACGCTTCGCCAACCACATTTTCGAGCCCGTCTGGCGGGCCGATCACATCGACAGCATCGAGATCATCGCCGACGAGGTGCTGGCGCTGGAGGGCCGGGCGGGCTACTACGACGGTGCGGGCGCGCTCATCGACATGTTGCAGAGTCACCTGCTGTTGGTGCTCTCGCTCGTCGCCCTGAGCGAGCCGGCGCGGCTGGACGCCAATGAGTTGCACAACCTGATGCTGCACACGCTTCGGTCGACCCATGTGTTCGGGGACGATCCGGTCGCCAACTCGCGCCGTGGGCGCTATACGGCCGGGATGGTGGACGGCAAGGACGTGCCCGCCTATGTCGATGAGGACGGGGTCGACCCGGACCGGGAGACAGAGACCCTCGCCGAAGTGGTGCTGGAGATCCGCAACCAACGCTGGGCGGGCGTACCCATCACGCTGCGCAGCGGCAAAGCCCTCGACGAGAAACGCTCCCACGTGGTGGTGCGCTTCAAGAAGGTGCGACACCTGCCCGAGGGCCTCGACGGGCAGACGTCCGCCAATGTCCTCACGATCGGGATGACGCCGCATCGCATCGGGCTCGATGTCTCCACGAATACCGGCAATGACCGTCTCCACCTGTCGACCACCCATCTCGACGCCGACCTCGGCGACAGCGACCTGCGGCCCTATGGCGAGATCCTCGGCCGCATCTTCGACAACGACCATCTGTTGTCGGTGCGCGGCGATGTCGCCGAGGAATGCTGGCGCGTGCTGGAACCTGTGATCTGCGCCTGGCGGGAGGGCAAGGTGCCGCTGCTGGACTATCCGGCCGGCAGCGACCCCGACCACTGCTGAATCAGCGGCGGGACGTGGCCCGGTTCCACAGGTCGATCAGGGCAGTCGCTGTCGCGTCCGGGGCCTCCATTGGGATGAGGTGGCCGACCTTGTCCAGGGCCGTGACCGACTCGCCCAGCGCCTCGGCCATCGCCTCCTGCTCGGGCCAGGTCATCGTCACATCGTCGGAACCGCACAGGACCAGGCCCGGGACGTCGAGCGTCCTGAGCGCCGCCGTCCGGTCGGGGCGGGCCGCCATCGCCCGCAGGGCCCACGCGATGCTGGCGGCCGGGGCCTGGTTCATCCAGTCCCGGAGGTCACGCACGGTGTCCGGCTGTTCGGCGCGGCTCGCGGCCGAGATCATCCGCTCGTTCATCGGCCCGGTCACCTCGGCGGTGGATCCGCCTGCTTCCAGGCGCGCGGCCGTGGCAAGCCGCCCTTCGCGCGCATCGACTGCGTCCGCTGTCGACTTGGTTCCGATCAGCCCGATCCCGGCGAGCCGCTCGGGATGGAGGTCGGCAAGCACCAGGGCGACATAGCCCCCCATCGAGTTGCCGGCGACGACGAACCGGTCGACATCGGCTGCGTCGAGGGCCGAGAGGAGAGCGTCGGCGTACGCCTCGAGCGAGGCCTCACCGTCTGCCGTCGCCCCGCCGAATCCGGGAGGATCCACCGTGATGATCAGGTGTGGGCCGGCAGCGGATTCGAGTCGGGCCCCGACCTTGCCCCACACTCGGGCATCGAGTGGGAAGGGCGGCAGGAGGACCAGGGGCACGTCGGCCGGGGTGCCGGTGAGGTGGAGATTCACGGTCGTCATGGCATCCACCGTCCCACGTCCTCCGGAGGCGCGAAAGGCGCCCCGCGCAGGGCGGGGCGCCTTTCGGTGCGGCGAAATCAGAGGCTGATCGAGGCCTTGAACCGACGACGGTAGGCATGCAGCAGCGGCTCGGTATAACCCGACGGCGACTCGGTGCCCTGCATGATCAGGTCGCGGGCGGCGCACCAGGCGACGCTGTTCTCGAACTGGGGAGCCATGTCGAGATAGATCGTGTCGCCCGCGTTCTGGCGATCGACCACCGGGGCCATGCGGCGCAGGGACTCCAGGACGAACTCCTCGGTCACAACGCCGTGACGGATCCAGTTGGCGATGAGCTGGGAGGAGATGCGGCAGGTCGCGCGGTCCTCCATGAGGTCGATGTCGTTGATGTCGGGCACCTTGGAGCAACCGACACCCTGGTCGACCCAGCGAACGACATAGCCGAGGATCGACTGGCAGGAGTTGTCGATCTCGTTGCGCTTCTCCTCCTCGGTCCAGTCGGTCGCCTCGGCCACCGGGATCGTGAGGATGTCGGTCAGCTTCGCACGCGGGCCGCCGGCCTTGAGCTCGGCCTGGATCGCCTTGACGTCGACCCGGTGATAGTGGGTCGCGTGCAGGGCCGCCCCGGTCGGCGACGGCACCCACGCGGTGGACGCGCCGGCCTTCGGCTGGCCGATCTTCTGCTCCAGCATTTCGGCCATGAGCTCGGTCATCGCCCACATGCCCTTGCCGATCTGCGCCTTGCCGGGCAGGCCGTGACGCAGGCCGGTGTCGACGTTCCAGTCCTCATAGGACGTCATCCAGGTCGAGCTCTTCATCTCCGCCTTGCGGATCATCGCGCCGGCTTCCATGGACGTGTGGATCTCGTCGCCGGTCCGGTCGAGGAAGCCGGTGTTGATGAAGACGACCCGGTCGATGGCCTCGGCGATGCACGCGGAGAGATTCACCGTCGTGCGGCGCTCCTCGTCCATGATGCCGACCTTGAGCGTGTTCTCGGGCAGGCCCACGACCTTCTCGACTGCGCTGAACAGGGCGGTGGTGAACGCGACCTCGTCCGGGCCGTGCTGCTTCGGCTTCACGATATAGATCGAGCCGGCGCGCGAGTTGCGCTTCTCGTTGGCCTCGGACAGACCCGGGATAGCGCACAGCGACGTGACCAGGGCGTCCATGATGCCCTCGGGCAGCTCGTTGCCCTGGGCATCGAGGACCGCGGGGTTGGTCATCAGGTGACCGACGTTGCGCACGAACATGAGGACGCGGCCCGGCAGGCGCACCTCGCCGCCGTCCGGAGCGGTCCAGGTGCGGTCATCGTTGAGCGTGCGGGTGAACGTCTTGCCACCCTTCTTCATCTCTTCCGAGGCGGTGCCGTCGTTGAGCAGCAGCCAGTTGCGATAGCCGATGACCTTGTCCTCGCCATCGACGGCGGCGACGGAGTCCTCGAGGTCCATGATCGCGGTGATCGCGGCCTCGACGACGATGTCCTTGACGCCTGCCTTGTCGGTCTCACCGATCGTGTCGGTGGGGTCGACGACGATTTCGATGTGGAGACCGTTGTTCTTCAGCAGGATCGCGGTCGGGGAGGCGGCGTCACCGCTGAAGCCGGCGTACTTCTCCGGGTCGGCCAGGCCGACGGTCTCGCCGTTGGCGAGCGTGGCCGCAAACTCAGCGCCTGCGGCGTACTTCGTCACATCGGCATGTGAGCCGGACGCCAGGGGAGCGGCCGTGTCGAGCAGCTCGCGGCCCCAGGCGATGACCTTGTCGCCACGGACCTTGTTGTAGCCCTTGCCCCGCTCCGCGCCATCGGCGTCGGGGATGGCGTTGGTCCCATAGAGCGCGTCATAGAGCGAATGCCAGCGGGCATTGGCTGCGTTGATCGCGAAGCGACGATTCAGGATCGGCACCACGAGCTGCGGGCCGGAGACCTCGGCGACCTCGTCGTCGACATTCTGGGTCCGCACCTGGAAGTCGCCCGGATCCTCGACCAGATAGCCGATCTCCTTCAGGAAGGCGACATAGCCGTCCATGTCGGGGCGGCCAGGGTTGGCGCGGTGATAATCGTCGATCTTCGCCTGCAGATCAGCGCGCACCTGGAGGAGCTCGGCGTTGCGGCCGGCGAACGTGGCGAATACGTCCGCAAACCCCTGCCAATAGGCTTCGGGATCGACGTCGGTCCTGGGCAACGCTTCATTGTTGATGAAGTCGACCAGCCTCTTGTCGACCTGCAGGTCGCCAATCGTCACGCGTTCGGTCATCGAGAATCTCTCCTGTTGTTCCCTGGGGTCTGCGGCCGGGCACAGGCTAGTGCGCCTGGAACCCCCGTGAGGGGCCAGCCTAATGGCGGACGAGCACACCGGTGGGGGAGTCCGCAAACCGGCGTTCCGGTAGCCGGGTCGCTGGGAGGTGACACGGCCCGGGTCGGTCAGCCGATCGTCACGACTGTCATCCCGGTCGTGGGTGACTCGTCGAGGCCGATGAGCGCTTCGGAAGCTTCGTCGAGCCCGATCACGCGGCCGACGAGTTCCTGCGGCCGGGCGCGTCCCGAGGTGATCAGGTCGAGCATGGCCGGATAGTCGTGGGCAGGCATTCCATGGCTGCCCAGGAGTTCGAGTTCTCGTCCGATGAACGGGCCCATGGGCGTGGGCGTACGCGCGGCGGCACCGAACAGCAGACCCACCTGGACGTAGCGCCCGCCCGGTGCCAGCACGTCGGTGGAGGGTTCGAGCAGGTCCGGCGCGCCGATCGCGTCGACGACGACATCGACGGATCGGGCCTCCGTGCGGCGCAGCAGGGCGAACTCGTCGAGGTCGAGGGCTCGATCGGCGCCGAGTTCGATCGCGCGGGCACGTGCGGTCGGCGACGGGTCGACGACGGTCACCCGGGCATCGAGGGCGCGGCCGACCTGCACCGCGGACAGCCCGACACCTCCGGCTCCGTGGATGAGGACGGTGTCGCCGGGGCGTACGCGACCCTGGGTCGTGACCGCGCGGAACGCCGTGGCGAATCGGCATCCGAGCGAGGCTGCGGTGACGAAATCGATCTCGTCGGGCAACTCGACCACATTGGCATCGGCGGCGTGGACAGCAACGATCTCGGCGAATGATCCCCAGTGGGTGAATCCCGGTTGGGTCTGCTCGGGGCAGATGTGGGTCTGGCCCCGCTCACAGGTCCGACACCGGCCGCACCCGCAGACGAAAGGGACGGTGACCCGCTCACCGCCGTGCCAGCGGCTAACGCCCTCGCCCACCGTGACGATCGTCCCCGCGAACTCGTGCCCCGGAACCATGGGCAGGGGCACCGGGTCATGTCCCATCCACGCGTGCCAGTCGGAGCGGCAGACGCCGGTGGCGGCGACGCGGATGAGTACGCCGTCGGGCGGGCACGCGGGTCGGGCGACGTCCAGCAGTCGTGGTCGTGAGCCAGGGGCGTCATAGAGCAATGCGCGCATGGGTCCACCGTAGAACGGAGAAGCCTCGCGGGGAGAACGCTTCGATTCTCCCTGGGCAGGCGGATTTCTTCCTAATAGGATGGAGCCATGGCGATCAACATCAAGGATCCGGCGACCGATCGGCTGGCGCGTGAGTTGGCTGCTGTGACGGGGGAATCCATCACGGACGCTGTGCGGGTCGCGATGGAAGAACGGCTCGAAAGACTGCGGCGGCAGCAGCGCCGCTCCAGCAGGAACGCTCGGCTCTCGGGCTATATCACCCGGGCTCGGGCACGACCCGACCTGGATGGCCGCTCGGCTGAGGAGATCATCGGATATGACGCACACGGACTTCCGCGATGATCGTGGATTCGTCTGCCCTGCTGGCCGTCGTTCTCGGGGAGGAAGACGCGGAAGAATTTCTGTCGGTCCTCACATCTGCCGACGAACTGGCCATGTCGGCGGCATCGCTGGTGGAAGCCGGGGTGGTGGCGCAGGCACGGCAGGGTGAGGAGGCGTTGAGTGATCTCCATGCCCTGCTCGCTGACCTGGAGTGTGAGGTGCTCGCGTTCGACGAGGAGCAGGCACAGGTGGCGCTGAAGGCTTGGGCCAGGTTCGGCAAAGGGCGTCATCCGGCGGGTCTCAACCTCGGCGACTGCTTCTCCTATGCAGCCGCGCAACAACTCGGGCGTCCACTGCTCTTCAAGGGAGACGACTTTCTGCAGACCGATGTCCGCGACGTCCGCTGAGCAGGACTTCAGGGGCAGCGCCCGCGAAGGACGGCTGCGCCGGGACCGGAGAGATCATCACAGCCTGCGCCCCGGCCGGTAGCGGCGAGGGTGAGCGCCATGAGTGGGCCCTCGACGACTTCGCCCGAACCATGGGAATAGTCGATATCGGTCGCGACCAGCCGAAGCCCTTCGATGCGCTCGCGCGTGCCGAACACCAGATTGGTCGCCACATTGAAGGTGATCACGTCGCGAAGGGGTTCGAGGGGATAGTCGTGAGGGATGCCGAGGGGTCGTCGGATGTCCTCGGCATGGATGAGCGTTTCACCGAGCAGCGCGGGTCGGGGGATCGGTGGGCCACCTCTGAGATCCACGGTGGCGCGAAACAGCTCCAGGGTTTGCCGGGGGCTGGACCCCAGATCCTTCAGTCGGCAGTGGCCGACCATGCGATGGAAGTCGAATCGAGCGGCGCCGAGCTTGATGAGAAAGCTGGCCGGATTCATGCGCGCCGTGGCCGTCATGTGAGCGAGCGCGTCCCGGACCGACCATCCCGCACAGAGGGAGTCGGTGGCCCATTGCGCGTCGTCGAGGCCCGCGAGATCCGCGGCCAGCGCCGCGCGTTCGGCCCTCACAACCTCCCAAAGTGTCATCGATTCAAGTTTGCATCAATCACAGCGATTGATGGCATCTTGGGCTGCCGTGGTTTCAGAGGGCATAACAGGGAACCCTGCTGTCGGGAACAATCGGGCCGCCGACACGGTTGGGGGAGGCATGGAGAACCTCTTGGAAGTCACGTTCGAGCGCACCTATGCCGACACTGTCCCGGGGTTGTCCCTGCCGTGGCGGGCCAAGCCGGTCGCGCACCCGGAGCTGTTGATGCTCAACGAGCCGCTGGCCCGCGAGCTGGGGTTCGACGCTGACTGGTTGAAGTCCCCCGAGGGCGGCCGGTTGCTCGTCGGGGAGGTCCCGGAACACGTCGAGACGGTCGCACAGGCGTATGCAGGGCACCAGTTCGGCGGCTATTCACCCCGCCTCGGGGACGGTCGCGCCGTCCTGATCGGGGAGATCGTCGATTCCACGGGTCGGCGCCGCGATCTCCACCTGAAGGGTTCCGGCCGGACACCGTTCGCCCGTGGCGGCGACGGCTTGGCGATCGTCGGCCCGATGCTCCGGGAATATCTCATCAGCGAAGCCATGCACGCGCTCGGCATCCCGACGACCCGATCCCTCGCGGTGGTCGCGACGGGGGAGCCGGTCCGGCGGGAAGGGCCGCAGCCCGGTGCGGTGCTGGCACGCGTCGCGTCGAGTCATCTTCGGGTCGGCACGTTCGAGTACGCCGCAGCGGCCGGGGATCGAGCCCAGCTGCAGGCGCTCACCGACTATGCGATCCGACGCCATCACCCCGACGCGGCGCAGGCGGAGCGACCGGCCCTCGAGCTGCTGCGGTCGGTGGCCCGGGCCCAGGCGCGCCTGATCGTTGACTGGATGAGCGTGGGCTTCATCCACGGCGTGATGAACACCGACAACATGACCATCTCGGGCGAAACGATCGACTATGGTCCGTGCGCGTTCATGGACGAGTTCGACCCGGCCACCAAGTTCAGCTCGATCGATCAGCAGGGCCGCTATGCCTATGGCAATCAGCCCGGCATCGCCCAGTGGAACCTTGCCCGGCTCGCCGAGGCGCTTCTGCCCCTGATCGATGAGGACCAGAAGCAGGCGGTCGAACTCGCGACAGCGGCCCTGGGTGAATTCGGGGAGCTCTACAACGAGCTGGCCCTGGAGCGCATGTCGGCCAAGCTCGGCCTGGTCCATCCGGATGCGGAGGTCGTGGAGGAGGGCCTACGCCTGCTGCATGGCCAGAAGGTGGATTTCACCGGGTTCTTCCGGGCGCTCTCGGCCGGCACGGCGGCGGACCTGTTCACCGACGTCGACGCCTTTCAGGCATGGGCCGAGAAGCGGGAGCAGCTGCTGCCCGCCGATCGTGAGGCCATGCGGGCCGACATGGATGCGCTCAACCCGGCATACGTCCCGAGGAATCACGTGGTGGAGCAGGCCCTCGCCAAGGCCACCCTGGGTGACCTCGGCGAGGTGGAGCGCATCCTGGACGCCATGTCGGATCCCTATGTGGAGCGCCCCGGGTTCGAGGACCTCGCAGCGCCGGACCCCGAGTCCGGGTTCGGCTTCGCAACCTTCTGCGGCACGTGATCAGAAGACCGGCTTGCCGCCCGTGACGCCGAGCACGGTTCCCGACACATAGGACGCCTCGCGTGGGCTGGCGAGGAAGACGAAGGCACCGGCGAGTTCCGCCGGCTGGCCGGCCCGGCCGAGGGGAGTGTCCCCACCGAAGTCGGGCATGCTGTCGCCGCCCTTGGTGGCGGGTTGCAGAGGCGTCCAGATCGGTCCGGGGGCGACGCAGTTGACGCGTACGCCCTGCGGGCCGACCTCGGCTGCCAGGTTGACCGTGAAGTTGTTGATCGCCGCCTTCGTCGACGCATAGTCGATGAGTGAGACCGACGGGTCATAGGCCTGGATGGAGCTCACGTTGATGACGCTCGACCCCTTGCCGAGGTGGGGCAGGGCCTCCTGCGTCATCCAGAACAACGCATAGAGGTTGGTCTTGAACACCTGGTCCATCTCGCTGGTCTTCAGACCCTCGATCCCGCCCTCGCGACGGGCCCACTGGAAACCGGCGTTGTTGACCAGGATGTTGAGCCCGCCCAGCTGATCGGCGGCATCGCGGACCACCTTCCGGGCCGTCTCCTCATCGGTGATATCCCCGGGCAGCAGCACGCACGCGCGCCCGGCCTGCTCCACCCAGCGTTTGGTTTCCTCGGCATCGACCTGCTCTGCCTCGAGATAGCTGATGGCCACGTCGCAGCCTTCCCGGGCGTACGCGATCGCGACTGCTCGCCCGATGCCGGAGTCGCCTCCGGTGATCAGGGCCCGAAGGCCCTGCAACCGGTCGTGGCCGATCCACGACTCCTCGCCGTGATCGGGGACGGGTGTCATGCGGTCGGTCAGACCCGGCGGCGGCTGCTCCTGTTCCGGGAAACCGCCCTGATCGCTCGCGCGTTCAGCTGCGGCCCGGTCGACTTCCTGGTGGTCGGTCATGGCTGTCCTGCCCTTCATTGG
>CAZEVN010000002.1:0-112618 GCA_964515145.1 uncultured Enemella sp.
GAGGATCTCGCGCGACACGGGGATGACGGTGTCTCCCACGAGGACGCCCCCCTCGGTCACCTGGCCCGACACGAGATTCATCGAGGGGGAGCCGATGAAGCTCGCCACGAACAGGTTGCGCGGGGTGTCATAGAGCGCGAGCGGGGAGTCGACCTGCTGGAGGACGCCGTCCTTCATCACTGCGACCCGGTCGCCCATGGTCATGGCCTCGACCTGGTCGTGGGTGACATAGACGGTCGTGACGCCCAGACGGGTCTGGAGCGCGGTGATCTGCGTACGCGTCGACACGCGCAGCTTGGCGTCGAGATTGGACAGCGGCTCGTCCATCAGGAACACCTGGGGCTGGCGCACGATCGCCCGACCCATGGCCACGCGCTGACGCTGACCACCCGAGAGAGCCTTGGGCTTGCGGTTGAGGAATTCCTCGAGGCCGAGCAGCTTGGCCGCCTCGCCCACGCGCTGTTCGCGCTCTTCCTTCCCGACGTTCTGCATCTTCAGAGCGAAGCCCATGTTCTCGCCCACGGTCATGTGGGGATAAAGGGCGTAGTTCTGGAACACCATCGCGATGTCCCGGTCTTTCGGCGGCAGATGGGTGACGTCTCTGTCACCGATCCAGACGCTGCCGGAGTTGACCTCCTCGAGGCCTGCGAGCATTCGGAGCGACGTCGACTTGCCGCATCCGGATGGTCCGACCAGGACCATGAATTCGCCGTCTCCGATTTCGAGGCTGAACTTGTCGACAGCCGGGCGCTCTGCGCCCGGGAACAGTCGAGTGGCCTCCCTGAAACTGACCGTTGCCACGGTAACTCCATTTCCACGGGCAGGAACGTGCCCGACGATCCGAGTGGAATGATCTGCTGACCCTCGTGGTCAGCCTTTTCACCGTATCACCGGGCCGTCGATTTCGGCCTGCTTCAACCCGGCCCGCATAGACTCGGCGGGTGACCGACGAGCGGCGCGAGCCCGAGACCCCAGACGCCGAGGCCGAGCCCGAGACTCCCGAGGCCGAAACCGAGCCCGAGTGGTGGCAGGACCCGCGGATGCCGTGGGGACACAAACCGACCCGGGCCGACATGGCTTGTTTCTGGGCCTTGACGATCCTGGGCCTCTATTCGCTCGCGCTGCTGCCCTTCCGGGCGGCCCTGCTCACCAAGCCGTTCCTCGCCGCGGTGCTCACCGGTTCGCGCACGGGTGTGGTGATGATCGGGGCACTCGCTGCGGTGGGACAGGCGCCGACGTGGGTGTTCTGGCTCGTGGTGGCGACCCTGAGCGTGATGAAGTTCGACCTCGTCTATTTCTGGGCCGGTCGGCTCTGGGGGCGCGGGGTCTTCGAGATGATCGCGGGCAAGTCGCCGCGGGCCCGGCGCAATGCCGAGCGGGCCGAACGACTCGCGCTCAAATATTCGATCCCGGCGCTGTTCCTCACCTATCTGCCGATCCCGCTTCCGGCCGCCGTCATCTATGCCACCGTCGGCGCGGCGCGGATGAGCTGGAAGAAGTTCATCGCGTTCGACCTGCTGTTCGCCGCAGTGATGCAGTCGCTGTATTTCTATCTCGGCTATCGCATCGGCGCGCCCGCGGTGGAGGTCGTCGCCGAATACGGGAAGTATCTCTGGTATCTCAGCATCGCCATCATCATCGGCATGATCGTCACCTGGTGGTGGAACAGCCAGAAGAAGCGGGCCGATCACTCATAGAGAGCCTGCTTGGCCGCCGGGTCCTGGAACATGGCGTGGACATTGTGTCCGGCCCTGGGCACGACATGGAGCCGATGGTGACGCTGGATGCCGGGGCCGAAGACCTGGGGGAGGTACGCCCAGTAGCGCAGTCCCCGCTCATAGCGATTCGACCCCTCGGCGAGGGCGCCACAGGTCTTGTCCATGGAGCTGGAGCGGGGGTCGTTGTCGGCGTCGCCGAGGAGATAGACCACGCGGTGTTCGCCATAGCGGCGGGTGAGGGTTTCGGGTCCGACGCGGCCCATATATCCGTTCAGGTGCTCGAGTCCATAGCGATAGTGGTTGTAGGCGGGACAGATCGCCAGTTGTGGGGCCGGCGTACCCGGGCGATCGGGCGTGAAATAGAGATAGCTCGAGGGATTCACGATGATGAACCGGATGGGGTTGTGGGCGGTGCCGGCGGCGTACCGATTGACGAACTGGCCACCCCCGGAGAACCCGGCCACGACCACCGGGATCGGCCGCGCGCGTTCGATCAGTTCGTCGAGCACCTCATAGGACGACACGTGCACGTCCTCGTTGGCCGACGGGTCGCCCTGGGACCAGGAGGAGAAGGTCCAGAAGAGCTCGCGCTGGGTGTCGACCCGATCCTCCTTGAGCGGGAAGCGCGGGGAAATGACGAGCGTCGAGGCGCGCTGCTCGGGCGTACCCGTTGCCAGCGCAGCCGTCGCCACGCTGCACGGCTGGCGGTCATTGCCATGCATGACGAAGATGACCCGCTTGGCCTCCCGCGCGGGATTGTCGATCGACCCGTTGGCGCAATAACGGAAGATCTTCCCGGCCACGTTGGTCTGCCGCATCGTGGTGGTACGCGCCAGCGGCTCGGCCGCCCGCAGTGACGTTGTCGCTGTGACGTCCGCGGGCACCGGGACCGGGCTCGGCGGCGCGGGGACTGCCGAGGGCACGGGATCGCTCGCCGGCACGGTTAGGTGGGTGCTGCTCGAAAAGACCGTGGCGCAGACCACCAGGAGTGCGGCGATCAGCACGCGGGCAGACGGGCGGGTCCAGCGTGAGCGCGCCCGGGCGGGGCGATAACGATGATTCAACTGCCTCACCGCTCGACCGCGCTCCACAACTGGGCCTCGAACTCGTCCTTCAGGGTGTGGATGTAGGTGCGGCTCAGGTGATTGTCGTCCATATAGACATAGACGTTGCCGATCACGCCCGGACAGTAGCCGTCGGGACAGATGAACGGGGTCAGATCCATGCTGCGCACGCCCGGATCCGCCTCCAGCGCAAGCAGCGGGGATTCGATGGCGAGTTTCTCCGAGACGGGTGGCAGGCAGCGCGGATCGGCGGCGCCATAACGTTGGACGCACTCGGGCATCAGGAACGTGAATCGCGGGTTGTCGCGCATGTTGACGACCCTGATTCCCGCCTCGGTCAGCGGCCGGGCCGCCTCGGCATAGGTGAGCACGGGGAGCTCGGGCCCATCGGCCTGGGCGCGCGACCCGACCGTGAAGACCCAGTCGGGTCGCAGCTGCAACAGATAGGTGGTGAGGTCGCGGCTGAACTGCACGCACTCGGGGGTGCTGAACTCGTTGGGCAGGCTGAACCGGCAGCCCGGCTGGATGATGACCAGCAGGCGCCAGCGCTCGCGCACGGCCAGGTCGTGCAGAAGCGGGTTCCACTGGTTGGTGTGGGAATCGCCGAACATGACGACGGTGCGGTGGGGTGGCGGTCGGCAGGGACGCGCCCGGGGTCACCGCACGAGCGCCCGGGCGTTCCTCCTCGGGGGCGGCGTTGACCTGCTGCACGCTGCGGTCGAGGATCATCGTCCACGCCTGGACGGTGCCGATGACGATGATGACGATCGTGGCAATCGTGGCGAGGCCCCAGCGTTTCGCAGTGAGCAGCGGGATCCGGTTGAAGCGGCGTTCGATGAGGCGGGTGCTGAAGTCGGCGAGAAGCACCGAGAGGCCGATGACGACCATGCTGCCCCAGATGTCCACCTCGTTGCGCTCGCTCAGGTGGAGCCAGTACATGAGCACCGGCCAGTGCCAGAGATAGAGCCCGTAGGCCCTGTCACCGACCCAGGCCATGGGTCGGCTGGAGAGCCAGTGAGCGGCATGCGTACGCCGCTCGGACGTCCCCGCGAACACGACCAGGGCCGCGGCGAGCGACGGCCACAGCGCGGCCAGCCCGGGGAAGTCGTGACGGCCGATGACGAGGCCGCCGATGGCGACACCGATCACGCCGGTCCAGCTCATCAGCGCGGACAGAGCGTACGGCAGTCGCAGCTGGGGCACGAACGCGAACAGCGACGCGAGCGAGAACTCCCAGACGCGGGCCCAGGTGTCGAAATAGGTGGCGGCCGGGTTGGTGGCGACGCCGTGCAGGGCGTACGCCAGGGACGCGGCCGTGATCGCGGTGAAAATGACGCCGAGGGTCCACCGGATGGGGATGCGCAGGACCTTCATCAGCAGCATGGCCAGCAGCATCAGCAGCGGCCAGATCAGGAAGATCTGGCCCTGGATCGACAGGGACCAGTAGTGCTGCAGCGGGCTGGTGCCACTGCGGTCGGCAGAGGTGTAGTCGGTCGCCAGGCCGATCAGCACCCAGTTCTGCGTATAGAAGAGGGAGGCGAGGGCCTGTTCGAGCAGGCCATACCACCGCGTCGGGGTGAGGATCAGCCAGCCGGCCACGCACGTCGCGAGGATGACCGTCGCGGACGACGGGATCAGGCGGCGGAACCGTCCCACGAGAAAGTCGAGGAACTTGAAGGCCATGCCCTTGCGCAGGAAGCTCCCGGTCATCAGGTAGGCCGAGATCATCAGGAAGACATCGACGCCGCCCGAGACCCGACCGGCACCCCATAGGTGATAGGCCACGACCAGCGCGATCGCCATGCCTCGCAGGCCGTGGATCTCTCCGCGGTGTTTTGGGCGTGACTCGGTCAAGGTGAAAGGCTCCTTTGGTCGAGGAGTCGACACTTTGGCAGAGCCCCCGACAGGATTCGAACCCGCGACCCTCGCTTTACAAGAGCGACGCTCTACCAACTGAGCTACGGAGGCATACCCGGGCCATTTAATCACCTGGTTGGGAAGCAAGCGAAACGCGTTGGGCGCTACAGCGGCGCGTACGTCTCCTTCGCCTTCTCCAGGGCCGCGAGATAACCGGCACGCTCATAGGCCGTGGCGTCGGCGTCCGAAGGGATTGCGAGCAGTCCCCGGATGGCGGCGACGGAGTCGAATTCCTTGCGGACGAGCCAGTCGGTGAGCTGCTCGTTGAGCTCCCGGGCATAGCCCGCGCCGTAGCGAATGAGCGCGGAGGTGGCCATGACCGCATCGGCCCCGGCGAGGAGATAGCGGACGATGTCGTCACCGTTCTCGACGCCGGTCGTCGCGGCGAGGGACGCGTCGAGGCGACCGTGGAGGGCCGCGATCCACGTGCGGGGCAGACGTCCCTCGACCGAATGGGACAGGCTGACCTGGGCCTGCACCTGCAGCGTCTCGATGTCGATCTCGGGCTGGAGGAAGCGGTTGAACAGCACCAGGCCGTCGGCGCCGGCGTCGACGAGCCGCTTCGCCATCTCGCCGATCGACGAGAAATAGGGGCTGAGCTTCACGGCCACGGGGATGTCGACCGCGCCCTTGACGCCCTCGAGGATCTCGACATGGCGATCCTCGACTTCACGACCGGTGATGCTGATGTCACCCGGGACCAGATAGATGTTGAGTTCGAGCGCCGAGGCCCCGGCATCGGCGAGCTGCTGGGCGAATTCGACCCAGCTGCCGATGGTGGAACCGTTGAGCGAGGCGATGACAGGGGTCCCGGCCGCTGCCTCGATTCCGCTGCGCAGGGTCTCCAGATAGCGATCGCTCAGGCCCACGTCCGAGCTCGGCATCGTCGGGAAATAGGACAACGACTCGGCGAACGAGTCGGCGTACTCATCCTCCAACAGCAGGTCGTGCGCCGACTCGTGGCGAAGCTGCTCCTCGAAGAGGGAATACATCACGATCGCGCCGCAGTCGGCCTCGGCCAGGGCGGCGAATCCGTCCGGGGACTGGGTGATGGGCCCTGCGGAGGCGATGAGCGGGCTGCGCAGGGTCATCCCCAGATAGGTGGTCCCGAGGTCCGGCATCACTGCGCTCCCTTCTGGGTTGCGGGGTTTGTCTTCTCGAGCTGTTTCTCGGGTGCGACCTCACCGGCGCGACGGGCATCGGGGGCGAAGTCGGCGGCCTCACGCGTCGCCATGTCCTCATAGGTCTCCCAGCGCTGGCGAACGGCCACATTGGCCATCTCGAGCAGTCGGGCGGCTTCCTTGGGATCGGCCTGTGCGAGCATCCGATAGCGCAGTTCCTTGTAGAGATAGTCCTTCAGGGGGACGCGAGGCTTGGGCGAATCGAGCAGGAACGGATTCTCGCCGTTCATTCGCTTGACGGGGTTGAACCGCATGAGCGGGAAGTGCCCCGAATTGACCGCGTTGTATTGCTGGTCGAGCCCCTTGCGCATCTCGATGCCGTGGGCGATGCAGTGGCTGTAGGCGATGATCAGGCTCGGGCCGTCATAGGCCTCCGCCTCGCGGAACGCCTTGAGCGTCTGCTGGGGATCGGCCCCCATCGCGACGCGCGCGACATAGACGTTGCCATAGGCGATGGCCTGCATCGCCAGATCCTTCTTGTTGGTCGTCTTGCCGGCGGCGGCGAACTTCGCGACCGCGCCGAGAGGCGTCGACTTCGACGACTGGCCGCCCGTGTTCGAATAGACCTCGGTGTCGAGCACCAGGACGTTCACGTTTCGGCCCGAGGCGAGGACATGGTCGAGCCCGCCGGAGCCGATGTCATAGGCCCACCCGTCACCGCCGACGATCCAGACGGAGCGGCGCAGGAGGTGGTCGATGACGCTGCGGAGGTCGTCGACCCGGTGGCCGTCGACGCCGTCCAGGCGTCGGCGCAGCTCGTCGATCAGTTCGGCCTGGGCGGCCAGCTGGGATTCCGAGTGTTGCTCGGCTTCGAGGATCGCATCGACGAGCTCGGCGCCCAGTTCGTCGCGCAACTGCACGAGTCGTTTGCGGGCCAGCCCGGTATGGAGGTCGGCGGCCAGGCGCATGCCCAGGCCGAACTCGGCGTTGTCCTCGAACAGGGAGTTGGACCAGGCGGGGCCGCGGCCCTTGTCGTTGGACGTCCACGGCGTGGTGGGCAGGTTGCCGCCATAGATCGACGAGCAGCCGGTGGCGTTGGCGACCGTCGCCCGGTCACCGAACAGCTGGCTCAGGAGCTTCACATAGGGCGTCTCGCCACACCCGGAGCAGGCACCCGAGAACTCGAACAACGGTTGCAGGAACTGGGTGCCGCGCACCGTGCCGAAGTCGACGCGCGTGCGGTCGTTGTGGGGGATCGAGTCGAAGAATTCGACGTTCTTCTTCTCGTCCTCGAGTCGCGCCGCAACGGGGGACAGGTTGATCGCCCTCCGGTTCGGTTGGCCGAGCGGCTTGACCGGGCAGGCCTCGACGCAGAGGCCACAGCCGGTGCAGTCCTCGGCGAAGACCTGGAGGGTGTATCGCGCCAGGGGGACGCCGACCGCGTTGATCGGTGCGGACTGGAAGCTGTCGGGGGCACCGTCGAGCTGTTCGGGCGGATAGTACTTCGATCGGATCACCGAGTGGGGGCACACGAACGCGCAGTTGCCGCACTGAATGCACGCCTCGTGGTCCCATTCGGCGACGATCGAGGAGATGTTCCGCTTCTCATAGGCGGTCGTGCCGGACGGATAGGACCCGTCGACCGGCAGCGCCGACACGGGCAGGTCATCGCCCTTGCCGGCCATCATCGCGGCCGTCACGGTGCGCACGAACTCGGGCGCGTGATCCGGCACGGGGGCCTGGAGCGGGTGGCCGCCGACGGCCTGCTCGGGGACCGGCACGCGGTGGAGGTTGCTGACCGATGCGTCGACGGCCTTCTCGTTGCGCGAGACGACCTCGGCACCGCGCCGACCATAGGTCTTGCGGATCGACGCCTTGATCGCCTCAACGGCTTTCTCGGCCGGCATCACACCGGAGATCGCGAAGAAGCAGGTCTGCAGCACCGTGTTGGTGCGGTTGCCGAGCCCGGCCTCGCGCGCGACGGCACCGGCGTCGACCGTCCAGACCTGCAGACCGAGGCGGATCACCCCCTCCTGGAGAGGGGCGGGCAGCTTCTCGAACACCTCGCCCGGGGGATAGGGCGTGTTGAGCAGCAGGATCGTGCCTTCGCGGGCGTTCTCGAGGATGTCGACCTGTTCGAGGATCGACCAGTGGTGACAGCCGATGAACCCGGCGCGCGACACCAGACAGGGAGCCTGGATCGGGTTCGGCCCGAACCGCAGGTGGGACACCGTGCGCGAGCCGGACTTCTTGGAGTCATAGACGAAGTACGCCTGCGCATACCGCTCCGGGTCCGCGCCGAGGATCTTGATCGTGTTCTTGTTGGCGCCGACGGTGCCATCGGACCCGAGGCCATAGAACACGGCCGACAGGGTCCCGGGGGCGGAGATGTCCAGGGCCGGGTCATAGTCGATCGAGGTGTGCGAGACATCGTCGACGATGCCGACCGTGAACCGTGCGCGGGGTCGTTCGGCCGCGAGTTCGGCGTACACACCGGCGACCATGCCCGGCGTGAATTCCTTGCTCGAGAGGCCATAGCGACCACCGGTGACCAGCGGCAGCCGTTCGCGTTCACCGCGTGCGAAGCTCTCGCCGAGGGCGGCCGCGATGTCGAGGAACAACGGCTCACCGCCGGAGCCGGGCTCCTTGGTGCGGTCGAGCACGGCGACGCGGGTCGCGGTCGAGGGGATCGCGGCGAGGATCTCGTCGGTGGGGAAGGGACGATAGAGCCGCAGCTGGACGACGCCGACCTTCTCACCCGTATCCAGCAGGTGGTCAACGGTCGAGCGGACGGTCTCGGCGCCCGAACCCATGATCACGATCACGCGATCGGCGTCGTCGGCCCCGTGATATTCGACCAGCGAATAGGCCCGCCCCGTCCGCTGGGCGAAGCGATCCATGGCGGCCTGGACGATGCCGGGCGTCCGCGCATAGAACGGGTTGACCGTTTCGCGGCCCTGGAAATAGACATCCGGGTTCTGGGCGGTGCCCCGGATGATCGGATGATCGGGCGAGAGCGCGCGGGCACGATGTTCCTGGATCTGCGACTCGGGGATCAGTGAGCGCAGGTCGTCGTCGCTCAGCATGGTCATCGTGTTGAGCTCGTGCGACGTGCGGAAGCCGTCGAAGAAATGCACGAACGGGACGCGGGATTCGAGCGTCGCCATCTGGGCGATGCACGCGAGGTCGTGGGCCTCCTGCACCGAGGCCGAGGAGAGCAGCGCGAAGCCGGTCTGGCGGACCGCCATCACATCCTGGTGATCACCGAAGATCGACAGGCCCTGCGCGGCGAGCGAGCGGGCTGCCACATGGAAGACGGTCGAGGTGAGCTCGCCCGCGATCTTGTACATGTTCGGAATCATCAGCAGCAGGCCCTGCGACGCCGTGAACGTCGTGCTCAGCGCGCCGCCCTGCAGGGCACCGTGCATCGTGCCCGCCGCGCCGGCCTCCGACTGCATCTCGATGACCGTGGGGATCGTGCCCCACACATTGGTGCGGTTGTGGGCGGCCCACTCGTCGGCGAGCTCGGCCATGGTCGAGCTGGGCGTGATCGGATAGATCGAGCACAACTCATTCAGCCGGTACGCCACAGAGGCGGCGGCCTCATTGCCGTCGATGATGACGCGGGTTCCTGGTCTGGCGGCGCGAGCCGGCTGCGTCATGACTGTCCCTCCGGGCGCATCTCGATGGCGTGGACCGGGCACTGCTCGAAGCACGTCCCGCAACCGGTGCATTTGTCGTAGTCGTAGCGATAACGGTGACCCTTGCCGAGCTTGATGATCGCGTCCTCGGGACAGGATCCGAGGCAACCGTCACACTCGAAGCAGTTGCCGCAGGAGAGGCAACGGGCCGACTCGAATGTGGCCTGCTGCTCGTTGAGGCCGCCGACGATCTCGTCGAACGCGGTCACGCGGGCATCGGGGTCGAGCTCGGGTTGGGCGCGGCGGGAGGCGTCCCCGAAATACCACAGATTCAGCTTGTCGAAGCTGGCCAGGTCGTGTTTCGGCTTGCGGTCGGGGACGCCGCCATAGAGCCAGGCGTCGATCGCGCGGGCGGCCTTCTTGCCGTGGCCGACGCCGATGGTGACGGTGCGCTCGCTCGGGACGGCGTCGCCGCCGGCGAAGATGCCGGGAACGGTCGACATGAGGGTCTGGTGGTCGACCTGCATCACGCCGTCGCGGTCGAACTCGAGCCCCTCGATCGCGTGGAGGAAGTCGGTTTCGGGAACCTGGCCCACGGCCATGATCACGGTGTCGGCTTCGAGCTTCTCGAACCGGCCGGTGCCGCGCGGACGCCCCGTCTCGTCGAGCTCCATGATCTCGACGGTCAGGTCGTCGGAGACATCGGTGATGGTCCGCAGCCAGTTGATCTTGACGCCCTCACGCTCGGCATCATCGAGCTCTTCTTCGTGCGCCGGCATCTGGGCCTTCGTGCGCCGATAGACCACGATGGCTTCCTCGGCACCCAGGCGACGGGCCGTGCGGGCCGCGTCCATCGCAGTGTTGCCGCCGCCATAGATCGCGACGCGGCGTCCGATGATCGGCTTCTCGCCCGAGGCCACGCCCCGCAGGAACTGCACGGCGTCGACCATCTTGGAGGCGTCCTGGGCCGGGATGTCGACCTTGCGGGACAGATGGGCACCGACGGCGACGAAGACCGCGTCGAAGCCGCCCTCCTCCTGCTCGGCGAGCAGGTCGGTCACGGTGTGATTGGTGACGATGCGGACGCCCATGTCGGTGATGCGCTTGATCTCACCGTCCAGCACGTCGCGGGGGAGGCGATAGGCCGGGATGCCGTAGCGCATCATGCCGCCGGGCTCCGCGCCGTTGTCGCGGATCTCGACCTCGTGGCCGAGGCGGGCCAGATGATAGGCCGCAGACAGGCCCGAGGGACCGGATCCGACCACCAGGACCTTGCGACCCGAGGTCTGCTCGGGGACCTTGAAAGCCCAGCCCTGTTTCAGGGCCTCATCGCCCAGATACCGCTCGACCGCATGGATCGACACCGCAGAGTCGAGCTCCTTGCGGTTGCAGACCGTCTCGCACGGGTGATAGCAGACCCGGCCGTGGATGGCCGGGAACGGGTTGTCCTGGGTGAGCTGACGCCACGCGGCTTCGGTCTCACCCGCCTTGATCAGGCGGAGCCACTCCTGGATGTTCTCGCCCGCCGGACACCCGGCATTGCAGGGCGGGAGCAGGTCGACATAGACGGGGCGTCTGGAACGCTCCGGGCCAACCCTGCCTTCCGAGTGGAACAGGTCTGGCAGCTGGGTCACATCGCGTCGTTGCGGGTGCAGCATCGGTCCTCCATTGGAATCCGAGGCTCACGCTACCCCTTCCCCCACAGGCTCGTGGCCGGAACGCCGGGAAGTCCCGATGGGGCGTCCGTCACGCGGTCGAGAGGTGTCCGTCAGGCGGTCGGAATCCCCGCGCTCGAGAGGAATGCCCAGCCCGAGCTGGTCACGCGTACGCTCTCGCCGGCCGCCAGGAAAGCAGCCTGGCCGCGCTCGACGGCCAGGGTCTCGCCGCTGGCATCGGTGAGGTCGGCACGGCCGTCCGTGACGAGCAGGATCCGCGCGGATGACTCGGCCGGCAGGGGCTGATCGGCCGCATCGCGCACGTCGAAGACGGCGAACTCGGGCGCCTCGGTCGGATAGTGCCGAACCCCGGGGGAGATCTCCACCGGCGTGATCAGGCCAGGGAAGCCGGGCGCGAAGTCGAGCACCTGGGCGAGCTCGTCGACGTCGATGTGCTTCGGAGTCAGGCCGCCGCGCAGGACATTGTCGGAGTTCGACATGATCTCGATGCCGGTGCCGCGGAGATAGGCATGCATATTTCCGGCCGGCATGAAGAACGCATCGCCCGGTTCGAGCCGGATGCGGTTGAGCAGGAGCGCGGCGATGATGCCCGCATCACCCGGATAGTCGGCGTCGAGCTCGACGGCCGTGGTGCAGAACCGGCCGAAGTCGGAGTCCTCGCCGGCATGCTCCCGGGCAACCGTCACGACCTCGGCGATCAGGTCCTCCGCGAAATCCGCCAGCGCGAGGACCTCGAGGAACACGCGGGCAATGCCGTCCAGGTCGGCGAGCGGCTGGACCAGGTCGTCGATGGCGGGAATGCCGAGCTGCCGGAACAGCTTCTGGCTCTCGGCCGGGTCCCGGAACCCGCACAGCCCATGGAACTCGGTGAGCGCGATCATGGCCTCCGGTTTGGGCCAGTCGTCGCGATAGTTGCGATCGGGCGCGTCGAGCGCGATGCCGGCCTCGTCCTCCCGGGCGTACCCCTCGATCGCCTGCGCCCGCGACGGGTGCGCCTGGAGCGACAACGCCTGACGCGCGGACAGGATCTTGACGAGGAAGGGCAATCGGGTGCCGAAGCGCGTGGTCACGGCCTCGCCGATCTGCTCCGGGTGCTCGGTGAGCAGGACGTCGAGGGTCGTGCCGTCGGGCAGGCGTGAGGGGGCCTTGGGATGGGCGCCGAGCCAGTATTCGGCCTGCGGTGCGCCGGTGGGTTCGGTGCCGAGCACCGCCGGGATGCCGTCGGTGGAGCCCCAGGCATAGTCCTGGACAGTGCCGGTCAGGATCTGCATGGGGCTGATGCTAGCCCGCGGGGCGGGTGGGGCGGGGGCGACGGGGCGAGCCGCGCGACACGCGGGCAGCGAATGACAGTCATGTGATTCGACGACTAACATGACCGGCATGCCGGCAGCCCTGAACAACGACCGCGAACACCCCGACGCGTCCGGGCTCAGTGAGCGCGATGCAGACATCCTCGATTTCGAGCGCAACTGGTGGAAGCAGACCGGGCCCAAGGAACAGGGCATCCGGGAGCGTTTCTCGATGTCGGCGACGCGTTACTACCAGGTCCTCAACAACCTGATCGACCAGCCCGAGGCGATGAAGCACGATCCGCTGCTCGTCAAGCGCCTGCGCCGCATGCGCGCCGAGCGTCAGCGCGCCCGTTCCGCGCGGCGGCTGGGTTTCGATCCCAGCTGAGTTCTTTCGGGTACGCCCCGGACTCCGCCCGGTGACTATTCCGTCGCCGTTGAGTCCCAGGCTTCCAGCCACAGCTGTGCTCCATTGACAGTGCCGACGGATCGGCCGATCTCCACATCCCTCGCTTTGCCTGTCGCGGTCGATCGATAACTCACTCGATAGAGCCCACCGCTGATCTCGAGGTCGAGCTCACCATCCCAGCCCGCCGTCCGCATGGACCGGCACAGGTCCGTCAGCCCCGTCACTCCGAGACCATGCGCCAGCCGCAGTTTCCGGCCCTGACTGTCGACACGCGAATCCCGGGCGGTCGTCGACATGACCGCCTGCGCCGGCCCACCGCACGCGGCGATCTCGTCCGGCCTTCCCGCCATCCGGACCCGCGCGATCGGATCCAGCACCAGCCAGGCCAGCCCGTCGCCGGCGGCATCGGCATGTGCGCCGATGGCGGTTGCGGCGCGGCCGATGTGCCCTTCCTGCCGGGTCCTCGCCTCCAGGGTGACCCGACCGGGGTGTGCGGCGTTGTCCTGCACCGTGACCTGGCTGAAGGCCGGCTCGGCGTCGAGGAGCGCGCCGGCGGGCGGCAGCCGGTCCGCAGACTGGTCCGGCCCCCGAACCCCGAGACGGTCGGCGCTCACGGTCAGGTCGAGCACCTCGTGGCTCCAGCGTGCTCGCACCGCGCGGAACACGGAGGCTAGAGCATTCCGGTCGGCCACCTGGATCTGCAGCGGGGTGAGCGACGACACGGTGTTGGCCGTGAAGCCGAGGACCGGCGTACTCGCTCCCACCACCGCGATCGCTTCGCCCAGCGTGCGGACGCGATCGGCCTGGGTGAAGGCGGTGAGAACCTCACGGCTTCCCGGGGTGTCCCGCACCCGGATCGTCGGCGTCCCGGCTCCGGGGGCAGGACCGGCCAGGGTTTCGGCGTACGCCACAACGTCCTCGGGGGCCACCGTGACCGCGAGCGTGAGTCCGGTTCGCCGGTCGAGGTCGACGCGCTCGGCGCGGGGATCGGCGAGGGCGTGGTCGAGGAGGCCGAACACCTCGTCGTTGGGTGCGGTGGTGCCACTGATCGGGAGGCTGCCGAAGTCGTGGGCGAGCTGGATCTGCAGGCTCTGGAGCTCGCGGGTGTGAGAGGCGGCGTACTCCTCGACTTCTGTCCGAATAACGGTCAGCGCGGCTCGATCGGTGCCGCGTACGCCGGTGACCTCGGCGTTCACGCTCGCCGGACCGGGCAGGGGGAGCGGCCCACCGGTCGCCTGGACTCGCTCAACGGAGGCGACCCAGGGGCGGGATCGCAGCCACTCCTCGACCTGCACTCGCCGGTTGTCGACGGTGCAGGCGGAAAGAGCTCCGGTCGCGACCGTCGCGAGGGCCGCGAAGAGGCCGCCGAGAAGCGGGCGGCGGGGGATGCGGGGAGTCATGATCCACTCCAGATCCGTCGAAGAGGTACGCCCGTGCGGTAGCCCCCGAGCGCCAGCCCGGCGCGGCGTTCGAAGACGTTGTATGCCGCCCGGTCGCCGGAGCGCACCCACGACCAGGCAGTGGCGAGCGTGTAGAGAGGGAGGAAGAGCGGGCCGAGCGCGAAGTATTGCCACGCGTGCGCGTCCTCGTGCTCGAAGAGGTCGGTGGTGGTCGTCGCGGCCCGGCCCCGGATGACGATGACGTTGCCGAGAGTGAAGGCGTACGCGAACGGGAACCGGGGACGATAGCCCTCCGCGATCACCAGGCCGCGCGGGCCGATGCGCAAACGGCAACCCCCGACGCGGGCGGCGAGCAGGCCGGCGGGAGTGGAGAGATTGCAGAAGTTCCCCAACCAGCGCAGGAGATAGCGAGAGGCCATGGCCCAGTGTGGACCGCGGCAAGTTCAGTCCACGACCAGGGCGGTGTTCGTTTGCACTCGCAGGGGGAGAGTGCTAAACATGACTCTGGCACTCTCCTTGTGTGAGTGCCACCGTCAAGTCGTTGAGGTGCCTTGGTTGGTCCGGGGCATCGTCCGTCGCGGGCATCGTCTTGACGCCTGACATTGACAACCCCTGACGCGGGAGGATTCCCGGAGCACATGGCAAAACTGATTGAGTTCAACATCGAGGCTCGCCGCGGTCTTGAGCGGGGCATGAACACCCTCGCTGACGCGGTGAAGGTCACCCTGGGCCCGAAGGGCCGCAACGTCGTGCTGGAGAAGAAGTGGGGCGCCCCCACGATCACCAACGATGGCGTGTCCATCGCCAAGGAGATCGAGCTCGAGGAGCCCTTCGAGAAGATCGGCGCTGAGCTGGTCAAGGAAGTCGCCAAGAAGACTGACGACGTCGCGGGCGACGGCACCACCACCGCCACCGTCCTGGCCCAGGCCATGGTGCGGGAGGGTCTGCGCAACGTCACCGCCGGCGCCAACCCGATGGGCCTGAAGAAGGGCATCGAGAAGGCCACCGCCGCCATCAGCGAGCAGCTGCTCAACATGGCGACCGAGATCGAGACCAAGGAGCAGATCGCTGCCACCGCGTCCATCTCGGCTGCTGACGAGACCGTCGGCGAGATCATCGCCGAGGCCATGGAGAAGGTCGGCAAGGAAGGCGTCATCACTGTCGAGGAGTCCAACACCTTCGGGCTGGACCTCGAGCTGACCGAGGGCATGCGCTTCGACAAGGGCTATATCTCGGGCTATTTCGTCACCGACGCCGAGCGCATGGAGACCGTGCTCGACGATCCCTACATCCTGATCGCCAACTCCAAGATCGGCTCGCTGAAGGACCTGCTGCCGGTGCTGGAGAAGGTCATGCAGTCCGGCAAGGCGCTCGTCGTCATCGCCGAGGACGTTGAGGGTGAGGCCCTCGCCGGCCTGATCGTCAACAAGATCCGTGGCACCTTCAAGTCCGTCGCCGTCAAGGCTCCGGGCTTCGGCGACCGCCGCAAGGCCATGCTCGGCGACATCGCCATCCTCACCGGTGGCCAGGTCGTCTCCGAGGATGTCGGCCTCAAGCTCGACGCCGTCACCCTCGACCTGCTGGGCTCCGCCCGTCAGGTGCGCGTGACCAAGGACGAGACCACTATCGTCGACGGCGCTGGTGACTCCGAGGAGATCGCCGGTCGCGTGCGCCAGATCCGCGCCGAGATCGAGAACTCCGACTCCGACTATGACCGCGAGAAGCTGCAGGAGCGGCTGGCCAAGCTGGCCGGCGGCGTTGCTGTCATCAAGGTCGGCGCCGCCACCGAGGTGGAGCTCAAGGAGCGCAAGCACCGCATCGAGGATGCCGTCCGCAACGCGAAGGCTGCGGTCGAGGAGGGCATCGTCCCCGGCGGTGGCGTGGCTCTGATCCAGGCTGCCAAGAACGTCTCGGTCGAGCTCTCGGGCGACGAGGCTGTGGGTGCCAAGATCGTGTTCGACGCTGTTTCGGCTCCGCTGAAGCAGATCGCCGAGAACGCTGGCCTCGAAGGCGGCGTCGTGGCGGAGAAGGTGCGCGCGCTGGAGCCCGGCCAGGGCCTCAACGCTGCCACCGGCGAATATGTCGACATGATCAAGTCCGGCATCATCGACCCGGCCAAGGTGACCCGCTCGGCACTGCAGAACGCTGCATCCATCGCCGCGCTGTTCCTCACCACCGAGGCTGTTATCGCCGACAAGCCCGAGCCCGCTCCGGCCATGCCGGGCGGCCATCCGGGTGAAGAGATGGGCGGCATGGGTTTCTGAGCCACCTATCGGTGGACGGCTTCTGAGCCCACTCGCCTGAGGGTTCGCCCTCAAAGAGGTACGCCGCAGCGGCCCCGGGGATTCGTTCCCCGGGGCCGTTGTGCGTTTTCCGAACGCTGCTGACCCGGCCGTTTGTCATGGTTTCTGCGGACGCAGCAACAAGAGGCGGCATGAGCAGGCAGGTTGTTGGGCGATGGGCCATTGCGCTGGCCGCGGGAGCGATGGCGATCATCCTCTCGGGTTGTGGTGGTGGGGCGTCGACGCCCGGGACACAGGCGACGCAGGAGATTCCGGGTGCCGGTCGGAAGCCGGCCAGCGGGGCGTGGCTGGATCATCAATACGGCAAGTGGGAGGGCTCCCTGACCTCACCCACCGAGGGGCGCTACAGCCAGGGGGAGGCCTACAGCTTCCAGGAGCAGTCCAAGCAGCCGAACATCGTCGTCCAGATGACGAAGTATCAGGATCTCGACATCCGACTGCTGGCCACCCCTGTCGACGGGGGCGACCCGGTCCAGCACGGCCAGGCGGGTGCATTCCAGAGACACCGATCTGTTATGTCCAGTTGCTCGGCGGCTATGTGCATCTGATGGGCAACAACAACACCACCGCGGCCGAGGTGGGGGCGCTGGCGACTGAGATGTATGCCGGGTTCTCCGATGATCCCGACGAGCCCGTCCCGACCGCCAGTCCCACGCCGGACAACCCCGGCGCTGGTCGCAAGCCCGCCGCCGGAAAGAAACTCCCGGATCAGATCGGGGATTTCCGGGCGATGAATCCCGGCAGCGGCAGTGGGGCGTACCTCCCGCAGGGCGCCACCCGCTTGTCCGATGGCGGCATGGTTTTCCTGCACGTGAGTGACGAGGCGAACGCGAAGCAGCGGGCGTCGATGGTCAGCCCGGCCACCCAGCACGGTGAGGCCTGGTGCGATGGAAAGTCGGTGAGCATGACCTGCTATGTCCAGCTCGACGGCGGCATCATTCAGGTCATGGGTGGCGCCAACCAGTCGCCCGCGGACACCGCGAAGCTCGCGAACGCGGCGCACGAGACCCTGTGACCGGAGGTGGGATCTGCATGGTGACGTTCGTGTCGGCGTGCGTGTCGAGTGCGGTCGCCGAATGGGGCGCCGAGTTTGCGGCGGCGGCCGCGGAGGCCGGGATCGAGTCCATGTGGAGCCCGGGTGCACAGGAGTTCGGGGACAACTATCCGATCCCGCGGCCCGACGCGACGGTCGCCGATGTGGTGGCCCACTGCGAACACATCCGCGAGGTCGCCGGGATCGATCACATCGGGCTGGGTGGTGACTATGACGGCACGACCTGGTTGCCCGTGGACCTGCCCGATGTGTCCGGTTATCCGCGATTGTCCGCTGCCCTGGCCGAACGAGGGTGGAGTGACGATGACCTCGCGAAACTGGGCTGGCGCAACGCGATCGACACGTTCGCCCGAGTGCGTGAGTGCGCCGGATCCAGCTGAGGGTGCGGCACAATCTGAGCCATGAGTAGGCTGCTGGAGGTCCTGGCGCTGCACGCTGCTGATGCCCAGCGCGCCGAGGAGGGTGGCGCGGACCGCATTCACCTGATCGGGTCGCTGGACGGGATGGCCCCGGAACCGGCGCTCGTTGAGAAGGTCCGCGATGCGACGTCGATCCAGATCCGTGTCATGTTGCGCCTGCGCGACGGGTTCGGCACCGACGGCGGCGAGGTGGTCCGATTGCGGGGTCTGGCCGCGAGCTATGCGGATGCCGGAGCCGATGGCATCGTGATGGGGTTCCTCAACGGGCACGGCGATATCGATGCCGAAGTCCTCGGGGCGCTGCTCGACGAGGGCGACTGGCCCTGGACGTGTGATCGGGCGGTGGACTCGGCGCTGGACACGAACCGCGCCTGGCGGACCCTCCTCGACCTTCCCCGTCTCGACCAGGTCCAGACCGCAGGGTCGGCCCGGGATCTGGAGCACGGCCTCGATGACCTGCTCGCTCGATGCCGGAACGATGCCCGCGTGGCCGCGAAGGTGGTCGCCAGCGGCAAGCTGCAGACCGAGCACGTTCCCTGGCTGGTACGCGCCGGGGTCCGCAGCTTCCACATCGCCTCGGCCGCCCGGCCGTTGGGTTCCTGGAAGGCCTACGTCGACCCGGATCTCGTGCACAGCTGGCGTACGCTCATCGACTCCGAAATCCGGCACCATGCCCGTCCCTGAGACGTCGAGACCCCTTGGCCGGCCACGAGACGTCTGCTGCAGCAGCGCTCTGGACGCAGGCCGAGGTGTCTCGAAGACGGGTGGGCCGAAGGAAGCGGTTAGAGTTCCCCCGTGAGTCAGGCTGATGCGCCCAAGGTCTATGTCCCCCTGCCGCCCAACGAGCGCCCCAAGGTCACGCGCGCAGCGGTGCGGGTGGTCGTTCTCGCAGACGACCGGGTGCTGCTGTTCGAGGACTCCGACCCGGCCTACGCGCACATCCGCTGGTGGGTGACCCCCGGTGGCGGCATCGATCCGGGTGAAACCGAAGCCGAGGCCGCGGTCCGTGAGCTCTGGGAGGAGACCGGACTGCAGATCCAGGAGCAGGACCTCATCGGCCCCGTCTCCCGTCGCGTCGCCGAGCACGGCTACTCCGACCAGATCCTCGAACAGTCGGAGGCGTTCTATGTCGTCCGGGTCGACCACTTCGACGTCGACATCACCGGCCATACCGTCGACGAGCAGCTCACGCTCCAGTCGCACCGCTGGTGGCCTGTCGCCGAGCTCACGGACACCGATCTCTGGATCTGGCCGCGTTATCTTCTCGATCTGATCGACCTCGCCGACCGGCCGGGGGAGTGGCCTGTCGACTATGGCCACGAGACCGACGAATCGACCCTGGCGATCTGAGGTTTCCTGGTACGCCTACGGCTTCGGGATCTCCACCATCACCAGGGCGTTGATGCCCTCGTCGCTGACGACGAAGAATGACTGTTCCGCGGGCAACTCGATGGAGACCCATCCGGTCGCCGACTTCCCGGCCTTCAATTCCTGCATGGCGATGGGCATCTTTCCCGACCCGATGCCGGCGTAGTACTCATTCTTGGCCAGGTCGTAGGCGGTGAAATAGTCGGGCTTGATGAACATCGACCCCTCGGCGACGTCGTAGCGCACCTCGACGTTCAGGTATTGCCGGCCCGTGGTGGGGGGCAGATCGCCCTGATTCGACCATTCATAGCGCAGCACCATGAAGCTGCCCTTGCCATAGAGCCCCTCCACCGGCACGCGTTGGCCGACGGCGGCACGCTGGAGGGGAGCCGGCGTACCCTCCCGCGGCGTGAGCGTCGTCATCGGATCGCCGGGCCCGGCACCCCTCGAACTCGGGTCGCCCAAGGCCACCCGTATCGCAACGAAACCACCGATCATCAGGGCGAGCGCGAGCAGCCCGCCCAGGATCAGCAGGGCGATCGGATAACGCCGCCGCGGCGGGGCGGGCGGTTTCTCGGGCACGATCAGCCGGTCCGCGGGGAAGTTGCGGTCACCCGGCAACACTTCGGGTTCGTCGCTCGGCACCAGTCGATCCTAGCCCGGAAGTCGGTCCTCGCCGTTCAGCTCGTCCGCGTCGGCGATGCGGTAGGCGTACCCCTGCTCCGCCAGGAAACGCTGTCGGTGCTGGGCAAAATCGGCATCGACGGTGTCCCGGGCGACCACCGCATAGAACCGCGCGACCAGCCCATCCTTCGGACGCAGCAGCCGACCGAGGCGCTGGGCCTCCTCCTGGCGCGACCCGAAAGCGCCGGAGACCTGGATCGCCACCTGGGCCGTCGGCAGGTCCACCGAGAAGTTCGCGACCTTCGACACGACGAGCAGGTCGATCTTCCCAGAGCGGAAGTCGGCATACAACTCCTCCCGCCGCTTGGTCGACGTCCCGCCCTTGATCACCGGAGCGCCGAGGGCCTCTGCGATCTCGTCGAGCTGATCGACATATTGTCCGATGACCAGCCGCGGCACGCCTTCGTGCCGGCGCACCAGGTCGAGCACCACGGACGTCTTCGACTCCGCCGTCGCCGCCAGCCGATAGCGCACATCGGGATCGGCGAGGGCGTACGCCATCCGCTCCTCCGGCGTCAGCGTCACCCGCACCTCGACGCAGTCCGCGGGTGCGATCCAGCCCTGGTTCTCGATGTCCTTCCACGGCGCATCGAACCGCTTGGGCCCGATCAGCGAGAAGACATCTCCCTCGCGGCCGTCCTCGCGCACCAGCGTCGCGGTCAACCCCAGCCGCCGCCGCGCCTGCAGGCCGGCGGTCATCCGGAAGACAGGCGCGGGCAGCAGGTGCACCTCGTCATAGATCACCAGCCCCCAGTCGCGGGCGTCGAACAGCTCAAGGTGGGGATGGATCCCGTTCCGCTTGGTCGTGACGACCTGATACGTGGCGATCGTGACCGGACGGATCTCCTTGCGGGCCCCGGAATATTCGCCGATTTCGTCGGCGCTCAAAGCCGTCCGCCGCAGCAGTTCGTCGCGCCACTGACGGGCGGACACCGTGTTCGTGACGAGGATCAGGGTCGTCGACTGCGCCCGGGCCATCGCGGCCGCGCCGACCACGGTCTTCCCGGCCCCGCACGGCAGCACGACCACCCCGGAACCCCCGTGCCAGAACGCATCGGCGGCCTGTTCCTGATAGGGCCGGAGTTCCCAGGCGGGCCGATCGTCGCGAGCGTCGAGATCCAGGGAGATGGCGTGCGCCTCACCGTCGACATAGCCCGCGAGATCCTCCGCGGGCCAGCCCAACCTCAGCAGCACCTGCTTGAGATTTCCCCGCTCCGATGGATGCACGACCACGGTTTCGTCGTCGATCCGTGCGCCGACCAGCCCCTTCACCTTGGCCGAACGCAGGACTTCGGTCAGCACCGGCTTGTCCGTCGACGTCAGCACGAGCTCCTGCGTCGGATGCTTCTCGATGCGCAGCCGGCCATAGCGGGCCATCGTGTCGGCCACATCGACCAACAACGAAGACGGGACCGGATAACGCGAATAGGTGATCAACACATCGACGACCTGCTCGGCATCGTGCCCGGCCGCGCGCGCATTCCAGAGCCCCAGGGGCGTCAGCCGATAGGTATGAATATGCTCCGGCGCCCGCTCCAACTCCGCGAAAGGCGCAATGGCGATGCGGCACGCCTCCGCGTCGGGATGGTTCACCTCGAGCAGGAGGGTGCGGTCGGATTGGACAACGAGCGGACCCATGGCGCTCGAGTCTAGGTCGCCCTGAGGCGTACGGCCGTCACGCGCGCGAGCGGCAGGACCAGCGTGGTCGCGTCGCCGGTGAGGCGGACGGTCCCGGCGGCGAGTTCGATGGGTACGCCCACCCCGCGGCTCGCGACCCCATCCGCCGCCACATAGTCGATCTCGACCGGCCGGGCGTCCGCCTGCGCGCGGCCCAGCATGGTGAGGGCATCCTCAGTGGCCCGCGCCGACTGATGGGCCTCGGCGCGCGTCCGCAGCACTACGGCGATCCCGGCCGCGTCGATGGCCCGGGTCCGCGTCCGGCCCGGGGCGGGCGGTCGTCGCGGAGCAGGAGTGGCCAACAGGTCACCGGCCGCATTCTCGGCCGCCGGGGTCAGCCCGAGGTTTCTGAGCAGCGCGACGATTTCGGCAGGTTCAGCGTCGGCGACCAGGGTCTCGGGACCCGCCCGGCGTACGCCCAGCTCCTTCGCCGCCGGATGCGCCAGCACCGTCTCCAGTCGCGCCGGATCGTCGATCCGCACATAGGAACGCGCCGCGCCGACCCGGACGGTCCCGTGCAGGCGGGCGATATCGGCGACGAGAAAGCGCAAGGGTTGGGGGATACCCGTGCTCGAGTGCGCCGCCAGCCACTCCTCGATCGCTTCCGCGCTCCAGCCCGCCTCGAACGCCCGCGCCATGGAACCCGCATGGAATCGATACACCCCGCCCCCGCCGCGGGATTCGACATCGGCGAGCAGGGCCAGGGCGGCGGCCGTCGACCGGTCCAGCGGCCCGGTCGCCACCGCCGTGAGATCGGCCTGCAGGATGAGGTGGTCGATGAAGGTGGGGAAACGCTCGGCGACCTCGGCTCTCAGTTCTCCGCCGAGGGCGAGGACCAGTGATGATCCCTGGCCGAACGCGGTCAGGCCCAGCCATTCGGCCTCGGTCAGCACGGCCTCGACCAGATCCTCGGGTCTGCCCGCCCGCGTGATCGCCGGACGCTGCCACGCGGCGAGCTCTGCCAGCCTTCTGGCATCGACCGCGGCCCCGGGGGTCACCGGAGCCAGCACGGCCGCCCGCACCATGGCGGACCAGCCCGGTTCGGCGTCCGGGCCCAGGGGCCGACCCGATTCCGAGCGGGCCATCGCAGCCCAGCGCGGGCCGGCGTACCAGTCCCGCGCCACGCGCACCCACCGCTCGCTCGGGGTGAGCGTGAGCCAGCGCTCGAAGGCGTCGGTCGGCACGATCGCCGGTCCGGTCGCGACGATCAGGCCCGCCGCGCGCGCCACCTCCAGGGCGAACCCCACGCGCTCGGTCGATGCCCCGATTGCGCGGGCGAGCGTGCTCAGGTCGCGGGCGGCGAGGCCGCCGGCGCGGAGGGGAGGAGGCGTACGCCGGGTGAGCTCGTCGAGGAGGCCCTCGAGCTGGTGCACGAACTCATAGGCCGAACCGATCGCCGCCGAATCGATGATCCGAGCCGCGCGTGGGCCTGTCGGAAGAGGGGATGGCTCGTCGAGCGGACCGGCTGCGAATCCACCCCGCAGGTGCAGCGCCACCTCGCGCGGCAACTCGACCGTGTTGACGTCGCGGGCGCGAAGGAGGCTGCGGACGAGCAGGTGGTCGATCGGTGTCACCGGGTCGGTGACAACCCGATCGGCGTGGCGCACCGCTCCGGTGGGCGGACCCCACATGAGCTTGATCACCACGGCCAGCGCTGCTTCCGGCAGGCCCGAGATGGCTTCGTCGATGGCGTGGGGATCGAGAGGGTACGCCGATGGCTCGGCCAGCCCACCCGGATGGGGCCCGAAGGTGTGGGTCAGACCATCGACCGCGCGGATCGAGCCGGGTTGGGGCACCCAGCTGAGGGCAAGATCTGTCAGTCGGTCCAGCGAGTCCCGGGCGTCGAAGCCGACCAGCTCTGCGACCTGCTCCGGGGTGGGGTCGGGCAGGGCGGCCAGGGCTTCGGCGACGGTGAGATCGCGACGGTTCAGGGAATCGAGCGCCCGGCGCACCGAGGAGGGTGCCGCTGCCCGTGTCGCCAGTTCGGTGAGGTCGCTCGGTGGGGGAGCCGCCAGATCAGGGCGTGCGGTGAGGAGGGCGGTGAGTCGTTCGGCCGAAAATTCCCGCAACGCGTCGGCGAGCTCCCGCATCAGTCCCAACCGGAGGCGCGGCGCGGAAAATCAGGCCGGTCGCCCGCCGCGAGCGCCTGCCACACGATCAGGAACACCGCGATGAGGACCATCCAGCAGATCGCCGTGCTCACCGCATAGACCAGGTCGGCGAAGGCCAGCACATCGACCGGGCTCATCAGCAACCCCGCCAGGATGGTGGTCACCAGGGCCCCGGTGGCTACCAGGAACGTATTGCGGACCCAGTGCCGGTGATAGCCGACCCGTCCCGAGGACACGAAAGCCAGGATGAACATCAGCGGGGAAAGAAAGCCGAAGAAGGGCACCGCGATCGCCAAGCCGCCGATCAGGAGCGTCATGAACACCGGCAGGGTGACGGCGTTGAAGACGGTGCCGAACGCGACGCCGGGCTCAGGGGCCGGGCCCGGCCCCTGTCCCGCGGGGCCCTGAGGCAGCCATTCCGGGTGGGTTGCGCTGGTCGAGCCGGGAGCCATCCCGGGGACCTCGCCTGGCTGCGGAACTGGCGTACCCGCCAAGAGAATCGGCAACCGCGGATCTGCCTGTGGCGGGCCGACCGGCTGACCGGTCGGGGGTCCCCACTGGGCCGGGTCGTCGCCCTGCACGTGATAGTGGTGCACCATGCTCCACGCCGAGTCGATCTCGGTCATGGTGTTGCGCACGACGTCATAGGGCTCCTGCGGATCCCGCTCGGGCCCGGGCGGGGGGCCATAGGTGGCGAGCTCACGCAGTTCCTCGGCGCTCTCGAACCGTGGCCGCTCCGCGGGAGCCCGGCCCGAGGGGGCCGCCCGGGGTGGCGCTATGGACAATGCGGGGGCCTCGGGGGAGACAAAAGTCCCCGGTCGCGCGACCGGTGCATATTCGGGGCCGTCCTCCCACGTAGCCATGGAGCAATCCTAGACGCGACCCGTGGGTTGCCCCGCTAAGATGGGCGCGGGCCCCGGGGCATTGGTCGCGGGGTTTCTTGTTCGCTGGAAACTCTGAGAAAAGAGTGAGGTCGTCGTGCCTGTTGGCAAGGTCCGCTTCTATGACGCGGAAAAAGGTTTCGGTTTCCTGGTCAAGGAGGGCGGGGGCGATGTCTATGTGCGCGCCAACGCGCTGCCGGCCGGCGTGACCACGCTGAAGCCGGGCCAGAAGGTCGAGTTCGGGGTGATCGACGGCCGCAAGGGTGAGCAGGCGCTGTCGGTGACCATCCTCGACACACCGCCCTCGCTGTCGAAGGCGGCTCGCAAGAAGCCCGAACAGCTCGCTGTCCTCACCGAGGACCTCATCAAGCTGCTCGACGGGATCGGTGCCGGCTATCGCCGCGGCCGTCATCCCGATCCGAAGCATGCCCACAAGATCGCCGAACTGTTGCGCGCAGTGGCAGACGAACTGGACCTGTGACGGGTGGATCCGCAGAATGACTGAAATGACCGAGCAGAAGATTCGTCGGCCGCGCCCGCCCAAGCTCGACCCGGCCTGCGCCGAAGCCGTAGACCTCGCGCGCGAGGCCGCCCTCGACGCTGCCTCGGTCACCCAGACCGTCGGCGATCACCTCGGCGTGATCGCCGAGGGGGATCGGGTGGTCACGCACTATTTCGCGTCCACCCACCCCGGCTATCGCGGGTGGCGCTGGGCCGTCACCGTCGTCCGGGCCTCCCGGGCCAAAAAGGTCACGGTCGACGAAGTCGTGCTCATCCCCGGCGACGATTCGCTCCTTGCGCCCGACTGGGTGCCGTGGGCCGACCGCATCGAACCCGGCGATGTCGCCCCCGGCATCCTCATGCCCACCGCCGATGATGACCCGCGGCTGGAGCCGGGCTATACGGCGGGGGAGTACGCCGCAGACCTCGAGCCCGCCGAAGCCTCCGCCATGCGCGCCGTCGTCGCCGAGTTGGGCCTCGGCCGCGAACGCGTGCTGTCCGCCTTCGGCCGCGACGAAGCCGCCGAGCGCTGGCTCGACTCCGACGGCGGCCCCGACAACGACATGACCCGCCAGGCCCCCGGGCAGTGCTCGACCTGTGGTTATTTCCTGCGTCTCACCGGCAGCATGGGCGTTCTCTTCGGGGCGTGTGCCAATCAATATTCGCCCTCCGACGCCCACGTCGTCTCCATTGATCACGGCTGTGGCGGACACTCCGATGTCGTCGCTCCCGAGCGCACGGCCGAACTGCCTACGCCCATCTGGGACACCATCAACGTGGAAGAAAGCCTGTTCGACTGAGTTGAATTGCGCGGCTTCGCCGAGCGAACGGTCGCTCTGTGCTCCCTCGCTTCGACTCCACTGCGGTCGGCTGGCGCCGCGCTGCGTTTCATCTGGGTTGGTGGCGCTATGTAATTGCGTCCCGTGCGGAAGCAGGAGTCACCTCCTGAGTGTCGCCTCCCGACGGGGCGGTCCCGGCGGGGGTTCTGGGCCGACACTCGAGACGCTCCCAGCGCGAGACCCCTTGGAGTGTCGCGAGACCCCTGCTGGAGCAGACGTCTCGATGAACTTGGAGGTGTCTCGCCGGCAAAGCGGGCGACAGCGGTCCGGGGATCGGCCCGCGCGGGAGGGCGTCGCTCAGGGCCAATAAGTTTCCGCCATGGCACTTGACACCCCTGCGCGCCCGGTGGGCGGCAGCGCCGTGGACCGGTGGTTCCACATCTCTGCTCGTGGCTCGAACGTCTCCCGCGAAGTGCGCGGCGGGCTGGTCACGTTCTTCACGATGGCGTACATCATTGCGCTCAACCCTCTGATCATCGGCACGGTCCCCGACAAGACGGGTCATCTCATCTCCGGCCTGCCGGCCACGCCCGAGAACGTCGGCCCCACGATCGCGATGGTCGCAGCGGCGACCGCGCTGATCGCAGGCATCATGACGATCCTCATGGGCGTCCTCGGCCGATTTCCGCTCGGTCTCGCCGCGGGCCTCGGGCTGAATGCTCTGCTCGCCTATGTCATCGCGCCGATGATGACCTGGCCCCAGGCGATGGGCTTGGTGGTCTGGGAAGGCGTACTCATCACCATCCTCGTCCTCACCGGCTTCCGCACAGCGGTCTTCCGGGCCGTGCCCCGTTCCCTGCGCGCCGGCATCGCCGTGGGCATCGGCCTGTTCATCGCGTTCGTGGGCCTGCTCGATGCCGGCATCGTCCGCAAGCCGGCCGGCGGTCCGCCGGTGGAGTTCGGCATCAGCGGTTCGCTGCTCGGCTGGCCGATGGCCATCTTCGTGATCGGCCTGGCGATCGCCGCGATTCTGTACGCCCGCCGCGTGCCGGGGGCACTGCTCATAGCGATCGGCGGCTCGACCCTTTTGGCGATCATCGTCGAGGCGGTGCTCAAGCTCGGGTCGATGACCGATGCGACCGGCGCGGTCGTCAACCCCACGGGCTGGAAGCTCAACGTCCCCGAGATCGACAACATCATTGCGCTGCCCGATCTCTCGCTGCTCGGGCGGGTCGACCCGATCGGAGGCTTCACGGCCAACGGTGCGGGCTTCGGTGCGATCCTGATGATCGTCCTGCTCATCTTCTCTCTGCTGCTCGCCGACTTCTTCGACACGATGGGGACGGTTGTGGCCGTGGGCGCGGAGGGCAAGTTGCTGGACGACAACGGCAACCCGCAACACCTCACCCCGATCCTGCTCGTCGACTCGGCCGCGGCGATCGCCGGTGGTCTGGGTTCGACGTCGTCCAACACGTCCTTCGTCGAGTCCGCTGCCGGTGTCGGCGAGGGTGCCCGGACCGGTCTCGCCTCGGTGGTGACAGGCCTCGCATTCCTGGCGGCCGTCTTCCTCGCGCCCCTCGTCAACGTCGTGCCCTCCGAGGCCGCGACACCGGTCCTGGTTTTCGTCGGGTTCCTGATGATGAGCCAGGTCACGGCCGTCGACTGGGATGAGATCGAGGATGGGCTGCCCGCCTTCCTGACCATCGCTCTCATGCCGTTCGCGTTCTCCATCACCGTCGGGATCGGCGCAGGCTTCATCACCTATGTCGTGCTGAAGATCGCCCGCGGCAAGGCGGCGAAGGTCCATCCGCTCATGTATGTCGTGGCCGCTCTCTTCGTCATCTATTTCGTCCAGGGTCTGATCGGTCAACTGGTCGGGTGATCGGTTGATCGGCCGATCCCGAGATTCATCAAGACCTGCTCTGGTCGGCGCCAGCCATCGCGATTTATAATCACGGTATGACCGTGCAAAATGTGGATTCCAGGGGGCTCGCCGTCGTGATTGCCCTGCGTGACGAGGCCCGTTTGGTGGCCAACCGACTGAGTGATGTGTGGGAGCAGGCGCGCACGCGCGACCATTGGACGTCCGAGGACGCGCTCGTGGCCTACCGGGTCGCCGAGGCCCGATGGCAGGGGCTCAATGAGGCTGTCAGGGCGATAGAACTCCTGCCCAACCGATGAGCTGCTGGATCGCTGGTTGAACGAAGTTTCGCCCGGCGGGGTGCCATGGCGGATGATGGAGGCTCAGCAGGCCCGGCGAAGGTCGGGAGAATGTTCGGGGGGATGCATGACTGAACCATGGAATCAGCAGGGCCATCGGCCCTATGGGGGAGGCGGGGATCAGGGGCAGCCCTTCCAGCCCTATCCCACGCAGTCGACCGGAGGCTATGGGCAGCCCTACGGCGCGAATTATCCCGTCCAGTCCGGATACCCCGAGAGCGGTTATTCAGTCTCAGGGCTACCCGGGCCAGGCTTATTCCGGCCAGGGTTATCCGGGTCAGGGTTATCCGGGTCAGGCTTATTCCGGCCAGGGCTATCCGGGTCAGGGTTATCCGGGCCAGGTCGTGCCGGTGGCTCCGGTGGTCGCGATGGTGCCGCAGAAGTCGGCGGCCGTGGCGGGGCTGCTCTCGTTCTTCTTCGGCCCGCTCGGCATGCTCTATTCGACCTGGGTCGGCGCGTTGACCATGTTCCTGATCAACCTCGTGCTGATCTGGTTCACGGCCGGTCTCATCCTGTTCCTGACCATTCCGGCCGGTGTCGTCTGGGCCGTGATGGCCGCGAATGAACACAATCGACGCCTGCTCATGCCGATCGCTCCGATGCCGCCGACCACCTATCGCTGAGGCAGGCATGGCTCCGGCCATGCTTATGTCAAGATTGACATGTTTTTGGTGTCATGGTTAGCTCGCTCGCGTGAGCTACCCCGCAGAGTTGCGCAGGGCCGGTCAGGTCCTCTTCGGTGAAAACCTCCTGACGGCGTTCGGCCATGTCTCTGTGCGCGACGGCGATCGTTTGGTCATCACCCCGCCGACCCCGCTCGGTGACCTCGACCCGGGAGCGTGCCGGGAACTCGCCCTCGATGCGACGGAGCTCCCGCCGGGGATCCCGCTCGAGGCCTGGCTCCATCTAGAGATCTATCGCGCGCGCCCCGATGTGGGGGCCATCTGTCGGGCCCAGCCCGAGGTCGCGACCGCCCTCGGCTCCACCGATCAGCCCATCGTTCCTCTGCATGGCCAGGGCGCGTTCTGCGGTGCGGGCGTACCCGTCTTCCCCGAAGCCCAGCTGGTCCGCGACCGCGAGCGCGGGGAGCGTCTCGCTGCGGCTCTCGGTCACGGCACCGCGCTCATCATGTGCGGCAACGGCGCGGTGACGGTCGGCCCCGATATCGGCCGGGCGACGGCACTCATGTGGGTGCTGGAGATGTCGGCCCGCATGAACTCCGCAGCGGCTGCCGCAGGCACGCGCATCCCCCTGTCCGAGGCCGACCAGGCAGCCTGGCGCGGCGTCGCCGACGAACTGCTGGGCCGCATCTGGACCCACCTCGCCACGCAGCACGCCGACTGACCCCGATCCCGCGCAAAGGAGCACCATGATCACCCTCACCGACCTGGCGTACGTCCGCATCGGCACCCAGGACCTCGACACCCAGACCGAGTTCGCCCAGCGCATCGTCGGCCTCGAACTGGTCGAGAAGACCGCGGACACGGCATCCTTCCGCGCCGACAACCGCCGTCACTGCGTCCAGTTCGTGAAGGGCGAGCCGCGCAGCCTGTCCAGCGCGTTCACCGTGGCGGACGGCGACCTTCCCGCGGCGGCCGACTATCTGACAGGCCAGGGGATCGAGGTCCATCAGGGCACGGTCGAGGAGTGTGCCGAGCGGCACGTGAAGGAGTTCATCTCCTTCCGGGACACCGGCGACAACGTCGTCGAGCTGGTCTCGGGCCAGACCCACTATGAGTCCCGGCCCGTTCGCTTCGCTCGTCCCGCCGGCATCCTCGAGTTCGGCCACCTCGGGCTCGAGGCACCCGATGTCGTCGAGGCCCAGAAGTTCTGGTGTGGCCACTTCAACATCCAGGTCTCCGACTGGATCGGCACCAAGGCCTGCCTCATGCGCTTCGATCCGGTGCACCACAAGCTGGCGGTGTTCGACGACAACACCGGCCTGGGTCACGTCAACTTCCAGGTCGAGTCGATCGACGACATCATGCGCAACTATCACTTCCTGCAATATCACGGCGTCGAGATCGTGATGGGTCCCGGCCGTCACCCCCAGTCGACCGCGGTCTTCCTCTATTTCCACGGACCCGAAGACGTGACGTGGGAATATTCGTTCGGCGTCCGCCGCATCCCGGAGGACTCCGGCTGGGTGCCGCGGCACTTCGATGTGTCCCAACCCGACTTCATCGACATGTGGAAGGGTGGCCTCGCCGGCGCAGGGCCGAAGTGGTCCGAACGCGCGCTCTGACCCACCCCCCTTTGACAGGAGGACGATGAGCCTCAAGTACGCCGTTCTCGGCGTTCTCGATGCCCGCTCCATGACTGGCTATGAGCTGAGCCAGTTCCTCGACGGCTCCACCGGCTGGCTCTGGGCGGCCAACCACAGCCAGATCTATCCCCTGCTCGGCCGCCTGGTCGAGCAGGGGCTCGTCGTCGGGGTCGACGACGCGCGGGGTGAGCAGCGCCGCACGACCTACACCCTGACCGATGCCGGCCGTGAGGATCTGCTCGGCTGGGTCTCCGGCATCCACCCGCCCGGCCGCGACAACGATGCCTTCGCGCTGCAGGCGGTGTTCCTCGACATGGTGCCGGGCACGTCGGCTGCGCAGGTCCTGCGCGAGTACGCCGACCGCCAGCGGGCAGCCGCCGACCAGGCCCGGCAGCACTCCGACCAGCTCGCAGCCGGAGAAACTCCGTTGATCCGGGAACGGCTCCAGGTGCGCCCCACAACCGAACACGAAGCCATCACGCGGCTCAAGGCGACGGTGTTCGCGGGGCAGGCAGCGGTCGCCACTGCCCGGGCCCAATGGGCCGAGGCGATGCTGGTGGCGTTGGCCGAGGTCGGCCGCCTGCACATGGACGCCTGATCAGTCCCTGCCGGCTTCCGGGTGGAACACGTGCGCGGCCTCCGAGCGTGCATCGCTAAAGTGCCCGCCATGTTCTCCAAAGTTCTGGTCGCCAACCGTGGCGAGATCGCCGTCCGTGCCTTCCGCGCCGCCACCGAGTTGGGGGCCCGAACCGTTGCGGTGTTCCCGCGCGAGGATCGCAATGCCGAACACCGCATCAAGGCGGACGAGGCTTACCAGATCGGCGAGGAAGGCCACCCGGTCCGCGCCTATCTCGACATCGACGAGATCATCCGCGTCGCCAAGGAGTCCGGCGCCGACGCCGTCTATCCCGGATATGGCTTCCTGTCGGAGAACCCCGACCTCGCCGAGGCATGTGCGCAGAACGGACTGACATTCATCGGCCCGCCCGCGAAGGTGCTCGAGATGGCCGGCAACAAGGTCTCGGCGCTGGCCTCGGCCCGCGCGGCCGGCGTACCCACTCTGAAATCCACCCCGCCCAGCCGCGACGTCGACGCCCTCATCGCCGGTGCCAACGAGATCGGCTTCCCGGTCTTCGTGAAGGCTGTCGCCGGTGGCGGTGGTCGCGGCATGCGCCGCGTCGACTCGGCCGACAAGCTGCCCGAGGCGCTCGGCGCGGCGATGCGCGAGGCGGAGGGCGCTTTCGGCGATCCGACGATGTTCATCGAGCAGGCCGTGATGCGCCCCCGCCACATCGAGGTGCAGATCCTGGCTGACACCCAGGGCAACGTCATGCACCTGTTCGAGCGGGGACTGCTCGATCCAGCGGCGCCACCAGAAGGTTGTCGAGATCGCGCCCGCCCCGAACATCTCCGAAGCACTCCGCGCGCAGCTGTGCGCCGATGCGGTGAAGTTCGCCGAGTCGATCAACTATTCGTGCGCCGGCACGGTCGAGTTCCTCCTCGAGACCGAGGGTGAGCGCGCCGGCCAGCACGTGTTCATCGAGATGAACCCGCGCATCCAGGTCGAGCACACCGTCACCGAGGAGATCACCGACGTCGACCTCGTGCAGGCCCAGATGCGCATCGCGTCGGGCGAGTCGCTCGCCGATCTCGGCCTGTCGCAGGACGAGCTGGAGATCCGCGGCGCCGCCCTCCAGTGCCGCATCACCACGGAGGATCCGACCAACGGCTTCCGCCCCGATACGGGCATCATCTCCGGTTATCGCTCGGCCGGCGGTGCCGGCGTACGCCTGGACGGCGGCACCGTCGCCACCGGCGTCGAGATCAACCCCCACTTCGACTCGCTGTTGGTGAAGCTCACCACGCGCGGTCGCGATTTCGCCCTCGCCGTGGCTCGCGCCCGTCGGGCGCTGGTCGAGTTCCGCGTGCGCGGTGTCGCGACCAATGTGCCGTTCCTGCAGGCGGTGCTCGCCGACCCGGCGTTCATCGCCGGAGACCTGTCGACGTCGTTCATCGACGAGCGGCCGGAGCTGCTGACGATGCGTACCCCCGGTGACCGCGGCACCCGCGTCCTCAACTGGCTCGCGGACGTGACGGTGAACAAGCCCCACGGGGTCCGGCCGATCCATACCAACCCGGTCGAGAAGCTCCCGACGGTCGACCTGTCCGTGCCGGTGCTCGACGGTTCCCGGCAGCGGCTGGAAGCCCTCGGCCCGGAGCAGTTCGCCGCCGAGTTGCGCGCCGCCAGGCATGTCGAGGTCACCGACACCACGTTCCGCGATGCGCACCAGTCGCTGCTCGCGACCCGCGTCCGCACCAAGGACCTCCTCGAAGCGGCGCCGGTCATGGCGCGCATGCTCCCGGGGCTGTTCTCGGTCGAGTGCTGGGGCGGGGCGACCTATGACGTCGCACTGCGCTTCCTCGCCGAGGATCCCTGGGAGCGGCTCGGCGCACTGCGCGAGACCATGCCCGGCCACTCGCTCCAGATGCTGCTGCGTGGGCGCAACACCGTCGGCTACACGCCCTATCCGACCGAGGTCACCCGGGCCTTCGTTGCCGAAGCCGATCGCGTCGGCATCGACATCTTCCGCGTGTTCGATGCCCTCAACGATGTCGAGCAGATGCGCCCGGCGATCGAAGCCGTCCGCGAGACCAACCGGTCCGTGGCCGAGGTCGCGCTCGTCTACACCTCCGACCTCAACAACCCGGGCGAGAAGATCTACACGCTCGATTACTACCTGCGCCTTGCCGAGAAGATCGTCGACGCCGGGGCGCACGTCCTGTGTGTGAAGGACATGGCCGGGCTCCTGCGCCCGTACGCCGCCAAGCGCCTCATCACCGCCCTCCGCGAGCGGTTCGACCTGCCGGTTCATCTGCACACCCATGACACCGCCGGCGGCCAGCTCGCCACGCTCATTGCGGCCATCGAGGCGGGGGTCGACGCGGTCGATGTCGCGTCGGCGTCCATGGGTGGCAACACCAGCCAGGTCCCGGCGTCCGCGCTCGTCGCCGCGCTCGAACACCAGGAGCGGGAGACCAAACTCACCGCCCCCGGCAACCAGGCGTACGCCGGCAACGACCTTCGCGCCGTCATGGACCTGGAGCCCTACTGGGAGACCGTGCGCTCGGCGTACAAGCCCTTCGAGGCCGGACTGCAGTCGCCGACCGGTCGCGTGTATGACCACGAGATCCCCGGTGGGCAGCTCTCCAACCTGCGCGTCCAGGCGATCGCGCTCGGGCTGGGGGAGCGGTTCGAGGAGATCGAGCGGATGTACGCCGCAGCCGACAAGATCCTGGGCCGCCCGACGAAGGTGACCCCGAGCTCCAAGGTCGTCGGCGATCTCGCCCTGCATCTCGTCGCGGTGAACGCCGACCCGGCCGGTGGCTGGCCCGAGCCGTTCCGCACCAAGGCGCTCGGTGGCCGCAAGTCGCCGGCGCGCGAGGTCGAGGTGCCGGCCGAGGACCTGCCGAAGCTCGCCGAGGCGGGCCGGGAACGTCAGGAGACCCTCAACAAGCTCCTGTTCCCCGGGCCGACCAAGGACTTCACTGCCAACCGGGCCACCTATGGCGACCTGTCGAGCGTGCCGACGCTCGAATATCTCTATGGCCTCGAGTCGGACACCGAGCACGCCGTGCGCCTGGGCCAGGGCGTGACGCTGCTCGTCGCGCTGCAGTCGATCGGCGATGCGGACAACAAGGGCATGCGGACCGTCATGACCACGCTCAATGGCCAGCTCCGGCCGGTGCGGGTGCGGGATCGGTCGATCAAGGTCGAGAGTGTGGCCGCCGAGCGGGCCGACACGTCGCAGCCGGGTCACGTCGCGGCGCCGTTCGCGGGTGCGGTTTCCGTCACCGTCCAGCCGGGCGACACCGTCAGGGCCGGCGACACGGTCGCGACCATCGAGGCGATGAAGATGGAGGCGTCCATCACCACGTCCGTGACCGGCACGGTCGAGCGCGTGGCACTGCGCGGGGTCCAGTCCGTCGAGGGCGGCGATCTCGTGCTGGTGGTCAAGCCCGCCTGACCCGGACGCTCACCCGGTCAGGCGCCGATCAGGGGCGTTCGGCCAGGGCCGCCGCGAGTTCTGTGGCGGTCCCGGTGCCCCGGCCGGCCGGGATCACGGCCCAGTCGCCCTGACGCACGGCGCGCAGCTCGCGGTGGCGGTGGAAGAAGACCTCCGGGTCGGCGGGGACGAGGACCAGCGACGATCGGACGCGACCCCTGGAGTCGGTGTCGGTGCGGGGTTCGAGACCGGTGAGTTCCTGCCACGACACGCGCGTGCCGATGCGATGGAATCGCGTGATGTGCAGGCCCTCGGTCGACATCGTGATGGTGCGGGCCAGGGGGGCGGGGCCACCGAAGAAGGTCAACCCCACTGCTGCCACGGCGAGGGCGACCAGGGCATAGATGCCGTGGCCGATGTTCACCGACCAGAGCATGAACAGGCCGGCGACCAGAGCCAGGACTCCCCACTGCACTGCGGCCCGCAGACGAGACCACCCCCGGGTGGTGACGGTCCGGCCGACGGTGACGAGATGAGGTGCTGGCACGGTCCGAGACTAGCCCAGCCGCGCCCAGTGGAACGCGATCACATCGGGTGCTGCGCGGCCGTTGCGCTCGGCCTCGGTGGCCCAGTCCGGGAGCCGGGCCAGGAATTCCGCGAGCGTACGCGCGATCTGTGCGTGGCCCGGATCGTCGATAGTGGCGGCAGCGATCAGGTCCCCGTGCTGCCGAACGGCAGTGAACGGCAGATAGCCCACTGTGACGTCCGGTGTCGGGGTGAGGGGCAGCCGGGCGGGGGAGCGGAGGATGCGGCCGAGGGCGGCGTCCGTGGGTACGCCGCCCAGGGACAGCGCGAAGTCGAAGTCGGCGATGGCCCGCGCATCCAGGGACAGGCCGAGCGTGCCCCACGCGCGTCGGGTCACCAGGTGTTCGAGGAGCTGCCAGCCCACGCCCGCCCGTTCCGGTGCCGCGTGGCGCCCGGACAACAAGGTGTCGAGGTCGTCCGGATTCGGTCCGTCGCCCGCTGTGGCCCCGGAGCCGGGCGGCTGGGGCGTACCGCGGCGGGCGAAGAGCCGGGACAGGAACCCCCGCCCGGGGGCGGGCGGCGGCAGCAGGACGGCGGCCTCGGCCTCGGCCCAGGCCCGCGTCGCAGGATCGGCACCGATGAGGTCGCGCACCTCGTTGATGCTGATCGCATGGAGCCGCAGAAGCGGGGGAGCGGGCTCCGGCGTGCTCGCTGCCATGCATCCCACGCTAACGAGCCGCTCCGCCGAAGACCATAGGCTGGCCCGGTGAATCCTCGAATCCGTCGCCTGATCGTCTCCGGTGTGCTTGTGGCATTGGTGGTCATCGTGGTCGTTGCGGCCCTGTTGAATTCCTGATGCCTCGTCTTGAATTCCTGATGCATCGTCGGCCTCGCTAGGCTGCAGGCATTCCTCGCGGAAAGACAGACATGACAGGATTCCCCGCCGGCCCCCGGTCTGCTCGGCAGCGACGCCGGAGCGTCCGCTCCCGACTGGGCGTGCTGGCCGCAGCGCCGCTGCTGGCGTACGCCGCCCTGACCGGTGGTCCCGCACACGCTGAGCCAGTAACTTCCGGAGTGGCGTTCACCATCGGTGACCCGCGCATCACGGAGTCGTCGGGGTTGGCGGCGGATACGGACAACAACGTGTTCTGGACCGTCAACGACTCGGGTGACCACGGCATTGTTTATGCCATCGGTCCCGAGGGCCGGACCCGCGGCACGGTCGAGTTCTCGGCCACGCCGCAGGACGTCGAGGCGGTGGCGTACGCCAACGGCAGTCTCTATGTCGCCGACATCGGTGACAACGCCCGAAGCCGGGAGAGCGTCACGATCTATAGGATCCCGTCGCCGAGGCCGGGTCAGGACGTCGGGGAAAACTTCACCGCCTATGAGTTCGTCTATCCCGACGGGCCGCGGGACGCGGAGGCCATCCTCGTGGACGATGCCGGTCGCATCCGGATCGTCTCCAAGGAAGCCAAGGGTGGGATCTATCTCGCCCCACGCCAGCTGACCACCTCCGGGCCCAATCGGCTCGAGCGGGTTGCCGATGCCAAGGCGTTCGTCACCGATGGGACCGTGCTGCCCGACGGGCGCTTCGTCGTCCGGACCTATGTCGCCGTCGAGATTCTCGACCGTGACCTCTATTCACCCGTTGCCAGGGCGACCCTGCCGTTCCAGCTGCAGGGCGAATCACTCACGGTGAGCCTGTCGGGCAATGCCCTGCTCGTGGGGTCCGAGGGTCAGCAGTCAGCCGTGTTACGGGTGCCGATCCCGGAGGAATTGGCCGTCGTTCCCGATGCTGCGGACACGCCGCCCCCGAGTCCGGACCCGACCCCTGAACCGACTCCTGAGCCGGCGCTCGGAGTCGGTGCCGGCATCAACCGCACAGGCACGTTCATCGCCATCGGAATGGCCGTCCTGCTATCGATCGCCGCCGGGGCGGTCGTCTTCCTGCGCGGCCGGAATGTGACAGTTCCGCCCACTCCGTCGGCGCGTCGGGGCTGGGATGAGCCGGCGCGGACGCCGGGAGCGGACTCCTCGACGGAGCCCGGCGAGGACGAGCAGGACGGGCCAGACGCGCTGGACGAGTTGGACGAGCCGGACGAGCCTCCGCGCGAGGAAGGCATCCGCACCGTCCTCCGGGACTCGGATGGCAACGTGCGCGCCCCGTGGCAGTGGGCTGCGGAACCACCCTCGAGCGACTCCGCCTCCAGCACGCCCGAGGACTCGACGCAACCGAGGCCGCAACCGGCCGACGATGCGGCATTCGACTGGGACGAATCGGCCCGCCAGTTCCGTGACAAGGGCAGATCCGACTAGAGCCCGACAACGGCTGTTCGGTTGTGAACGTGCGTGCACCGCGTCACTCGGGTCCCTAGCCCAGCCACCTCGCTGCGCTGGGGGTCGACGACCCGGCGGGCCGCAATCAGCTTGCCCTCCCGCTGGGCGGGCGTACCAGCCCTGCCGAAACCACCGCAAACGTGCAATCGCGGAAGAAGACCCGTCATTCAGCGTGCGTTCCGGGCAGTCAGCGCCCCTCAGCCGCTTGGGCGTGCGGTTCCTCGGGCCTGAATTCGATTCAGCTCGCGCTCGCCGACTCCGCCCCCGGTGCACGGGGCGCTCTAGACGTGAGGACAAGCTGTACGCGGTGGGGCGCAAGCCCAAGACGCAAGTGGGAGCTGAAGAGAGCTACGGGAGCTGAAACGGAGTTACGGGAGCGGAAGGCGCCACGGGAGCCGACCCAGGAGCAACAAGGGACGAGGGATTTCACCGATCCACGATCGAAGGCCCGGGGGAACCCAAGTGAATCGGCGCAGACCACTTTCGTAACAGACTCTAGTCGTTGGTGACCTTCGGCAGGAGCCAGTCGATGCAGTGGGTGAGCGCGGCGACGTCATCGGGGTCGATGGCCGGGAACATGCCGATGCGCAGCTGGTTGCGGCCGAGTTTGCGATAGGGCTCGACATCGACGATGCCGTTGGCCCGCAGATGAGCGGCCAGCGCCGGCGCGTCCACGCGCTCACCGAAGTCGATCGTGGCGACCACGGTCGAGCGCAGGTCGGGGTCGGAGACGAAGGGTTTCGCGAGCTCGTGGGCCAGCGCCCACCGATAGATCCGCACGGACGAGGCCCGGCTGCGACGGGCGGCAAACTCCAGCCCGCCGTTCTCGAGGACCCAGCTGAGCTGCTCGGCCATCAGGAACAGCGTCACGAGTGCCGGGGTGTTGAGCGTCTGGTCCTTGAGCGAGTTGTCATAGGCCACCTTGAGGCTCAGGATCTCGGGGATCCAGCGGCCGGAGGCTGCGATGCGCTCCATGCGCTCGATCGCCCGCGGCGACAGGAACGCGAACCACAGGCCGCCGTCGGAGGCAAACCCCTTCTGGGGCGCGAAATAATAGACATCCGTCTCGGCCAGGTCGACCTCGACCCCACCGGCGGCCGATGTCCCGTCGATGACCACGAGGGCGTCGTCGCCACCGATCCGGCGCACGGGAGCCAGCGCGCCGGTGGACGTCTCGTTGTGGGCCCAGGCATAGACATCGACGCCGTCCGTCTCCTCCGGCAGCCGGACCGATCCGGGATCGGTCGCGAACACCGCGGGGTCGGCCAGGTGGGGCGCGGCGGCCGTCGCCTTCGCGAACTTGCCGGAGAACTCGCCGAAAACCCCATGGGCCGACCGCTGCTCGATCAGGGAGAAGGTCGCGAGATCCCAGAAAAGGGTCGACCCACCGTTGCCGAGGACGACCTCATAGCCGTCAGGAGCCCCATAGAGCGTCGACAGCCCGGAGCGCACGCGATGGACGAGGTCCTTCACCGGCGCCTGGCGGTGGGAGGTGCCCAACAACAGGGGAGCGGAGTCGACAAGACTGTCCAGGGCCGTAGGGCGGACTTTGGCCGGACCACAACCGAACCGACCGTCTCGGGGCAGCAGGAACGGGGGAATCTCAACGGCCATGGCGTCATCCTTTCACGCGAGGCAGAGTGGCAGGCATGAACCGAGACGAGCTGGCGGCAGCCCGCGTCGACTATGACCGTTATGAGCTGCTGGAATCCGAATCCCCCGACGATCCGATGGTCCTCTTCGACGATTGGTTGACGGCGGCGCTGGCCGCGGGGGCGGCCGGTGAAGTGCAGGAGCCGACGGCCATGACGTTGGCCACCGTGGTGAGTACGCCGACGGGACCCCGGCCTGCCGCACGCGTGGTGCTGCTCAAGGACGTGGAACCCCAAGGATTCACGTTCTACACGAACTACGGCTCCGACAAGGGTGAAGAATTGGCAGCGAATCCGGCTGCCGCCGCCACTTTCTGGTGGCCCGCCCTGTTTCGCCAGGTGCGCATCACCGGCACGACCGAGAAGGTCGATCGGGCTGCCTCCGAGGCCTATTTCGCGGTCCGCCCGCGCGGATCCCAGATCGGTGCCTGGTCATCGAGCCAGTCCCGCCCCGTCGAGTCGGCGGATGCGCTCGCGGCGGCGTACGCGGCGAAGGAGACCGAGTACGCCGGCGTGGACGTCCCGTGTCCGCCGCATTGGGGCGGCTATCGCCTGACCCCCGAAATGATCGAATTCTGGCAGGGCCGACCGTCCCGGATGCACGACCGGTTGAGCTATCGCCGGGTCGGCTCGGGCTGGGAACGCACCAGGTTGTCTCCATGAGGGACCGAGTGGCGGGCTAGGTTGGAGGCCCGAGGCCCCCGACAGCGGAGGATCAGATGCCTTTCCTCACCGACGACGAGATCCATTCCCAGCCCGACTGCTGGCAACAGGCAGGCGAGTTGCTGGCCGATGTGCGTGGGCTGCTGCCCGCTGATGGCGAACGGGTCGCCTTCGTCGGCACGGGGACGGCCTGGTTCATGGCCCAGGCGATGGCGGGCCTGCGCGAGGGCGCGGGTCTGGGAGAGTCCGATGCCTTCGTCGCCTCCGAGTTGCCCCGCAACCGGCGCTATGACCGCGTCGTCGTGCTGACCCGTTCGGGTCTGACCACCGACATCAACCGGCTGCTGCGGGAGGTGCGCGGTGTGGTTCCCACCCTCGCTTTCGTCGGTGACGCCGACGTGGCGACGTCGCCGTCGACCGAGCTCGCCGACGAGATCATCGATCTGTCCTTCGCCGACGAGGCGTCGGTCGTCCAGACCCGCTTCGCAACCACCGCCCTGGCCCTCGTCCGGGCCTGGGTCGGCCATGATCTGGCGCGGACGGTCGACGAGGCCCGCGAGGCGCTGCAGGTGCGGCTCACCGATGAGCAGGCCGGCATCGAGCAGGTCACGTTCCTGGGCCGGGCCTGGACCGTGGGCCTGGCGCACGAGGCAGCGCTGAAGTTCCGCCAGTGCACCCACTCGTGGGCCGAGTCCTATCCGGCGATGGAATATCGCCACGGGCCGATCGCGGTTGCCGAGCCGGGCCGCGTGGTCTGGATGATGTGCCCGACGCCCTATGGCCTCGCCGAACGCATCCGCGGCACCGGAGCGACTCTCGTCGAATGTGACCGCGACCCGATGGCCGGGTTGATCCTCACCCAACGCCTCGCCGTCGGCCGGGCCATGAAGCTCGGGCTGTCGCCCGACGAGCCGCGCAACCTGTCGCGGGCCGTCGTTCACGAGGACGACTGAATCGACGACTCGGGGGGACCGCTGAGACGTCCGCAACGGACTCCGGCTGTCCTCGGCAAGGATGGCCTAAGGTGGGCCCTGCTGCGACAGGGACTGGAGGCGAAGTGAGCGACCTGATCGATACGACGGAGATGTATCTCCGCACGATCTATGAGCTTGAGGAAGAGGGCATCACGCCGCTGCGGGCCCGGATCGCCGAGCGGCTGCGTCAGAGCGGTCCGACCGTGTCACAGACCGTCGCCCGCATGGAGCGCGACGGGTTGCTCGCCGTCACCGATGAGCGCCATATCGAACTCAGCGCCTCCGGTCGGGAGCGTGCGGTCAAGGTCATGCGGAAGCACCGTTTGGCCGAACGCCTGCTGACCGATGTCATCGGCGTCGACTGGCAGAACGTGCACGACGAGGCCTGCCGGTGGGAACACGTCATCTCCGACGATGTCGAGCAGCGGCTCGTCCAACTGCTGGGCGATCCGCTGGAGTCGCCCTATGGCAATCCGATCCCCGGCCGGGACGCCCATCGGGCCAAGCCGCGCGAACCCCACGACTCCCAGCCGCTGCCACGATTGCTCGGGTCGTCCGGGGGCATGCGGCTGCGGATCCGGCGGATCGGTGAGAGTCTCCAGGCCGGCACCGAGTTGATGGCGCGGCTGCATGCGGCCGGGATCCTTCCGGGTGCGGAAGTCGATGCGGAGCGTACGCCGCAGGGCGTCGTTGTCGAGGCACCCGGGGGCAGCATCACCCTCGACGCCGAAGCCGCCGATCAGGTGTATGCGGAGATGGTGCAGCGTGCTTGACCCGTCGGTGCGGGCATTGCTCGACGGGCATTGGTATGACGCGTTGGCCGCCCTGCTTCACGGAGTCACCCCGAAAGGGCAGGACGCGGCCAAGCTGAAGCGGGCGTACGCCCTGGCCACGGCGGCCAAACGCGTGCTCGACCTCGACGCCGAGGATTTCGGCACCATCGCCAAGGGCTTCTCGGCACCCTGGGCGAACCGGCTCGAGGCCTCCTGCTTCCCGCTGCAGCCCCGCGGGTCCCAGCGTGGGGCGCTGCGGTCGCTCGTGCCGCTCTATGAGCTGATGCTCGAGGTCACTCAACTCCGGGCCCTGCGACACGAACCCCTGCAGGTGGTGGTGACGGCCCACCTCATCGGTGAATATCTGTGTCAGCTCGCGTGGGAATCCACGCTGGGTCATGGAGGCGATCCGCTGGTGCTGGGACGTGCCGTCGGAGAGCGGTGGGGCACCGACGACCCCGAATGCCCCCACAACTCCGCTCTGCGGGCGACCGCGAAGCGGGCGCTGAATGCCTGCAACGGTGATCTGGCCGGTTATACGGCCTATCTCGACAAGTTCCATTCCCGGCTCGGGGATGCGCTGGCCGTGTGCGCGATGAACCACGCCACGGTCGGTGCCGGCGAGCGCCCCGACGTGGGGGAGACGTGCCCCAATCCGTGTCGCTGGGCGACAGCGGGTTCGATGGCGGACCGCAAGGATCTCGATGCGCGTGTTCGGCTGGCGCTGCTCTATGAGGAGTCGCCGATCGTGTCGTTGCGGCATCATGCGCCCGTGGGTCACTTCTTCGGGGTGCCCTCGGTGCAGGAGATCTCGGAGGCGTGGCTGCGGACGTGGGATCGGTTGACCCAACCCTGGGCCGACGGATCCAACCCGCTGCTGGCGGGTGACGTGCCCGCGGTCGGCCCGCCCGATGAAGCACTGCCCGGCCTGTCGGTCCTGGTGTCGGCGGTAGCCGGGCAGCCGATCGGGCCGGGGCGCGTGATCCGCTCGATCGGTGACGAGATCACCGCATTGCTCGATGACGATGACTGACGGGGAATAGTCACTCGATTCCTCGTGTTGAACAACTGTTTCCAGGCGGCCCGGCTGGGCCGGGACGACTAACGAAAGGCAATCCCTATGGCAACCGTCGACCTGACCGGCGAGGACTTCGTTTCCACCATCCAGAACAATGAGCTGGTCCTCATCGACTTCTGGGCCGATTGGTGTGGGCCGTGCAAGCGCTTTGCCCCCATCTACAGCAAGATCTCCGAGAACCACGATGACGTCGTGTTCGCCAAGCTGGACACGGACGCCAACCAGGAGATCGCTGGTGCGCTGAGCATCCAGAGCATCCCGACCATCATGGCCTTCCACAAGGGCGACATGGTCTTCAACCAGCCCGGCATGCTGTCCGCCGCGCAGCTGGAGCAGCTGGTGACCCAGCTCAAGGACCTCCCCGCGGAGAAGCCGGCCGAATGAGCCGATGACGAACAGAAGGGCCCGCATCCGAATGGATGCGGGCCCTTTCTGAACAGTGGAGGAGAGCACCGAAGACGGGCTCACGCACCTTGTCTACCCACCCCCAGGAGACATTCATCGGCGCTCTCCTCCACATGAACACTACTCGACGGGACTGACCGGGAAAATGGTTTTCCCTGTGGGCGGCGGATTCTGAGAAGAAACTCATCATCTTTGCGCTGCGCTTGCGGGTCGTGTGTTGGGGAACCGAAGGGAATGGCGGCCCCAGTTGGATTCGAACCAACGACACCCGCTTTAGGAGAGCGGTGCTCTATCCCCTGAGCTATGGGGCCCGGTTGCGGGCCCGACAAGACTAGCCCGATGCGGGCGTGGCAAGGAAATCTTGGCCGGGTAGCCTCAGGGCGGCATTGTCGACACAACGAAGCGGTCAGGGGGCTGTCGGTCGACGTGCGGAAGGAGACGGGCATGAGCGAACAGGGTCTGCAGCAGGCCGTCAACAAGATGACTGATGCCGGGCTGCCGCCGGCGACCATCGAGGTGTTCCGGCACTATTACCGCGCGCTCGCCGAGGGCGCAACGGGGCGGGTCGCCGAGGACGAGATCACGCCGGTGACAGATCTGCCCCAGTTGGCCGACCAGCAGGTCGAAGAGTCGGTCGCGCGGGATGCGCTGGCGAAGACGGTGATGATCCGACTCAATGGCGGGCTCGGCACGTCTATGGGGATCACCAAGGCAAAGTCGTTGTTGCCCGTGGCGGATGGCAGGTCGTTCCTCGACCTGATCGTCGCGCAGGTGAAGGCAGCCCGCGAGCAGCATGGCGTACGCCTGCCGCTGCTGCTCATGAACTCGTTCCGCACGCGGGAGGACACGCTGAAGGCCCTCGCGGCCTATCCGGACCTCGCGGTCGATGGCCTGCCCCTCGACTTCGTGCAGAGTTCCGAGCCCAAGCTGCGCGCCGATGACCTCACGCCGGTGGAATGGCCCGATAACCCCGACCTCGAGTGGTGCCCGCCCGGGCACGGTGACATCTATCCGTCCCTGTCGGGGGCGGGTCTGCTGGACGAACTCATCGACCGAGGGTTCCGCTATGCGCTGGTCGCCAACTCCGACAACCTCGGTGCCACCCCTGATCCGCTGCTGGCCGGGTGGTTCGCCTCGACCGGGGCGCCCTTCGCGATCGAGGTGTGTGCCCGAACCAAGGCGGACCGCAAGGGCGGTCACCTGGCGCTCCGCCGCAGTGACGACCGGCTCATCCTCCGTGAGGTCGCCCAGACGGCGAAGGAGGACATGGACGCCTTCACCGATGAGAACCGCCATCGGTGGTTCTCGACCAACAGCCTCTGGTGGGATCTCGTGCAGGTGCGCGACGTCCTGGTCGAGAGGGACGGTGTGCTCGGCCTACCCCTGATCCGCAACGCCAAGACCGTCGATCCCGGCGACCCGTCGTCGCCCGAGGTCATCCAGATCGAGACCGCCATGGGGGCGGCGATCGAGGTGTTCGAGGGGGCCACCGCGATCGGGGTGCCCCGGTCGCGGTTCGTGCCGGTCAAGACCACGAACGACCTGCTCCTGTTGCGTTCGGACGCCTATGAGGTCGACGAGGCGGGCGCGGTCGCGCTGGTCGCCGAGCAGGCCTGCCTGGTGGATCTCGACCCCGCGTTCTACAAGCGACTCGCCGACTTCGATGAGCGCTTCCCGGATGGCGCACCCTCCTTGCGCGATGCCCAGCGACTCGTCGTCCGGGGGAGTTGGACGTTCGGGCCGGACGTAACCGTGCGCGGCGCCGTCGACCTGGCCGATCCCGGCGACCCTGCCCAGATCGAGCCCGGGGCAGAGCTGGCCGGCTCGTGACCGCGCAGCCCGGGTGGCATGCGGCGCTCGGGTTCGCGCTGACCGGGGAATGGCTCGACCTGCCGCCGGTGGAGCGTCCTGATCCGGAGGTTTTGCTGGCCCAACTGGCCGAGGCGGGCTGGTCCGGAGCGCGCTTGATCGAGGCGGCGCGGCAACCGCACCAGGTGCCCACCGACGTGGTCGCCGGGTTGGGGGCGGCCCAGTTCTGGGCCGTTCTGGTTGATGTGCGCCGGCGGGTGGGGGCTGGTTCAGAGGTACGCCCGCCCGCGGCCGCCCGTCCCCTCACGGCCGATGAGCGCCGACTGACTGCCGACCGGCCTCCACACTGGTGAGACCCCGCGGGCGTTGGCGAGACCCCGCCGCCTGCGACGAGACACCTGCTGCAGCAGGCGTCTCGCTGTTGTCGGGGGTGTCTCGCGCGGGGATACGCACAAGGTGTCTCGCGCGGGGAGGGCCTACGCGCAAGGTGCCTCGCGCGAGATGGGATCAGGACTGCCCGGCGACCTGCGTCACGGGCTCGTGGTTGATGGGGAAGTTGACCGATGAGGCGATGAAGCACGCCTGGCTGGCCTCGTGATGCAGTTGGGGCATCAACTCGATATGGGCCGGGTCGGTCACGGTGACGCGAGGCCGGAGCAGCACTCGGGTGAAGTGCCCGCCGATCCCCTCCTGTTCCATGGTCCCGATCGGGGCATCGCTATAGGCAACGATCGTGACGCCGTGCATCACCGCGATGTGCAGCAGGGACAGCAGGTGACATTCGCTGATGGCGGCCACGAGCAGCAGTTCCGGGTTCCAGCGTGCCGGGTCCCCGCGGAACGGCTTGTCCGCTGACAGCTCGAGGTCGGGTCGCGGCGGGCTCGCGGCATGGACGTCGCGGGCATAGTCGCGATAGCCGGAGGTGCCTGTGCCGAGGTTGCCGGTCCAGGTCAGGGCCAGCTCATAGGTGTGCGTCGCCATGGCGACAGCATCCCCCAGGGCTCTACCCGACCGATGGGGAGGGTTCCGGCCAGGAATTGGGAAACCCCGTCACAACACTGGGACGGGGTTGGTTGCTGGGGTGGGTGAGGGGATCAGCGGCCGGCCAGCAGGTCGCGGATCTCGGTCAGCAGCTCGGTCTCGGTGGCACCGGCCTCGGCCTCGATGCCACGCATCTTCTTGTAGGCCTCGTAGGGCTTGACGACGGCGAAGTAGAGCACGATCGAGATGAGCAGGAAGCTCACCAGCGCAGTCAGGAAGGCGCCCAGGTTGATGCCGGCGATCGAGGTGTTGCTGAAGTCCGGCATGGTGAAGATCTTGCCGATGAGGTCCATCAGCAGAGCTGCGAACGTCTTGACGACCTCAGCGAACGCCGTGCCCATGATGAAGGCGGTGGCGAGCTCGATGAGGTTGCCCTTCATGATGAAATCTTTGAAACCCGACACGGATCTCTCCTTTTTGTTGTGTCCAGACCCGAATCCAACCAAATGGTTCGGAGGCGAAGCCGCGGACACATTAGCAGCGGAGGGTCACTACCTCATGTCAGTTCCCGCCCGTTTCAACACTTTGGTTACCACTCGGTCAGATCAACGCAGGACCACGGTGACCCTGTCGCGGCCGGCTGCCTGCACGAGTTCGCCGGCTTCTGAGGGTGAAGCTTCGAGGATGACGAGTCTTTCTGACTCGCCGCCCATCCCGCCGAATGGGCCGGTGGGGGATTCGCTGCCGGGCAACGCCATGACGCGGGTCGCCGAGGCCACAATTCTCGCGGGTCCGCCATCGGCCGGGCCGGCCAGGACGTCCACCACGTCCCCGACCCGCAGCAGCGCGATGACAGCCGGATCGGCCAGGCGGACAGGGACGAGGACGCGACCCACTCCCGCCTGCATGCCGCGTGGAGCCAGGACGGCGCGGTTCCCGATCGGGGACCCGCTGCCGGCAGCAGCGATCAGCCAGCGCCCCGTGATCTCGGCCGGATCGGTGACCGCATCGGCCGGGGCGAGCGAGGCGGGATAGCGGGCCACGCGCAGATCGTCGGGGCTCAGGGCGCGACCCCCGTCTAGTTCACGCGCGGCCACCACAACGGGCACGGTCTCGGTTTCGGCCGGGGAGATCGCAGCGACGGTGCACAACACGGCGGCGATCGCGCACAACACCGCAAGTTTGCGCCGATGCCATGAAACTGCCCTGGCGAGTGCAACCAGGGGGCTGCGGCGACGGGGCCGGAACAGGGGAGGGGTGTCAGGGCCGGGTGATCTGCGTGGCGGAGAGCTGTCCATGCCCGCACTCTGCGCGACCGGTTCTCCGATCGTTCAGTTGTCCACAGCCCAGTTTCTGTCCAGATCCGGCCTGTGGACAAGTCGCCTCAGGCGTCAGGCGCTGGTCGAGGCGGCGGGGGCCGGCGTACTCGCCGAGGACCCCGAGGCCGACGAACCGGACGAACCGCCGGACTCCGACGAAGAAGGAGTCGACGACGAAGACGAGGCGGGCTTGGAGCTGCCCTTGTCGGTGTTGCCCGCGCGCGAATCGGTGCGATAGAAGCCGGACCCCTTGAAGACCACGCCGACTGCGTTGTAGATCTTGCGGAGCTCGCCGCCGGTGCAGGCCGGGCACTCGGTCAGGGCATCGTCGGTGAACTTCTGGACGACTTCGAGCTCGTTGTTGCAGTCCTTGCAGCGGTATTGATAGGTGGGCATCAGTTCTCCGGGGATCGATCAGGACGAGCGCGTTTGCTATTGGCACTCAAGCATAGCGACTGCCAAAGCCCTATCCTTGTGCTCGTTCCGGCCATGGGAGGAGACCAGGTGACGCCGACCCAACGCTGGGCCCTCGTCGTCCTGCTCACACTCGCGCTTGTGCTGGCCGGACTTGCCAGTCTTTCCGTGGTGACGGTGCGAGCGTCGTTCCCCCAGGCGACCGGCGTGATCCAGGTGGATCCGCTGGAGGGCTCGGTCGAGGTGCTGCGCGATGCGCGGGGCATTCCCCAGATCTATGCCGATTCACCCGACGACCTGTTCGCCGCCCAGGGGTTCGTGCATGCGCAGGACCGATTCTGGGAAATGGATGTGCGCCGCCACATCACCTCCGGGCGGTTGTCGGAGTTGTTCGGGCCCTCGCAGGTCGAGACCGATGTCTATCTCCGCACCCTCGGCTGGCGACGCGTGGCCGAGCAGGAGATCGAACTCCTCAGCGCGCGCAATCGGCGCTATCTGGAGTCGTACGCCGACGGTGTCAACGCCTATCTCCGATCCCGCTCCGCCAACGACCTCTCACTGGAGTACGCCGTGCTGGGGCTGCAGGGCCTGTCCTATGTGCCCCGGTCGTGGACCGCGGCCGATTCGCTGGCCTGGTTGAAAGCCCTGGCGTGGGACACCGGGGCGAACTTCACGAGCGAGATCGAACTCGCAGCCCTCACCGCCACGATCGGCGAGCAGCGCGCCCGCTCGATCGCTCCGCCCTATGACCCGCAGGTGTTCACCCCCATCGTCAACCAGGGGGCCGTCAACGCCGGGAGCTTCGATCCGGGCGTACAGGCGGGTGCCGCACGCGTCGCGCCCGGGGTCACCGACGACCAGGCCCAGGCGGCGCTGCGCTCCACCATGATCGGCACGCGCAGCGTCGCCGACTGGCTCGGGACCGACGGCTCCGGCGGGTCCAATTCATGGGTGGTGTCGGGCGAACGCACCGCCAGCGGCAAACCGATCCTGGCGAACGACCCACACCTCGGCACCTCGATCCCCGGCGTTTTCACCCAGGTGGGCCTGCACTGCCGGACGGTGACCGATGAATGTCCGTTCGATGTGAGCGGCTTCAGTCTCTCGGGGATGCCGGGCGTCATCATCGGACACAATGCCCACATCGCCTGGGGTCTGACCACCCCCTATGTGGATACGCAGGACCTGGTGCTCGAAGAGATCCGGGGCAACCGCGTCCGGCGGGGAGAGGGCGAATGGGCCGAGGTGACGGAGCGGACCGAGGAGATCCGCATCGCGGGCGAGACGCCGCGCCTGGTCCGTGTTCGAGAGACGTCCAACGGCCCGCTCCTGTCCGATGTTCACACCTTCACCCGTGAGCACGTCGGCCACCCGCCCGATCCCCAGGACGCCGAAGCGAGTGAGATCGCCGTGGCTCTCAAATGGTCGGCGCTGCTGCCGTCGCGGTCGGTCGAGGCCATCTTCGAGTTGAACCGCGCGACCGATTTCACCGAGTTCCGCGAGGCCGCGAGGCTGCTGTCCGCACCCTCGCAGAACCTTGTCTATGCGGACACAGCAGGCAACATCGGCTATCAGCTGCCCGGCGATATCCCCGTGCGACGACAGGGCGACGGGACGATGCCGGTGCCGGGCTGGGATCCCGCGTACGGCTGGGACCGCATGATTCCCTTCGAGGAGTTGCCCTGGGCCTACAACCCGCCCGAGGGCTATGTCGTCGCGGCCAATCAGCAGATCATCGCCGACTATCCCCACGTGCTCGGCACGAACCATTCGATGGGCTGGCGGAGCCAGCAGATCATCGACCGCCTCAACACCGAATCAGCGCCGCTCACGCCCGAGAGCACCCAGGCGATTTTCGGCGACACACAGGTGAGGTACGCTGAGCTGATCGTTCCCGCCCTCCTGGCGATCGAGTCGGAGGAGGACTGGGTGCGGGAGGGTCAGCAGGTCCTGGCCGAGTGGGATCGGACATCCCCGCCCGACTCGGCAGGAGCCTTCTTCTTCCATGTGACGGTGCGCCAGATCGTGCAGCTCACGTTCGATGACGAGATTCCGGAGGAGTTGCGAACCGGGAGCGGTGACCGTTGGTACGCCGTCGTGGCGGATCTCCTGCGCGAACCCAACAACGAATGGTGGGACGACAAGCACACCACCATCGTCGAGGATCGCGACACCATCCTGGCGCGGGCGCTGTCGCACGCCCGCCGCGATGCCACCCAGTTGCGCAGCCGCGATCCCCAGGGCTGGACCTGGGGTCACACCCACCGCCTGCGGTTGCGCCACGAAACCCTGGGGAGTTCGGGCATCGGGATGGTGGAATCGATGTTCAACCGGGGCGATGAGCCGATCGGCGGAGGCCCTGCCGTGGTCCTGGCCTGGTCGTTCGACGATCGCCAGTGGGGCTATGACGTGGTGGTCGGGCCGGTCATGAAGATGGTCGTCGACCTCGACGACCTGGACAATTCGCGTTGGGTCAACCTGTCCGGGCAATCCGGTCACGCCTTCCACCCGAACTATGCGGATCAGCTGCCCCTGATGGCCAGCAACACGCTCCCGCACTGGGCTTTCACGCGCCAGCGCGTCGAGGCCGCCACAGCGGAGCGGCTGGAGCTGTTGCCGGGTCTGTGAGCGCGGTCAGGCCTGATCGGACGCGCCGGTGGTGTCGAGCGACTGGCTCGGCGTGATGATCACATCGACGCGGCGATCCCACGGCTCGGTCGGCAGGTCGGGCATGAGCTCGTCATCGTTGAGCAGCATGACCAGCACAGCGTCGGGGTCGGCGTGCTCGAGGGCGCGGTCGAACCAACCGCCACCCATGCCCAGGCGCTTGCCGTCGGTGGTCCCGGCGAGGCCGGAACAGATCACGACTCCCGCCCGCTCCAGCGCTTCGGCACCCAGCGATTCGCCAGTCGGTTCCGGGATGCCCCAGAGCCCGATGCGCAGCGAATCCGGACCCGCATAGGGGGCCCAATCGGGCTCGCGCCGGGGCGTACCATCCGCGCGTTTGCCCAACACCGGCAGCAACACGGTGACCTGGCTGGCATGGAGCCAGGAAATGAGCTCCAGCGTCCCCGGCTCGGGGTCGATCGACACATAACAGGCCACGACGGAGTCGGCCGGCAGGTCGCCCAGGAACCCCGCGACCCGCTCGAAGCGGTCGTGGTCGCGTGTGGCGGTGCTCTCGGATGGTCGGGCAGTGCGCCTCGTCCTCACCGCATTGCGCAGGGTCTTCTTGGCCTCACGCAGGGCGGCGTGGTCGGCCTCGCTCAGCCAGGTCATTCGCCTATGGTAGGCGCCATGGGTTTGTTCGGCCGGAAGAAAAAAGTCGTGCCGGAGCCGGTCGTCGAGGAACCGACTCCGACGCTGCCTGCGTTGCCTGAAGTGGATGCCAACGGGTGGCGGTCGTGGGAGGACCATCGCGACTGGATCCTCGACCAGGTCGAACCGCTCCCGCCGTTCGGCATGCAGGTGCTCGACGCTCTCGGTCTGTGCCTCTGTGAAGACATCAGCTCCGATGTCTCGCTGCCCGGCTTCGACAATGCGGCGATGGATGGCTATGCGGTGCAGGCGGCCGACACCTGGAATGCCTCCGAGAAAGCTCCCGCGACCCTCGCGGTCGTGGGCGAGATCGCCGCCGGGGGCGTGGCCGACCAGCCGCTGGCCCCGGGCACGGCGATGAAGATCATGACCGGTGCACCAGTGCCGGAAGGTGCCGACACGGTGGTGCAATATGAGCTCACCGACCGTGGCACGGAGGATGTCCGCATCTTCGCCCAGATCGACCAGGACAAGAACATCCGCCGCAAGGGGTCCGACATCGAGGAGGGCGACGAGCTGCTGCACGACGGCGATGTCATCGATGCCCGCACGGTCGGGCTGCTCGCCGGCATCGGCATCGACAAGGTGCTCGTGCGGCCGCGGCCGCGGGTCGTGGTCATCTCGACGGGCTCGGAGCTCATCGAGCCGGGACTGCCGCTGACCGATCTCGGGCAGCTCTATGACTCCAACTCGTTCATGCTCGCGGCGCAGGCCCGGGCCGCCGGCGCGCAGGTCTTCCGGGTCGGCGCCGTCGGCGACGACGAGGAAACGATGAAGCAGACCATTTCCGATCAGCTCGTGCGCGCCGATCTGATCATCACCTCCGGCGGCATCTCCCAGGGCGACTGGGATGTCGTCAAGGCGGTCGCGCCCGAGCTCGGCCTGGTCGATTTCGCCGCCGTGGCGATGCAGCCCGGCAAGCCCCAGGGCTTCGGCCTGATCGGCGAGGACAAGGTCCCGATGATCATGCTGCCCGGCAACCCGGTGAGCTCATTCGTGTCCTTCGAGGCGTTCGTCCGGCCCGTCATCCGCAAGCTGATGGGCGTCCAGCCCGAGCTCCGCGAGACCGTCACCGCCGTGACCCAGACGATCATCCGGTCGAAGCCGGGGCGGGCCCAGTTCGTCCGCGCCCGTATCAAGACCGATCCCGGTGGCCGCCGCGTCGTCGAGTGGATCGGCAACCACTCGTCGCACCTGCTCGGTGGCCTCCAGCAGGCCAACGCCCTGCTCCTGATCGATGCCGAGACCGAGATCATCGCCGCCGGCGATCAGGTCAAGGCCTGGCTGATTGATGAGTGACGCGGGTCAGGGCAGCGGGCTGACCCATCTCGATGCGGCCGGCCATGCCCACATGGTCGATGTCTCGGCCAAGCAGGTCACCGCGCGCACGGCGACCGCAGCCGGCACCGTGAGGTTGTCGGAGTCGTGTGTGGCACTGCTGCGGTCGGGGGGCGTGCCCAAGGGCGACGCCCTCGCCGTCGCCCGCATCGCCGGCATCCAGGGGGCCAAGAAGACGCCGGATCTGGTGCCGTTGTGTCATCCGCTGATGGTGTCCGGGGTGGCTGTCGAGCTCGAGGTCGTCGACCACGGGGTCGACATCACGGCGACTGTGAAGACGAACGAGCGCACCGGCGTTGAGATGGAGGCCCTGACCGCCGTGTCCGTCGCGGCGCTCACGGTGATCGACATGGTCAAGGCCGTCGACAAGTTGGCGGTGATCGACAACATCCGCGTGCTGGCCAAGTCGGGTGGGCGCAGCGGAGACTGGCGTCGTGAGTGAGATTGCTTCGGGTCAGCCCATCCGCGCCTGTGTGATCACCGCGTCGACGCGGGCGGCGGCGGGGGAGTACGCCGACCGGTCCGGGCCCCTGGTCGCCGAGGGGCTGCAGGCCCTGGGCATCGACGTCGGGCCCATCGTCGTCGTGCCCGACGGGGACCCGGTGGGGGAGGCCCTGCGAGGTGCCCTGGGGGCGTACGACATCGTCCTCACCACGGGCGGAACCGGCCTCTCGCCGACCGACGCCACCCCCGAACAGACCCGCCCGCTGCTCGACCGGGAGATCCCCCAGTTGGCGGCCGCGATCGCGGCGTACGGAGTGGCCAAGGGAGTCGCGACCGCAGTGTTGAGCCGAGGGCTCGCGGGCGTTGCCGGGCGTACGCTCGTGGTCAACCTCCCAGGCTCCCGCGGCGGGGTGAAGGACGCCCTGGCCGTGCTGGGACCCGTGCTCGTGCATGCCGTCGAACAGATCCGCGGCGGGGACCATTGACCACCCGGCTTCCCGGAGCGCAGCCGTGACCGACTGGCCCGTGCAGCTCGCGCACGGCGAGGCGGTCCTGAGGCCGATGCGGCGACGAGATCAGCGGGACTGGGACGAGGTGCGGTCCTACAACCGGGACTGGCTGCATCCCTGGGAAGCCACCATGCCGCCGGGGGGCGAGCAGGGGCCGCCGACATTTGCCGCACTGGTGAAGCTGCTGGATCGCCAGGCCAAGCAGGGCCTGGGGTTGCCGTGGGCGTTGTGCTGGAATCCCGACGGTGGTGACCCCGCCCGAGCCCGACTGGTCGGACAGGTGACGGTCACGGGGATCTCGCGGGGCTCGGCGCGGTTCGCGCAGATCGGATACTGGGTCGACCGGCGGCTCGCCGGGCGAGGGCTCGTGCCACTCGGTGTGGCGCTGGCGACCGATTTCTGTTTCACCAGCCTGCGGCTGCATCGCATGGAGGTCGCCATCCGGCCCGAGAACGGCAACAGCCTCCGTGTCGTGCAGAAGTTGGGATTCCGCTATGAGGGACTGCGTCCGCGCTATCTGCACATCAACGGTGAATGGCGCGATCACGAGGTGTTCGCGCTGAATGCCGAGGAGGTGCCCGAGGGCATGCTGGCCCGTTGGCAGGCCTCCCGAACGCCCCGATAACGGCGGGATCACGACACTCCGAGGTGGGTCCCCGGTTAACAGCAGTCACATGCGTACCTTCAGGGGCGTGGGTACGACTGGACTTATCTTCGGCGCGATTGTGGCGGCCTGGCTGGCTTATCTGGTACCGATGATGGTCCGCCGTCATCAGGCGCACGAAGCCGAGGCGGACCCGGAAACCAGATTCTCTTCCGTCCGGATCGTGCAGCATGGTGCGGGCGACGCAGCGGCCCGCGAGACCGGTGAGCGAGTGCGGATTTCCACCCCGTTGACCCGGCGCGCCGCGGTCGAGGAGATCCGCCGCGCCGATCGTCGGGCTGCCGGTCGTCGGCGCAACGTGCTCGTCGTGCTGGGCCTGGCGCTGGTCACGCTGATCGCGCTTGCCATCCCCGGAATCACGGCCTGGTGGGCGATCGCGATCCCCGCTGGCCTGATCGCCGTGTTCCTCGGGATCGCGCGGGTGAGCGTACGCGCCATGCAGCGGACGTTCGACCGTCGCCTGGAAGAAATCCACACCGGGGAGAATGCCGCCGAGGACACCGTGGCCATCGGTGCCGAAGAGACTCTGGCCAGGCAGGACAGCAAGCCGCTGCCGACCGTGACCTCGGTCGAACTGGGTGCTCCGGTGGGCCGCCCGGGTACGCTCTGGGACCCGCTGCCGATCACCCGGCCGACCTATGTGTCGGCGCCGCCCGTTGCGCGGACCGTGCGTACCATCGATCTCTCCGCACCCCAGCCGATCATCGCCGACAACAAGCCGGTCGTCGCCGATGCGCCCGAGCACAGCATCGTTCCGGTCGCCGAGCTGCGGCCGGCCGTGGGGGACTGAATTCGCAGGCTGAGGAGCGAGGGACGAGCGTCTCGAAGCCACATCGCGATGAGCGATGGAGCTGTGCTAGGCTAGCCGAGCTTCAAACGCAAGGGGCTATGGCGCAGTTGGTAGCGCGTCTCGTTCGCAATGAGAAGGTCAGGGGTTCGAATCCCCTTAGCTCCACCAGATTCAGACCCGGCTCCGGCCGGGTTTTTTCGTGTCGTCCGATGATCTCCGGCCTGGTTCAGGTCAGGCTCGGCACCGGACCGGTGAGGCGTTCCGCGCCGGCCGGGCGACCGGTGAGGGCGAGGAGGAGATCGCCGAGGCGGCCGGCCACCTCGGGACCGTCACCCACCACGAGATCGGCGTCGGTCGCGACCAGGCGTACGCCTGCGAATCGCCGGCTCGTCACCCACGGGACTTTCATGCCCCACAGATGATGGAAGGCCGCGATCCCGGTCTCCGCGGGGACCGGTCGATCGATCCCGAGGGCTACGGCGATGTCCTGCCCGTGGACCACGAGGTCGGTCCGGGCATTCGCTGGTCGGACGACCAGCGGGTGTTCCCTGGAGCCGATCGACCCGCGCAGCTCCTCCAGGATCGCCGGGATGGGCCGTTTCGCGAACTCCTGCGCCAACCAGCCACCGGTCTCCCACAGGCCGCGTGTGTGCCACAGACCGCGGATCACCGCGGGGATCGTCATGGCCCGCCGGTGCATCGCGACGTGGGCTGCGACGTCACGGACAGTCCACTCGGAGCAGAGTGACGGGGCGGCCCATTGATCCTCGTCGAGTTGTTCCAGCATCGCGACGAAGCTGCGGCGCTCGGTTGCGATCTGGTCCCATAGCTCAGCAGTCATGTCGTCCTCCGGTTTGGTAAAAGACTTTGACTAAATTATCCTTCCGTCATGGCCACAGAGCAAGAGCCGGTGGAACATCTGGGGCTGGCTGTTCTGATGTTCATCTCCTATCGGGCGATGGAGACGCAGATTCTCGACGCCGTGCGGGAGGCCGGCCATCCGATCACGGTCGCCCAGGCGCGCGTCGCCGCGCGGATCAACGAAGACGGCTCGCGCCTGACCGAGCTGGCCGAGGCGGCCCAGATGACCAAACAGAACGCGGGCTTCGTGGTCGGCCAGTTGGTTGATCACGGCTATGTCGAGCGCGTGGCTGATCCGAGTGATGCGCGGGCGAAGCTGATCCGGATCACCGCGCTCGGGGATCGCGTACGCCGGCTTGCCCGAGAAGCCGAGTCGCGCGTCGAGGCCGAGTGGGCGGCGGTGCTGGGGGAGCGCGGCACCGCGCAGTTGCGTTCGGCCCTCGAGGATCTCCGAGCGGTGACCGATCCCTATCAGTGAGGCCCGCTCGGGGTGGTCGACGATATGTCGACCTGCGTGGATACGGTTGTGGGCGAACTCGAACACGAAGGGGACATCATGAAGATCAGTCATCTGCCCATCCGCCTCGCCGCCGGTGCCTTCTTTCTGAATGCCGGCATCTCCAAACTCGGCATGCCCGAGGAGCAGGCCGCCGGCATGAGGCAGATGGCCGCCGGAGGCGTGCCGATGCTCGAGAAGGTCGACGACAAGACCTTCGCCAAGGCGCTCCCCGCCGCGGAGATCGGCATCGGCAGTGCGCTGCTCCTGCCGTTCGTGCCGTCGGCTCTGGCCGGCGCGGCGCTCACCGCCTTCAGTGCGGGCCTGGTGACGATGTATTTGAAGACCCCCGGCATGACCCAGGAGCACGGCATCCGCCCGACCGAGCAGGGGACTGCGGTCGCCAAGGACATCGCGTTCCTCGGCATCGGTGCGACGCTCGTGCTCGACGGCCTCTTCGGTCGCCGCAAACCCCGCAAGGCGCGCAAGGCGTCCGCCGGCAACTGATCGCCGCCCCGCCTGCCCTCACTCCGTAGGGGATCAATCTCAGGGAGTTCTTGGTCGAAAACCTCCCGGATCACGATTTGGTCACGCATAGTGGTTGAAGGCGCTCGTGAGTGCGTTCCTCCAGATCTCCCCGCAGCGGCTTGCAACCGCTGAGCAGAGGGCGATGACCGGTGGTTGACATTTCTCCCGCCGGCCAACGCACCCGTGAGGGAAGGCGGCCTTGTCCCCCAGGCCGCCTTCCCTCCGGATGGCCGGAGCCCCGCGAAATCTCCCCGAAACCGCGTGAAATCAACGGTTAAGACCGAAAAAAACGGCGTGTCGGCTGTGCGCGCGGGTGTCCTCTCCTAATCTGACCCGTACGGGAAGCTCTTCAAGCAAAGGAAAACGATGACCAAGAAGGAACTCCTGGAAGCCATGGCCGGCGAGGCCGGGATCAGCCAGGCCGATGCAGACAAGGCGCTCGGCGCACTGGTGTCGGCTGTGACTGCTGCCGTTGCCAAGGGCGATCGTGTCGCGATCCCCGGCCTGGGGACCTTCGAGCGCCGGGAGCGCTCCGCGCGCACCGGCCGCAACCCCCAGACCGGTGAAGAGATCCAGATCGCCGCGACAAGCGCCCCCGGTTTCAAGCCGGCCGCCCAGTTCAAGGCGACCGTCGCCGGCAAGTGACACCCGGCCCCACAGCTCGAACGCCCGCAGCCTCGGCTGTGGGCGTTCGTGGTTCCGGGCCTCTGCCCAGTCGGCAAGACGTCGCTTCAAGGGGCACGCGTCGGGCGTCGGAACACGGCAGGATTACGCCTTGGTAACCAACTGCAGCTTGAGGTAGGCCCGGAGCAGACGCGGGCGGTCTCCGGGGTTACAGTGCAGTCGGTTCGGGCGATTCCGTCGGGCTCGCGTACACCCTCATCGAGGAGGCAATCCAAGTGAACATCCGCAAGTCTTTGCTTGTCGCTCCCGCGCTTCTCGGCGCAACCGCACTGGCGCTGTCCAGCTGCGCACAGCCGCCGTCCCAGACGTCGGGAGCCACCCCGGGCAGCACCGCTGCGGCCGGTGGCGATTCCGGGGAGTTCAAGGCCTGCATGGTCTCCGACGCGGGCGGCTTCGACGACAAGTCGTTCAACCAGACGTCCTACAAGGGCCTCACCGACGCCAAGAGCCAGCTCGGCATCGAGATCGGCCAGGTCGAGTCGTCCAACACCGCCGACTTCGCCAAGAATATCCAGTCGATGGTGGACGCCAACTGCAACATCATCGTCACGGTCGGCTTCCTGCTGTCGGACGACACCATGGCGGCTGCCAAGGCCAACCCCGACATCGAGTTCGCCATCGTCGATGACAACCCCGAGGGTGCCGCCGAGGTCACGAACCTCAAGCCGCTCGTCTTCAACACCGCCGAGTCGTCGTTCATGGCCGGCTATCTCGCCGCGTCCCAGACCAAGACCGGCAAGGTCGGCACGTTCGGTGGCATGAAGATCCCGACCGTCACCATCTTCATGGACGGCTTCGCCCAGGGCGTGAACTATCACAACCAGCAGAAGAACACGTCGGTCCAGGTCCTCGGCTGGGATGCCGGTCGCCAGGACGGGCAGTTCGTGCCGGGTGCCAACCCGTTCGAGAACGTGGCCGGTGGTCTCCAGACTGCCCAGAACCTGACCTCGCAGGGTGCGGACATCCTCTTCCCGGTGGCCGGTCCGGCCGGTGAGGGTGCGCTCCAGGCAGCCAAGGCCAGCGGAGGCAACGTCAACGCCATCTGGGTCGATACCGATGGCTGCGAGTCGGCGTCCGAATATTGCGCCAACATCATGACCTCGGTCTACAAGGGCATGGACGTCGCTGTGTTCGACGCGATCAAGGCGGCCAAGGACGGCCAGTTCTCCAACGAGCCGTTCGTCGGCACGCTCGCCAACGACGGCACCGGGCTGTCGCCGTTCCACGAGTTCGATGGCAAGGTCTCGGCCGAGGTCAAGTCGGAACTCGAGAAGATCCGCGGCGATATCGAGTCGGGCACCATCAAGATCGATTCGGCGAGCCAGCCCAAGAGCTGATTTCGTCAACCGGCCCGGCGTGCAGGGAACTCCCTGCGCGCCGGGTCGCTCAGCCTCTGCACGTGAGGATCCGTATGCCAGTCAAGGACGCGGCGGCCGATCTGCGGCTCGTCGGAATCACCAAGCGCTTCGGCACCCTGGTTGCCAACGATTCGATCGACCTCACCATCCGCCCCGGCGAGATCCACTGCCTGCTGGGCGAGAACGGTGCCGGCAAGTCGACGCTGATGAACGTTCTCTATGGGCTGCTGCAGCCCGACGAGGGCGAGATCCTCATCGGGGAGACCCCCTTGCAGGTGGGCAACCCCAAGCAGGCCATGGCTGCGGGCATCGGCATGGTCCACCAGCACTTCATGCTCGTCGACGTCTTCACCGTGGCCGAGAACATCGCCCTCGGTCGGGAGCAGGGCGCGATGGGCATTCTCGATCGCCGCGCCGCCCGGTCGCTGGTGTCCGATCTGGCCAAGCGCTATCGCTTCGATGTGGATCCCGATGCCGTGGTCGAGGACCTGCCGGTGGGCGTACAACAGCGGGTAGAAATCATCAAGGCCCTCGCCAACGACGCGACCTATCTCGTCTTCGACGAGCCCACTGCCGTCCTCACGCCGCAGGAGATCGACGAACTCATGGCGGTGATGCAGTCGCTCCGCGACGAGGGGCGCGCCATCGTGTTCATCACTCACAAGCTCCGCGAAGTGCGCGCCATCGCCGACCGGATCACCGTCATCCGACGCGGGGCCGTGGTCGGCGAAGCCGAACCCGGAGCCTCCGAGGCCGAACTTGCGGAGATGATGGTCGGCCGCGCCGTCCAACTGACCGTGGACAAGGACCCCGCCAAGCCCGGAGAGTCACGACTGGTCGTGGATGGGCTGCGTGTGCTCAGCCCCGGCGGTTCGGTGGTCGTCGACGACCTCAGCGTCGAGGTGGCCGGTGGGGAGATCCTCTGCGTGGCCGGGGTGCAGGGCAACGGGCAGACCGAGTTGGCCGAGGCGTTGCTCGGCATCACACCTGTCAGCGGTGGAAGAATCACGCTCGACGGCACCGACATCACGCGCTTCAACCCGAAGCAGACGCTCGACGCGGGCGTGGGTTTCGTGCCCGAGGACCGCAAGCACGACGGCTTCGTCGGCACGTTCTCGGTGGCCGAGAACCTGGTGCTCAACACGTTCGACGAGAAGCCGTATGCGAAGGGGCTTTCCCTGGACCTGCCCCTCATCCGCCAGCACGCGGAGGAGAAGGTCAAGGAGTTCGACATTCGCACGCAGTCGATCGCCAGCCCCGTCGGCTCCCTGTCCGGCGGCAACCAGCAGAAGGTCGTGCTGGCGCGGGAACTGTCCCGGCCGCTGGCCCTGCTCGTGGCGTCCCAGCCGACGCGTGGTGTCGATGTCGGCGCGATCGAGTTCCTGCACGAGCGCATCGTCGCGGAGCGCGATCGCGGCACGGCGGTCGTGATCGTGTCGACCGAGCTGGATGAGGTCGCGGCCCTGGCGGATCGCATCGCGGTCATGTATCGCGGGCGAATCGTCGGCGTCGTGCCCCCGAACACCTCCCGGGAAGCGCTCGGTCTGATGATGGCCGGCGTACCCGAATCCGAAGCCCTCGCCCAGACCGCCACGCCCGACCCGAAGGACCTGCGATGACTCAATCAGCGGCGCCACCACCCGCCGCGCGCGCGTTCTGGCGTCGACCCACCATTCCCTGGGCCGAGATCGTGACCACGCTCGTGGCGTTCGTTCTGGCTTTCGCGGTCGGTGCGGTGCTGATGGTCGTGTCGGATGCCGACGTGGCAGCGAAGTGGGCATATTTCTTCGCCCAGCCAGGTGACGCGCTGTCGGCGTCCTTGGAGAAGGTTTCCAGCGCCTATTCAGCCCTTCTCGTCGGCTCGATCGGTGGGTGGGGCCCGATCACCGAAACCACAGCCCAGGCGGCCCCGCTGATCTGCGCGGGACTCGGCGTCGGGCTGGCGTTCCGCGCGGGCCTGTTCAATATCGGTGCCCAGGGGCAGGCGATCTGGGGCGCGATCCTCGCCGCCTATGTGGGCTTCACCTGGCATCTCCCGCCGGTTCTGCACCTCCTGGTGGCCATCATGATGGGCCTTCTGGGTGGTGCCGTCTGGGGCGGCATCGTGGGCTGGCTCAAGGCCCGCGCGGGAGCCCACGAAGTCATCGTGACGATCATGATGAACTACATCGCGATCGGCCTGCTGGCCTGGCTGCTCACGACCACCGCCTTCCAGCGTCCGGGTCGGGCTGATCCGATCTCGCCCATCGTCGACTGGAATGCCACCCTGCCCCGGATCGAGGGCAGCCGCCTCCACCTGGGCTTCCTGATCGCCCTCATCGCCGCAGTCTTCGTCTGGTGGCTGCTGGATCGCTCGACGATCGGCTTCGCCATCCGCGCCGTGGGCGCCAACCCCCACGCTGCGGCCACGGCCGGCATGAGCGTCGGGCGGACGACGGTGATCACCATGACGGTGGCCGGCGCCCTGGCCGGGCTCGCGGGCGTGCAGTTCGCCCTCGGCCCGAGCGTGTTGGGTACGCCGGTTCCGCTGTCGGCGGGGCTGGTCGGCACGGTTGGCTTCGATGCCATCACCGTCGCGCTGCTCGGCCGTTCGCGGCCGTTCGGCACGGTCCTGGCAGGGTTGCTCTTCGGCGGCCTGCACGCCGGTGGTCTGGCGATGCAGTCCATGGCCGGCACACCTCTGACTCTCACCACGGTGCTGCAGGCCCTCATCGTTCTTTTCGTCGCGGCTCCCGGTCTGGTGCGGACCATCGTCCCCATCCTCAAGGGCCGCCGGGTGCGGTCGCTCACCGGCAGCGCGCAGACAGGAGCTCTCTCGTGACCGATTCGCATGAGCCCTGGCCCACTGTTCCGGGTGCCAACCAGCGGCCGCCCGCGGAACCGTCCGCCACCGAGCCACCTGCAGCGCCGGGCAGGGGTGAACACACCGCACCCGAACCGCACACGCCCGAAAAAGCCGAATCACGGGCTGCGCGCAGCCAACGACTGTCCACGTCGGCGCTGATCCTCGTGGTGGGCGCGCTGCTGTTGGTGTTGACGTTCTTCACCTCTGGCACCGCCCGATTCGCCCTGTCGAATGCCTTCGACGAGGTCCAGCTCCCCACCGTGGGACTGCCCGGCCTGCCCGTCGTGCTGATCAGCGCGCTGGCCTGTCTCGGTGCCGGCATCGGGCTCCTCTCCGGCCGATTGTCGGGTCGGTTGCCAGCGCTCGCCGGCACGGTCGCGGGCATTGCGGTCGTGCTCGGGTTCCTCACCTGGGCGGCCGCGGGACGCGACCTGCCGTTCCCGGTGTCCAACCAGTTCAACGGCACGCTGTCTCTGGCGACCCCGCTGATCCTGGGGGCGCTGGCGGGCGTACTCTGCGAGCGGTCCGGCATCGTCAACGTCGCCATCGAGGGCCAGTTCCTCACCGCAGCCTTCGCTGCCGCTGTCGTCGGCTCGGTCACCAAGTCGATTCCCGCGGCGCTCATCGCCGGCGTGATCGCGGGCATGCTGATGGGCGCGATGCTGGCGCTGTTCGCGATCAAATATCTGGTCGATCAGGTGGTTCTGGGCGTCGTGATCAACCTGTTCGCAGCGGGTCTGACGGGCTTCCTGTTCGACCAATTGGTCCAGCCCAATTCCCGGGAATTCAATGCGTCGCCGATCATGTCGCAGCTGCCGATCCCGTGGCTGTCGGATATCCCGTTCTTCGGGCCGATCCTGTTCAAGCAGACGATCCTGGCCTATCTGGCGGTCATGTCCGTCTTCGTGGTCTGGTTCCTGCTCTATCGCACCAAATGGGGCCTGCGCGTCCGGGCCGTGGGCGAGCATCCCGAGGCGGCCGACACGGTCGGCATCCGCGTACGCGCGACGCGCTGGTCGGCAGTCCTTGTCGGCGGCGTGTTTGCCGGGCTGGGGGGTGCCTTCTTCACGATCGGGTCCACCGGTGCCTTCTCCAAGGACCTCACCGTCGGCAACGGATTCATCGCCCTTGCCGCGCTGATCATGGGACGCTGGCATCCGATCTGGGCGACGGTCATGGCGCTCTTCTTCGGGTTCGTCACCCAGATGGCGTCGCAGCTGCAGACGTTGTCGACCCCGGTGCCGAGCCAGTTCCTGCTCATGCTTCCCTATGTGGCAACCATCATCGCTGTCGCGGGGCTGGTCGGTCGAGTGAGGGCCCCGGCCGCCGACGGCGTGCCCTACACGAAACCGTGAGGTGAGTTGTGTCCGATCAGGCCGCTCAGCGTTTTCCGACGATCTATCTGACCCACGGTGGTGGTCCGTGCTTCTTCATGGACTGGGATCCTGCCGACACCTGGGACGGCCTGCGGGCCGGACTGGAATCCATCCGGACGCTGCTGCCCTCGCCGCCCAGGGCCATCGTCTGCATCACCGCCCACTGGGAGGAGGCGCCGATCGCCGTCGAGGTGGGGGAGCGTCCGGAGTTGGTGTTCGACTACTACGGTTTCCCGCCCCATACCTATGAGCTGACCTATCCTGCGCCGGGCGATCCTGCGCTGGCCGCTCGAGTCCTGGACCTGCTCACCGGTGCGGGGCTCGCGGCGCAGCCGGCCGGTCGGGGCTGGGATCACGGGGTGTTCGTGCCGCTCAAGGTGGCCTATCCCGAGGCCGAAATCCCGCTGGTTGCCGTGTCGCTGCAGGCAGGCCTCGACCCGGCCGCACACCTGGCGATGGGGGCTGCGCTCGCGCCGCTGCGCGACGAGGGCGTACTCCTCATCGGCAGTGGCTCCAGCTTCCACAATCTGCGGGCCTGGGGACCCGTCGGCGCAGCTTCCGCCAAGGAGTTCGACGACTGGCTGCAGGATGTCCTGCCCGCCGGGGGCGAGCGTCGTGCCCGGGAGCTCCGGGACTGGTCCGCAGCCCCCGGAGCTCGGGTCGCGCACCCCCGCGAGGAGCATCTGCTGCCGCTCCATGTCGTGGCGGGTGCCGCGGGCGATGAGCCCGGCCGGGCCTTCTTGGACGAACCCGTCATGGGGATGCAGATGTCGTGCTGGATCTTCGGGGAGTCGGCGTGAGGTTCGATCTCGACGACCTGCCCGGCTCGTTCGATTGGGACGCGTTGCGTTCTGCTGCGCGCGAGGCGTGTGCCCGGGCGTACGCTCCCTATTCCAACTTTCCGGTCGGGGCCGCCGCCTTTGTCGACGACGGCCGCATCGTGGTGGGCTGCAACGTGGAGAACGCCTCCTATGGCGTGGGGCTCTGCGCCGAGTGCGGTTTGGTCTCGGCGCTGCATGCGAGCGGTGGCGGGCGGCTCGTGGCCTTCGCCTGTGTGGATGCGACCGGCGCGGCGCTGATGCCCTGTGGCCGCTGTCGCCAGCTGCTCTGGGAGCACGGGGGAGCTGAGCTCATGGTGGACACGCCGGAGGGCGTCCTGCCCATGACAGCCGTGCTGCCGCAGGCCTTCGGTGGCGATGACCTGGAGCGGGTGGCCGCTGCCAGGGAGGTCTGAACAAGCGTTACGGACGCCGGTCAGTTTCGTGGAAACCTTGATTAATTACGAAAAAAGCGTGTAATTATAATATGGCATCCTCGACGGCTGAACCCCAGGCAGTCGTGCGCGAAGCTATTTCTGTCGCACCGAAGCGACGCGCGCTCGGCAAATTCCTGGTCGACACGATCAGCAGCACTGATCACAAGGTGATCGGGCGGCTCTATCTGGGCACGTCGTTCCTGTATTTCATGATCGGCGGCGTGATGGCCCTCACGATCCGTGCGGAACTGGCCTTTCCCGGCATGCAATTCGTGGAGCGCAACGTCTTCAACCAGCTGTTCACCAACCACGGCACGATCATGCTGCTGTTGTTTGCGACGCCCCTGTTCGCGGGCTTCGCCAACATGATCATGCCGATCCAGATCGGGGCACCCGATGTGGCGTTCCCGCGGCTGAACGCCTTCTCCTACTGGCTGTATTTCGTGGGCGGACTCATCGTGATGTCCGGCTGGCTGACGGCCGAGGGGCCGGCGGCCTTCGGGTGGTTCGCCTATGTGCCTCTGTCGAATGAGGTGCACAACCCTGGGATCGGCGGCGACCTCTGGTTGATGGGTCTCTATCTGGTCGGCCTGTCGTCCATTCTTGGCGCGGTCAACTTCATCACCACCATCGCCTGCCTGCGTGCCCCGGGCATGACGATGTTCCGCATGTCCATCTTCACCTGGAACGTCCTGGTGACGTCGCTGATGGTGCTCGTCGTCTTCCCGGTCCTCGGTGCCGCGCTGCTCGTGCTCGAGGCGGACCGGCGTCTGGGGACCCATGTGTTCGATCCCGCCAACGGCGGCCCGATCCTCTGGCAACACCTCTTCTGGTTCTTCGGCCATCCCGAGGTATATGTCGTTGCGATCCCGTTCTTCGGGATCATCACCGAGATCATCCCGGTCTTCAGCCGCAAGCCCGTCTTCGGCTATATCGGCTTGGTCGGCGCGACCTTCGGGATCGCCGCTCTGTCGATGGCGGTCTGGGCGCACCACATGTTCGCCACAGGTGCGATCTCCCTGCCGTTCTTTGCGTTCATGAGCTATCTGATCGCGATTCCCACCGGGGTGAAGTTCTTCAACTGGATCGGCACGATGTGGCGAGGATCGGTGAGCTTTGACACGCCGATGCTCTGGGCTGCGGGATTCCTGACGACATTCCTGTTCGGTGGCCTGACGGGCATCATGCTGGCGAGTCCGCCGCTGGACTTCCAGGTGACGGATACCTATTTCGTCGTGGCCCATTTCCACTATGTGCTGTTCGGCACCGTGGTGTTCGCGATGTTCGGTGGGTTCTATTTCTGGTGGTCCAAGATGACCGGTCGCATGCTCAACGAAACCTGGGGCAAGGTGCATTTCTGGATGGTCTTCATCGGGTTCCACACGACGTTCCTCGTGCAGCACTGGCTGGGCGTCGAGGGCATGCCGCGGCGCTATGCCGACTATCTCCCCAACGAGGGCTTCACCACGCTCAACCAGATCTCGACCGTTGGTGCGGCCATCCTCGGGCTGTCGATGATTCCGTTCGCGTACGCCATCTGGCGCTCGGTGCCCGTATCCCGCGACGTGGAGGACCCGTGGGGTTGGGGCCGGTCCCTGGAGTGGGCGACCACCTCCCCGCCGCCTCGCGCGAACTTCCACCGGCTGCCGGCCATCCGGTCCGAGTCGCCCGCCTTCGACAAGCACCACCCCGAGGTGGGGTCGTTCGAGCCCTATGACGAGTTCAGGCAGCTGACGGGAGCTGACCGGAACGACTCGACCTGACGGACTGTCCCGCAAGACAGGAGGCGTGCGGCGACGTTGGCGGCCTTGGACATGCGGCAGTAAGCGTTCGGGGCGGAGCCCGGTGGCCAGGCTCAGATTGCCTCTTGATCCCATGCGGTGTTGGGGAGTGCCAGTGCAGTGAGCTTGCCGACCTCGGCGCTGGGTGGGTGACATGGTGGGTCCTATTCAGCTGTCCTCCCGCGGCGCAGGTGTCGGCCCATTCAGCTTGCCCTCCCGCGGCGGCGGCGTACGAACACTGCCTAGCCCGCCGAGAAACCAGGAATCGGGGGGAGAAACCCGTTGTTCAGCTTGTGTTCATGGCAGTCAGCGCCCGTTGACCGCTTGAGCTTGCGCTGCCTCGGGCCTGAATTCCATCCAGCTTGCCCTCGCCGACTCCGCCCCCGGTGCACGGGGCGCTTTAGACGCGAGGACAAGCTGATTGAGATGGGGCCCAAGCTGAAGCGGTTTGCGGGAGCTGAAGAGGCTGACGCGAGCTCAAGAGGCGGGCGGGGCTGAAGGGCCCCAGGGGAAAGGGCAAGCTCAAGACGTCAAGGGCCCTGGGCGTCCGGGGAGCGGCAGTGGCGGCGTACCCGGAGGGCCGGATCTGTCTGGCTGACACCGAGCGGAGGCGACACGCCGGGCCGGCGGGGGCTGTTGTGCCAGAAGTCACGAGTTCGGATTGGGCGCGCGGTGTCGGGCTGGAAGTCGTGCCATCTGCCACGGCCGGATCCATCCGCCGGCGTGTCGCGGTCTCATCCGATGGGCTCACGAGGCTGGTGGGCCCGTGACCGGGAATACCTGAGCACCCGATATTCCGGACGGCTGCCCAGGCTCCGGCAGGGTTCACTCGGAGTCGGTCACATGCTCCCGTGGCACGGCCGTGAGCAGGACGACGGAGTCCTCGAGCGCGTGGAGCGAATGGCGCTTCCGCGGGATCTCGATCAGGTCGCCGGTGCGGCCCTGCGCGCTCCCGGCGTCCCAGTCGAGTGACACATGCCCCCGGATGACGTGGAGTGTGGCCTCGCCGGGGGATTCGTGCTCGGCCAGCGAGCTGTCGGCCAGGAGGGCGATGAGGGTTTGGCGCATGATGTAGTCGTGGCCCCCGACAATGGTCCGGGCGCTCCGCCGGGCACGACTTCCATTGGCGTCGGAGAGGAGCTCTTCGGACAACTGGGCGAGCGAAACCGGTTCGGTCATGATTCCTCCGAGAGTCGGGCGGATGGATTTTGAGACGATAAGTCCGTTTCAAACTTAACCCGCGGTTCGCAAGGCTGCAATGGACCGCGGTCAGGGTGATCAGCCCTGGAGCAGGTCCCGGAGCACGACCGCCTGGTTGTGGTCGGAATCCTTCGCGCTGAAAACAAGGGTCAACACGGTGTGTTCGCGATGGAATCCCCGCAGCGTCTTCAGAGCGTCCGAACCCTTCAACTCGCTGCGATAGCGCTTCGCGAACTCCTCGAATCTCTCGGGGTCGTGGCCGAACCATTTCCGCAGTTCGGTCGATGGCCCCGCCTCCTTGAGCCATTCGTCGACGGCTGCCGCCTCCTTGGTGATCCCTCTCGGCCAGACCCGGTCGACCAGCACCCGGAAGCCGTCAGCCTTGGCGACGTCGTCATAGACGCGCTTGATGAGGACCCGATGTTTGCTGCTCATTCATCAAGGCTACGCGTCCCGTGGAAGCGGAGAGGGGAGCCGACACCCCCTCCCGCCGCGTGCGGAAGAATGCTCCCCATGGCTCTAGAACCGCACGTCATCCAGTCCCTGCCGAAAGTGGCACTCCATGACCACCTGGACGGTGGCGTACGCCCCCAGACGCTCCTCGACATCGCCGCCGAGGTGGGGCACACGCTCCCCGTGGGTGATGCCGAGTCGCTGGGTCATTGGTTCTTCGAAGCGGCCGACTCCGGCACGCTCGTGCGCTATCTGGAGACCTTCGACCACACCATCGCTGTTATGCAGCGGGCGGAGGACCTGCGCCGGATCGCGCGGGAGTTCGTCGAGGACCAGGCAGCGGACGGGGTTGTGTACGCCGAGGCGCGCTGGGCGCCGGAGCAGCACCTGGCCGGCGGCCTGAGCCTGTCCGAGGCCGTCGAGGCGGTCCGTGACGGACTTGCGGAAGGAATGGTGGCCGCGTCTCAGGCGGGTCAGACCATCGTCGCCCGGCAGATCATCAGCGCCATGCGACAGAACGATCGCGGCCTCGAGATTGCCGAGTTGGCCGTGGCCCACCGACGCGACCTGGTCGGGGGATTCGACATCGCTGGGCCGGAGTTGGGCTTCCCGCCCGAACGTCTGGGCGAAGCTTTCCGATACCTGCAGCGGCACAACCTGCCCTACACGATCCATGCCGGGGAAGCGGATGGTCTGGAATCGATCTGGCAGGCAGTCCAGCTCATGCGTGCGGACCGGATAGGGCACGGCGTTCGGATCATCGACGACGTCGAACCCGGGCCCTACGGTGAGTGGCAGGTGGGGGAACTTGCGGCGTACATCCGCGACAGGCGGATCGCTCTTGAGGTCTGCCCGACGTCCAACCTCCAGACGGGCATTGCCCCGTCGTACGCCCAACACCCCTTCGGCGTGCTCGACCAACTGGGGTTCAACCTCACCGTGTCGTGTGACAACCGGTTGATGAGCGGCACGACCCTGACCGAGGAATTCAGCCATCTGAGTTCGGCGTTCGGCTATGGGGTGGACGACCTCTATCGCTTCACGCTGAATGCGCTCGATGCCGCGTTCCTGTCCGGGCCGGAGCGGGCCAACCTGCAACGCGACGTGGTAGACCCGGCGTACATGCTGGTGAGCTGAACTCGGCAATTCCGCGCTGACGGCGCGGATCACACATGGGGGGGTAGTGCAAAACCCTGAAGGGTATGGGTAGGCTCGGGGACCGACAGGACTCGGAGGGCTTGCGCGTCGGAGCGTAGCTCCGCCTTATGTCGAGGAGGCGTCATGGGACTGGGCAAGGTGATGTTGGGTTATCCGGTATTCCGGCAGCTCATCAGTGGTGACTTCCTGGGCCGTGGCCCAGCGGTGACCAGTCCGAAGACCAAGGAGATTACGGCGCGGACCGACGAGGCCGACTCCGTGGCCCGCAGCGTGTGCCCCTATTGCGCGGTGGGCTGCGGTCAGCGGGTGTTCGTCAAGGACGGCAAGGTCATCCAGATCGAGGGTGACAAGGATTCGCCGATCTCGCGTGGCCGACTGTGCCCCAAGGGTTCGGCCAGTGAGCAGCTCGTCAACGCGCCCAACCGCGTGACCCAGGTGCTCTATCGCAAGCCCCACGCCAAGGACTGGGAGCGGCTCGACCGCGACCAGGCGATCGACATGATCGCCGACCGGTTCCTCGAGGCCCGCGCCCACGACTATCAGGACACCGACGACCAGGGCCGGCTGCTCAACCGCACGATGAAGATCGCGGCGCTGGGCGGGGCCACGCTGGACAACGAAGAGAACTACATCATCAAGAAGTTGTTCACGGCCGCCGGCGCTATTCAGATCGAGAACCAGGCCCGGATATGACACTCCGCCACGGTTCCCAGTTTGGGAGCCTCGTTCGGGCGTGGCGGCGCCACCCAGCCGGTGCAGGATCTCGCCAACTCTGACTGCATCATCATCCAGGGGTCCAACTTCGCCGAAGCACATCCGGTGGGGTTCCAGTGGGTGACGGAGGCGAAGCTGCGCGGTGCGCGGGTGATCCATATCGATCCCCGATTCACGCGGACTTCGTCCCAGGCCGACCGGCACTTCCCGATCCGGATCGGGTCGGACATCGTGCTGCTCGGCGCGCTGATCAACCATGTGATCAGCAACGACCTCTATTTCCACGACTACGTGCTGCACTACACCAATGCGGCCACGATCGTGAACGACAAGTTCGTGGACACCGAGGATCTGGACGGCTTCTTCTCCGGGTTCGACGAGAACCTGAAGGCCTATGACACGTCCAGCTGGGCGTACGCCGAGCCGGGCGACCGGAGCAACGGCATCGATTCTCCCGGCACCGACAGTGGCCAGGAGCAGTCCGAGGCCTCGCGCGGCGAAACCCTGGGTGCCGGGGGCGCGCCGCTCGATCACCCGCGGGTGTTGCGCGACGAGACCCTCACCGATCCCAATTGTGTGTTCCAGCTGCTCAAGAAGCACTTCCAGCGCTACACGCCGGAGATGGTGACCGAGGTCTGCGGCATCAGTGTCGAGGACTTCAAATACATCGCCGATTCGCTGGTCGAGAATTCGGGCCGCGAGCGCACGACGGCCTGGTGCTATGCGGTGGGCTGGACGCAGCACTCGGCGGGCGCGCAGATGATCCGGACGTCCGCGATCCTGCAGCTCCTGATGGGCAACATGGGTCGTCCCGGTGGCGGCATCATGGCCCTCCGTGGTCATGCCTCGATCCAGGGGTCGACCGACATCCCGACGCTCTACAACCTGCTACCGGGCTATCTGCCGATGCCCATGGTGGGGGAGCACGACACGCTCGCCGAATATCTGGAGGCGGCCGGGTCGAAGGAGATGAAGGGCTTCTGGGCCAACGCCGATGCCTACACCGTCAGCCTCCTGAAGGCATGGTTCGGCGACAAGGCGACGGCCGAGAACGACTATTGCTATGACTGGCTGCCCCGATTGTCCGGCGCGCATGGCACCTATCAGACGGTGCTGTCGATGCTCGACGGCGGAGTGGACGGCTACTTCGTGCTGGGTCAGAACCCTGCCGTGGCGTCCGCCCACTCGCGGATCCAGCGCAAGGCGCTCGCCAAGCTCAAGTGGCTGGTCGTCAAGGACCTCCGCCTCATCGAGACCGCGACCTTCTGGAAGGACTCGACCGAGATCTCCACCGGCGAGATGGTGACCGAGGACATCGCGACCGAGGTCTTCTTCATGCCGGCGGCAACCCACGTCGAGAAGGCAGGCACGTTCACCCAGACTCAACGGATGGTCCAGTGGCGCGAGAAGGCGCTTGATCCGCCGGGTGAGTGCCAGGCCGACCTCGAGTTCTTCTGGGAGCTCGGCAACAAGATCCGCGAGAAGCTGGCCAGCTCGACCGACCCGCGCGACCAGGCCCTGCTCAACATCACGTGGGACTACCCGCTCGATGAGCATGGCGAGGTCGATCCGGAATACATCCTCCAGGAGATCAACGGACGCTTCGTCGGTGGCGAGCGCGACGGGGAATTGCTGTCGAACTTCAACCAGATGAAGGCCGATGGATCGACGTCGGGTGGTTGCTGGATCTATACGGGCATCTATGCCGACGGCATCAACCATGCGAATCGGCGTCCCGGTCCGGAGGAGCGCGACGAGATGGCGCTCGGCTGGGCGTGGGCCTGGCCGGCCAACCGCCGCATCCTCTACAACCGGGCATCCGCCGATCCGGACGGCAAGCCGTGGAGCGAGCGCAAGAAGCTGACCTGGTGGGATCCCGAACAGGGCCAGTGGGTCGGGCCCGACGTGCCGGACTTCCCGCTGACGCTCGCACCGGGCACGAAGGCACCCCCGGGTGCCACGGGTCCGGCGGCGCTGGAGGGTGATGACGCGTTCATCATGCAGGCCGACGGCAAGGGGTGGCTGTTTGCCCCGAGCGGGCTCGTCGATGGGCCGTTGCCGACTCACTATGAGCCGGCCGAGTCGCCCGTGGTCAACCCGCTCTATGGTGTGCAGGCCAACCCGACCAAGGAGAGCTTCTCGCGGCCCGACAACCGGATGGTCAACAACCGGAAGGCGGCCGAGGTCTATCCCTATGTCTTCACGACCTATCGACTGACCGAACACCACACCGCCGGTGGCATGAGCCGCTTCCTGCCCTATCTGTCGGAGCTGCAGCCGGAGATGTTCTGCGAGATCTCCCAGGCCCTGGCCGATGAGCGAGGACTGGAGAACGGCGGCTGGGCGACCCTGATCAGCCCCCGAGGGGCGATCGAGGCGCGGGTGCTGGTCACCGACCGGGTGGTGCCGGTGACGTCCGGCGGACGCACCGTCCACCAGATAGGCCTGCCCTATCACTGGGCGGTCGGCGATCGGGCGGTCGTGACCGGTGACGCGGCCAATGACTTGCTCGGCATCGTGCTCGACCCGAACGTGATGATCCAGGAGTCCAAGGTCGGCATGTGTGACATCCAGCCGGGACGCAGGCCCCAGGGCAAGAAGGTGCTGGACCTGGTGGCGGAATATCTGGACCGATCCGGACTCGAGCCCAAGGGCGAGGGCACGACCGGTCAGCCGCAGTCGGACGCGCCCATCGCGTCGGCTGTGCGTACCCCTGAGGAGGCGTGATGGGATTCTGGCGCCAGCAACTGTTCGGCCCCACCGACCCGGCCCGCGATGCGGCCTGGGACGACAAGCCGAAGCGCAAGGGCTTCTTCACCGACACGTCGATCTGCATCGGCTGCAAGGCCTGTGAAGTCGCGTGCAAGGAATGGAACCGGGTTCCGACCCGGATGCCGAGCCCGGCCAACCGGCACGGCCTGGTCAAGGGCATGACGGCTGAGTCCTATGACAACTCCGGTCATCTGGGTGCTGACACGTGGCGCCATGTCGCGTTCATCGAACAGGGCCCGGAGCAACTCGAGCGGGCCCGTGCCACCGGTGCAGCGACGGTCAGCCTGGGCATGCCGAGCGTACGCTCGAAGGACTCCTCTGCCGGCACCACGCTGACGGCCGACAAGGGTCCGCTCATCGGCTCGGGTGGCGTCGCCACGCTGGCGCCGACCGAGGAAGGGCTGAAGGCGAATCCGGATCTGCCGCCGGTGCGTTGGCTGATGAGTTCTGATGTCTGCAAGCACTGCACCCACGCGGGCTGTCTCGACGTGTGCCCGACGGGTGCGCTGTTCCGCACCGAGTTCGGCACGGTCGTCGTGCAGGCCGATGTCTGCAATGGCTGCGGCTATTGCGTGAGCGCCTGCCCGTTCGGTGTGATCGGGCGGCGATCGAACGGCCTGGTTGAGTTGGGTGACGGTACGCAGGGTCTGCCCGTCAATCCGGGTGTCGCCCAGAAGTGCACGCTCTGCTATGACCGCCTCAAGCATGGCCAGACCCCGGCGTGTGCGCAGACCTGCCCGACCAGCAGCATCAAGTTCGGCGACCACGACGAGATGGTGGCCACGGCTCGGCAACGGCTCGAGGACCTGCATGCCCAGGGCCACACCGAGGCCCGGCTGTATGGCGCCAACCCGGACGACGGCGTCGGCGGCACCGGTTCGGTGTTCCTGCTCATGGATGAGCCCGAGGCCTATGGCCTGCCGCCGGATCCGCTCGTGCCGACAGCGCGGGTGGGCCAGATGTTCACGATGGCCGGCTTCGCCGGGACCGCGTTGATGACCGTGTGCGTCACCGTGTTCGCCGGATTTGCCGCGCTGGGGAGGAAACGATGACTGACGCCAAGACGGGCGCTTCGTCCAGCGCGACGCGAGCGTTCGACTCCGACCGGCCGCCCGCGCCTCAGCGCAAGCCGGGGGAGGGTCGGAAGCGCCGCAGCGGTGGCGACCCGAACGTCGTCGTGCCCGAGGCCGAGTTCCGCAGTTACTACGGACATCCGGTCATCCAGGCACCGCCGTGGAACTGGATGATTCCGGCGTATCTCTTTCTCGGCGGTGCCGCCGCAGGCTCCGGCCTCCTCGCCGCCGGTGGGCACTTCACGGGTCGCAAGAAGCTGCGTACGCGCGGCCGCTGGGCCGCGATCATCGGTGTCGGGCTCGGTGGCGCCGCACTGGCCGGCGACCTCGGCCGTCCGGAACGCGCGCTCAACATGATGCGCACCATGAAACTGACCTCACCGATGTCGGTGGGCTCGTGGATCCTGGCCGGGTTCGGCACCTTCGCCGGTGCCGCAGTCGGCATCGAGGTCATCCGCAAGTGGCTGCCGAAGGAAGGTCCCGCAGGCTGGACCGTCGCGCTCATCGACGGGCTGGCGTCCGCAGGGTCGGCGTTCTTCGCGCCTCCGCTGGCGGCGTACACGGGTGTTCTGCTCTCCGACACTGCCCTGCCCACCTGGAACGAGGCCTATCGCGAACTGCCGTTCGTGTTCGTCTCCTCCGGCATCGCGGCGGGGTCGGGCCTGAACATGATCATCGCCCCGACGAAGGAGACCGGTCCGGCGCGTGCGCTGGCGGTCATCGGCGCGGGCGCTGAGCTGTGGATCGGCGAGATGATGACCAAGCGTCTGGGCGAACTGGCCGAGCCCTATCACGAGGAGCCGGCGAAGACCTATCACAAAGCGTCCAAGATCCTCACCGCCGTAGGCGGACTGGGGGCGGCGCTCCTGGGTGGCAACAAGGTCGGCGCGGTGCTCTCCGGTGCTGCGCTCATGGCCGGCTCGGCGTTCACCCGCTTTGCAGTCTTCGATGCCGGCATGAAGTCGGCCGAGGACCCGAAATATGTGATCAAGCCCCAGCGGGCTCGCGCAGCGAAGGCCGCCGAAGAAGGCCGTGGGGTGACCCAGCCCGGCGGCGAGTGGCCGACCTGACCAACACCACCGTCCACGCCGGTTGAGTTCGGATTTCGACGAGCTCAACCGGCGTTTTCGGTGACATCAGCGGACGCGGATCACCGGGGAGGTGGCCGGGACGAGTTCGCCGATGACGGTCCCGCCGGGGACTTCGCCCGCGATCAGCAGGCCCCCCGAGGTCTGGGCGTCGGCGAGCAGAATCATTTCGTGCTCATCGAGCTCGGCCTGGAGATGGGGAGTCACCCAGTCGAGATTGCGACGTGAGCCCCCCGGGATGAACCCCTCGGCCATGGATTCGCGAGCCCCCTCCAGGACCGGCACGGCCGCGTGGTCGAGCACCGCGGAGACCCCGGACGCGCGGCACATCTTGTAGAGGTGACCGAGCAGCCCGAAACCTGTGACATCGGTCGCAGCCTTCACGCCGGCGGCGAGCGCCGCCTGCGCCGCGTCCGCATTGAGGGCCGTCATCGACGCGATCGCGTGCTCGAAGCGTTCGCCGGTCGCCTTGTGGCGATTGTTGAGTACGCCCACCCCGATCGGCTTGGTCAGCGACAGGGGGAGGCCTGCCTCGGCGGCATCGTTGCGCAGGAGTCGATCCCGGTGCCCGCGTCCGGTCACGGCAACCCCATAGATCGGTTCGGGATTGTCGATCGAGTGCCCACCCGCCAGCGGGATTCCGGCGGCTCGGCAGGCCTCGAGCCCACCGCGGAGGACTTCACCCGCCAGCTCGACCGGCAGCACACCCCGGGGCCAGCCCAGGATGTTGATGCCGAGGATTGGGACGCCGCCCATGGCGTACACATCGCTCAACGCATTCGTGGCCGCGATCCGGCCCCAGTCGAACGGGTCGTCGACCACGGGGGTGAAGAAGTCGGTGGTCGAGATGACCACATCGCCGTCGGGGCCGAACGTCACCGCGCACGCGTCATCGCCGTCGTCGAGCCCCACGACGAGATCGGGGGAGGACACCCCGGTGAGCCCCGAGACCATCTGCTCGAGCTCCCCGGCCGGGATCTTTGAGGCACACCCCCCGCCGTGGGCGTACTGAGTCAGTCGTTTCTCCGGCGTTTCGATCGTGATCACGCCGCCACCCTATGTGGCGGCGTGGTGGCCAGCCGCTAGGGTGGCGGCCACGAGGGAGGCGTATGGGTTCCTGGTGGGCCCCCCAGTCTTCAAAACTGGTGAGGCCGAGCATCTCGGTCTGGCGGGTTCGATTCCCGTCCGCCTCCGCCAAACTTCCTTGTCGCCGCGCTGTCGGTCGACTGTGAGAGGAGCCCGGTGAGCAGCGATCCGCGCCGCGATATCCCGCGCACCGATACGTTGCTCGCGCGTCCAGCCCTGGTGGTGGCGGCGAATCGGCTGGGGGCGGATGCGGTGCGGACGGCCGTCCGGGCTGCACAGGCGGAGGCACGGGAGGGCCGGATTCCACCGACCGAGGTGGGGGAGTACGCTGAGTCGCTGCTCGCGGGACCACCGCCCCTGCGTCCGGTTCTGAACGCCACCGGGATCGTGGTGCACACGAATCTGGGCCGCGCGCCGCTCTCGCCGGAGGCCGTCGAGGCCATGACCGCAGCGGCCGGCTATGTCGATGTCGAGCTCGATCTCGCCGACGGCAAGCGGGCCAAACGGGGGGCCGCCACCCTCGCAGCGCTGCTGACCGCCTGCCCGCAGGCCGCCGATGCGCTGGTCGTCAACAATGGCGCGGCGGCGCTGGTGCTGGCGACCACGGCGCTGGCCGCCGGTCGGGAGGTGATCGTGTCCCGCGGTGAACTCGTCGAAATCGGCGACGGCTTCCGCCTGCCGGATCTGATCGCCTCGACGGGAGCCCGGCTGCGAGAGGTCGGGACGACCAACCGCACGCACCTCGCCGATTATGCGGAGGCGATCGGGCCCGAGACCGGCTGCATCCTCAAGGTGCATCCCAGCAACTTTCATGTCTCCGGCTTCACGTCGTCGGTCCCCCTCGACCAGTTGGCCGAACTGGGCCCGCCCGTCATCGCCGACATCGGCTCCGGACTGCTGGTGCACGATCCGGCGTTGCCCGATGAACCCGATGCGGCGTCGGCGCTGGCAGCGGGTGCCCACCTCGTCACCGCGTCCGGTGACAAGCTGCTCGGCGGCCCCCAGGCCGGGATCATCCTGGGGGAAAGCGACCTCGTCCAGCGACTGCGCCGCCACCCGCTCGCTCGCGCTCTGCGCGTCGACAAGCTCACCCTCGCCGCGCTCCAGGCGACCCTGACGGGCCCCGTGCCGCCCGTCACCGCCTATCGGCAGGCCGACCCGGACGAGCTCCGGGTCCGCTGCGAGCGTCTGGCCGAGGCACTGGTCGAGCACCTTGACGAGGTGTCGATCGTCGAGCACACGGGGCATGTCGGCGGTGGTGGTGCCCCGGGCGTACCCCTGCCCGGCTGGGCACTCGCCCTTCCCGAATCCTTCGCCACTCGGCTCAGGCTCGGGGATCCTGCCGTCCTGGCCCGCACCGATCGGGCCCGTTGTCTGGTGGACCCGCGGTGTGTCCCCACCGATCGCGATGCGGACCTCGTCAGGGCGATTCTTTCCGCTGCGATGGGAACGACATGAGGGTCGTCGCCACTGCCGGACACGTCGATCACGGCAAGTCCACGCTCGTCCGCGCCCTCACCGGCACGGACCCCGACCGGTGGGCCGAGGAACACAATCGTGGGCTGACCATCGACCTGGGATTCGCCCACACCAAGCTGGCCTCGGGGGAGACCGTCGCCTTCGTCGATGTCCCGGGTCACCAGCGCTTCATCGCCAACATGCTGGCGGGCATCGGACCGGCGCCTGCGGTGCTGTTCGTCGTCGCCGCGGATGAGGGTTGGCGGGCCCAGTCGACCGAACACCTCGCCGCTATCGACGCTCTCGGCCTGGGGCACGGCCTACTCGTCGTTACGCGCAGCGACCTCGCCGACCCGGCGGCCGCGATCGACGAGGCGAACGAGCACCTGCAGGGGACCTCGCTCGCCGGCATCCGCGCGGTGTCGGTGTCAGCTGTCACCGGGCGGGGCATCAAGGAACTGCGGACCGCGCTCGACGAACTCTGCGCAGCACTCCCGGCTCCCGATCTCACCGGCCGGGCCCGGCTGTGGGTCGACCGCGCGTTCTCGATGAAGGGCTCCGGCACCGTCGTGACCGGCACACTCGAGGCGGGGACGCTCCGGATGGGCGACAAGGTCCAGGTGCAGGGTCGCGAGGTCGGCGTACGCCGGCTGCAATCCCTCGGCGCGGACGTCGAGGAAGCGCGGGCCGTGGCCCGGGTCGCGATCAACCTCCGCGGCCTGCCGGCGGACAGTGTGGGTCGCGGTGACGTCGTGCTCACCGGTGCGTGGCACCACACCGGGACTGTGGACGCGCGGGTGCCGGCCGACGTCGATCTGCCCGATCGGCTCATGGTGCATGTGGGGACGGCGGCGCAGGAGGCGAGGGTACGCCCGCTGGGCGAGGGGGCGGTTCGCCTCATGTGGGCCGACCCGCTGCCCCTGCAGGTGGGCGATCGGCTGGTCCTGCGCGATCCCGGGCGCCAGCACGTGCTTGCCGGTGCCGTCGTCCTCGATGGCGATCCGCCCGATCTCACCCGTCGTGGCGCTGCCCGGGCTCGTGCGGCCTGGCTGGCCGACGCCCCTGAACGCCTCGATGTGACCCGGGAGGTGGAGCGGCGCGGTGTCGTCGACCTGGCGACCCTCCGAAACCTGGGGGCTCCCGAGCTGCCGGCCGCCGAGCTGGTGCTTCCGGAGCGGAAGCAATTGCATACAGCGCCGAAATCACCCCGCTCGGTCCGCCGGGTCGGGGACTGGCTGGTCGCCGAACCCCACTGGGCGGCCTGGATCGCGCAACTCACCCGGATCGTGACCGAGCACGCCCAGCGCCATCCGCTGCAGGCCCGAATGCCGCAGCAGGCCGCCGCCACGCGCCTCGGGCTGCCCGATCTGTCTCTGCTCGTCCCACTCGCCCGAGCCGCTGGCCTGACCCTCGCCGACGGGCATGTCGCCCCGCCGGGCTCGGTCGCCGACCTGGGCGCCGCGGAACCCGGCCTGCAGCGACTCGAGGAGCAACTCGCAGTGCGCCCCTTCCGCGCACCCGAACGCGAGGAGCTCCACGCGCTCGCCCTGGGCGTACCCGAAATCGCGGCAGCCGTCCGCCTCGGCCGCCTGATCGACCTCGGCGACCAGATCGTCCTCACGCCGAAAGCCCCGGCGCTCGCGATGCGGGAACTCACCAAACTGAGCCAGCCGTTCACGACCAGCCAGGCGAGGCAGGCGCTGGATACGACCCGTCGCGTCGTGATCCCGCTGCTGGAACATCTGGACCGGAAGGGGTGGACCCGGCGCCTCGACGGCACCCTGCGTGAGGTGGCCGGATCGCGGAGGTGATGCAGGCCACTGTCCACGGGCAAAAGGGTGCTAACAAGCCTGGCTAACGTGGATCATGTGGAGCGAGCAAACGTTCGCCCGGAGCGCAAGGAGCATCCATGAGCGCATGGCAGTTCACCGGAATCAACCAGCCCCTCGTCAAGGCCGACCCGGAGACCCCGCGGCCGAAGGCGACCGAAGTTGTCGTCGACGTCAAGGCTGCAGGCCTGTGCCACAGCGACTGTGGCGTCCTGACCGATGAGGGTTGGTTGTCCACCCTGATCCGGATCCCGATCACCATGGGCCATGAGGTTGCGGGAGTCTCGCCCAGGGCGCCGCGGGAACCGATGCGGGCATGACCTCGCACTCGGCCGTGATGACCGCGGGCCAGGTCAAGGCCGGCGACAAGGTCTGCATCATCGGCATGGGCGGGCTGGGCCAGATCGGTGCGCGCGTGGCGGTGCTGGCCGGGGCCGAGGTCTATATCGTCGACACCAACGACGCCATCGTCGAGCTCGCCAAGGAGTTGGGCGCGACCGACGTCAAGAAGTCGATCAAGGACTATGCCGATATCCGCTTCGACTGTGTCGTCGACTTCGCCGGTTTCGACACCACCAACGGCGCCATCGAGGCCGTGCGCTTCGGTGGCCGGGTCGTCCAGGTCGGCATGGGCAAGCTCGACACCAACATCTCCACCAAGGCCCTCATCCTCTCCAACGTCACCCTGATCGGCTCGGTCGGTGGCTCGAAGGATGACGTGGCCGGCGTCTACAAATATTTCTCCGCCGGTGAGCTCGACGCCGCCATCGAGGAGATCACCTTCAATCAGATCCCCGAAGGCCTGGATCGCCTGCACGCCGGTGGCGTGGTCGGTCGACTGGTCGCCGTTCGGGACTGACCGCGCCAGATTGTCGGGCATGATCACACGGCTGCGCCCACTAGAGTGCTGCCCATGTGTGCTCATGTCCTGACAGCGGTCGCCTGGCCGTACGCCAACGGTCCCCGTCACATCGGTCACGTCTCCGGTTTCGGGGTGCCGTCCGATGTGTTCGCACGGTTCCAGCGAATGTCGGGCAACGACGTCCTGATGGTCTCGGGCACCGATGAGCACGGCACGCCGATCCAGGTCCAGGCTGAGCAGGAGGGGCTGACCGCCCGTGCGCTCGCCGACAAATACAACCGCGTGATCGTCGAGGACCTCAAGGGTCTCGGCCTGTCCTATGACCTGTTCACGCGGACGACGACGCAGAACCATTACAAGGTCACCCAGGACATGTTCCGGGCGCTCTTCGACAATGGGTATGCCATCGCGAAGCCCACGAAGGGTGCGATCAGCCCGTCGACCGGGCGCACGCTGCCGGACCGCTATATCGAGGGCACCTGTCCGATCTGCGACTATGACGGCGCGCGCGGCGACCAGTGTGACAACTGCGGCAACCAGCTCGATCCGATCGACCTGAAGAATCCGCGCTCGCGCATCAACGGCGAGACGCCGGAGTTCATCGAGACCGAGCATTTCTTCCTCGACCTGCCTGCCCTGTCGGATGCGCTGGGTTCCTGGCTGTCCAAGCGCACCGACTGGCGCCCCAACGTCCTCAAGTTCTCCCAGAACCTCATCGAGGACCTCCGTCCGCGGGCGATCACGCGCGATCTCGACTGGGGCGTACCCATTCCGCTCGACGGTTGGCGCGACCAGCCCATGAAGCGGCTCTATGTCTGGTTCGACGCGGTGATCGGCTATCTGTCGGCGTCGGTCGAGTGGGCCAGGCGGACGGGCGACCCTGAGGCCTGGCGCCAGTGGTGGACCGATCCGTCGGCCCAGGGTTACTACTTCATGGGCAAGGACAACATCGTCTTCCACTCGGTCATCTGGCCGTCGATGCTGCTCGGTGCCAACGGTGAGGGCTCGCGCGGGGGAGAGCCGCGGTTCGGGCAGAACCTCAACCTGCCGACCGAGGTCGTGTCGTCGGAATATCTGACCATGTCGGGCTCCAAGTTCTCCACCTCGCGCGGCACGGTCATCTATGTGACCGACTTCCTCAAGGAGTTCGGTCCCGACGCTCTGCGCTACTTCATCGCCGTCGCCGGTCCCGAGAACAACGACACGGACTTCACGTGGGACGAGTTCGTACGCCGCACCAACACCGAGCTCGCCAACGAGTGGGGCAACCTCGTCAACCGGTCCATCTCGATGGCCCACAAGAACAACGGCGCGATCCCGGCGCAGGGTGAGCTGCAGGCGGTGGACGTCGAGCTGCTCGAGACCGCGAAGACCGGCTTCGACACCGTCGGCGGATTCCTGGCCCGCAACAAGTTCAAGAACGCGATCTCCGAGGCCATGCGTGTGGCGTCGGCCGCCAACCGCTATCTGTCCGAGACCGAGCCCTGGAAGCTCAAGGAGGACACCGCCCGCCGCGACACCGTGCTCCACACCGCGCTGCAGGTCGTGTCCGATGTGAACACGATGATGACGCCGTTCCTGCCGCACGCCTCGCAGAAGGTGTTCGAGGTGCTCGGCGGCGAGGGCGTCTGGGCCGCGCAGCCCGAGATCCGCGAGGTCTCCGAGGAGGGCAACGCGGACTATCCGGTGATCATGGGCGAGTATGCCGACCAGCAGGCCGTCTGGCAGTCGCGCCCGATCGGAGCGGGTACGCCGCTCGCGAAGCCCACCCCGCTGTTCGGCAAACTCGACGAGAAGCTGGGCGAGACCGGGCCGGAGTGGGCTCCGATCGAGTGAGGCCTACAGGCCGAGCGCGGCCTGCATCTCCTCTCGCAGCCGCGCCATCATGCCCTGCGCCTCGGCGCGCGAGCCGGCGAGGTCGCGCTGGGTGACCTCGGGCGAGACGCGGGTCTCGAGATAGCACTTGAGCTTGGGTTCGGTGCCCGACGGGCGGACCGTGACGGTGACGGTTTCGCCCTCGAGGCGTACGCCCTCGGTCGCGGGCAGCTCGCCCCAGCCCTCGGCCAGGTCGATGAACTCGACCGGCTCACCACACAGCTCGGTCGGGGCCTCGGCCCGCAGTCGGGCCATTGCGGCGGTGATGAGCGTGAGGTCCTCGACACGCATGGACAGCTGGGTGCTGACGTGGACGCCGTGAGCCAGGGCGAGGTCGTCGAGGCGGTCGGCGAGCGTACGCCCGGCCGCCTCCTCCTCGGCAGCAAGCGTGAGGATCAGGGCCAGGGCCGAGATCCCGTCCTTGTCGGCCACGGTTTCGGGATCACAGCAATAGCCGAGGGCCTCCTCATAGCCGAAGGCGATGTCGGGGACCCGGGAGATCCACTTGAAGCCGGTGAGGGTGCGCTCATAGGGCAGCCCGTGGGCCCGGGCGATCCGGCCGAGCATCGACCCGGACACGATGGTGTTGACGAACGTGCCGGTCACGCCCCGTCGCGCCAGGAAGTCGCCCAGGAGCGCGCCGACCTCGTCGCCGTGGAGCATGCGCCAGCCGTCACCGTCGGGGATCCCGACCGCGCAGCGATCGGCATCGGGGTCGTTCGCGATGACGAGGTCGGCCCCCTTCTCGGTCGCCAGCGCGAAGGCGAGATCCATCGCGCCCGGCTCCTCGGGATTGGGAAACGCGACGGTGGGGAAGTCGGGGTCCGGGTCGGCCTGCTCCGCGACCACTTGGGGTGCTGGGAAGCCGAGCCGGTCGGCGACGCGTTCGACGAGAGCCCGGCCCACCCCGTGCAGGGGGGTATAGACCCATCGGATGTCCCGGGGGCCCGATGTGCCGACCGCGCGGGCGACGCGGTCGAGATAGGCGGTCTCCAGCTCGTCCTCCAGCCGGCGATAGTCCTTGGAGCGCTGCAGCATGAACAGCGGGCGGCCGGCCGAGCGGTGCATGCCCTGCGCGATCGTCTCGTCGGCCGGGGACACGATCTGGCGGCCATCGTCGAGATAGACCTTGAGTCCGTTGTCAGCGGGCGGGTTGTGGGACGCGGTGACCACGATGCCCGCGATGCAGTCGAGCTCGCGGACGCCGAACGCGACCAGCGGCGTCGGAGCCGGGTGGTCGAGGACGATCGGGCGATGACCCACGCCGCCGATGATCTCGGCGGCTTCGTGGGCGAACTCGGCGGACTTGTGGCGGCCGTCATAGCCGATCAGGACCGCGCCGAACTGGGCTTTCTGGCGAAGGTAGGCACCGACCCCCTCTGCTGCGTGGGTGACGGTGACGCGGTTCATGCGGCCCGGGCCGGGCCCGAGGCGGCCGCGCAGGCCGGCGGTGCCGAACTCGAGCGGGCCGGCGAAGGCGTCGTTGATCTCCGCAGCAGCCTCCTCGTCGCCGGACTCGGCCGCCGCCAGCAAGGCCTTGAGCTCGGCCTTGGTATCAGGATCCGGGTCCTGAGCCGCCCACTTCTTCGCGGTCTTGAACACATCTGCCGGAACCGGCATCACAACACCTCCACGAGTCCGCGCAGCAGCCCGGCGAGGCGGGGTGCTGCGGCCTTGCCTGCCTCGATCACCTCGGTGTGATCGAGGGTGCTGGCGCTGATGCCGGCCGCGAGGTTGGTCACCAGGGAGATGCCCAACACTTCCAGCCCCACGGCACGCGCCGCCACCGTCTCCAGCGTGGTCGACATCCCCACGAGGTCGCCGCCGATGATGCCTGCCATCCGCACCTCGGCCGGGGTTTCATATTGGGGCCCCCGGAACTGCACATAAACACCCTCGGGCAGGCCGGCGTCGACTCCGCGCGCGACGTCGCGCAACCGCGGGCTGTAGGCCTCCGACAGGTCGACGAACGTCGCCCCGCGCAGCGGGGTTTCGCCGGTCAGGTTGATGTGGTCCCGGATGAGCACCGGCGTGCCGGGCGCCCAGTCGGGGTTGATCGAACCGCAGCCGTTGGTGAGCAGGAGGGTGTCCGCACCCGCTGCGGCGACCGTGCGTACGCCATGGACGGTCGCATCCACTCCGCGTCCCTCATAGAAATGCGTGCGGCCGGTCAGGATGGCGGCGAGCCGGCGGTTGGGCGTACGCACGACGCGGAGCCGGCCACCGTGTCCGGCGACCACCGGGGCAGCAAAACCGGGCAGCTCCGCCAGCTCGCACTCGCCCACGAGGTCGCCCAGGTCGTCGGCCGCGGCGGACCAGCCCGAGCCAAGGACCAGGGCCAGATCGATCCTCTCCAGCTCGAACCGGGTGAGCAGCGCGCGGGCGGCGTCGGCGGCGGTGCCGAAGGCCGTGGGATCGACCGTGGGATGTTCCTTCACGGGCAGCACTATAGGAGGCCAACCTCAGCGCCTCGGGGAGCCCGGCCGGGTAGCCTCGGGTTCCGTGAGGATCGCCACCTGGAACGTCAACAGCGCCAAGCAGCGGGCGCCCCGAATGCTGGACTGGCTCGCCGAGCGCCGGCCCGATGTCGTGTGCCTGCAGGAGACCAAGCTGACCGAGGAGGCGTTCGCCGAACAATTCGCGGAGAGCCTCGGTGAGCTCGGATATGAGTACGCGGTCGTGGGCCAGAGTGCCTGGAACGGGGTGGCCATCCTGTCGCGGGTCGGGCTCGAGGACGTGCGGCGCGGGTTTCCCGGGATGCCCGGTTTCCCCGACCCGGAAGCGCGGGCGGTGAGTGCGGTGTGCGGGGGCGTCCGGGTCTATAGCCTCTATGTGCCGAATGGTCGGACGCCGGATTCCGATCACTACGCCTACAAGCTGGAATGGCTGGGGGCCCTGCGAGAGGCGGTCGCCGCGGACGGGGGCGAGGTCGCCGTGTGCGGAGACATGAACATCGCGCCGACGGATGCGGATGTATTCGACCCGGCCGCCTATGTGGGCCAGACCCATGTCACCCCGCCGGAGCGTGCCGCCCTGGCCGGGCTCACCGATCTCGGGCTGGTGGATGCGGTCCGGGCGCGGTGGCCCGAGGAACAGGTCTTCAGCTATTGGGACTATCGCGCCGGCATGTTCCACAAGAACCTCGGCATGCGGATCGACCTGATGCTGGTGGGGGCGCCGGTGGCCGCGCGCGTGCAGGCTGCCTGGGTCGACCGCGCCGCGCGCAAGGGCAAGGGCCCCAGCGATCACGCGCCGGTCATCGTGGACCTCGACACTGCGCCCGATGGTGACATCGGTCCCATGGTGCCGCCGCCGTCGGCGAAGCCCCATAAACCCGGGTCGGCGCGACTGCCGCAGGCCTGACCGGCCGAACTCCGGGGAATGCCCGAGGTTCCGCCCGGGAATTGATCGTCATGGAACAATGACAGGCGTGAATCGCGTGGTGATCGTTGGTGGCGGACCCGGGGGCTATGAGGCGGCGCTTGTCGCTCGGCAATTGGGCGGTGAAGTCACGCTCGTCGACACCGACGGCATGGGCGGCTCGGCGGTGCTCACCGACTGCGTGCCGTCGAAGACCCTCATCGCCACGGCCGAGGTCATGATGACGGTCAAGGGGTCGGGTGAGCTCGGGTTGCGCGTGGCGGGGCGGCCGGCGGATGAGTACGCCTATGGTCTCGGCATCGACCTCGCCAAGGTGAACCAACGGGTTCTGGACCTGGCTACGGCGCAGTCGGAGGATATCCACGAGAAGCTGGTCGCCGAGGGCGTCACGATCATCCGAGGGCGGGGCCGGCTCAACGGCATCGCTGAGGTGATCGCCGAGACCGAGGCCGGTGAGCAGGCGTTTCCGGCCGATGCGATCCTGATCGCCACGGGGGCGTACCCCCGGGAGATGCCCACCGCCGTCCCCGACGGTGAACGGATCCTCACGTGGACGCAGGTCTACAACCTCACGCAGATGCCCGAACACCTGATTGTGGTCGGTTCGGGCGTAACAGGTGCGGAGTTCGCGAGCGCCTATGACGCGATCGGGGTGCCGGTGACGCTGGTGTCCTCGCGCAAGACGGTGCTTCCCGGGGAGGATCCCGATGCGGCTCAAGTGCTCCAGGACGTGTTCGAGCGACGGGGCATGCGGGTGCTTTCCGAGGCGCGGGCGCAGGCGGTCGCGCGGGAGGGCGACGAGGTCACGGTCACCCTGGCCGATGGCCGAACCGTCACCGGCTCCCACTGCCTCATGGCCGTCGGGTCGATCCCGCTGACCGAGAACATCGGGCTGGAGGAGGCCGGGGTCGAGGTCGATGAGCGGGGCTATATCAAGGTCGACCGGGTGTCGCGGACGACCGCGCGCGGGGTCTATGCCGCGGGGGATTGCACCGGCGTTCTGGCATTGGCCTCGGTCGCGGCCATGCAGGGCCGGATCGCGATGTGGCACGCGCTGGGTGACGCGGTCACGCCGCTGGACACCGGGATCGTGTCATCGAACGTGTTCACCTCGCCCGAGATCGCAACGGTGGGTGTGACCCAGGCCCAGATCGACGCCGGTGAGGTGCGGGCCATCGGCATCACGTTGCCGCTGTCGGGCAACGCCCGGGCCAAGATGCAGGGCATCCATGACGGCTTCGTGAAGCTGTTCTGCCTTCCGGTGACCGGCATCATCGTCGGGGGAGTGGTGGTCTCGCCCCACGCCAGTGAGCTGATCCACCCGATCACGCTGGCGGTCGCCGAGAAGGTGACCGTCGACAGCTTTGCGCAGGACTTCACGGTCTATCCCTCACTGTCCGGCTCGATCGCCGAGGCCGCCCGCCGGCTGCACGGGCATTCGACCGATCAACTCGAACAGCAGATCCACCTATGACCGCCATGAAACCGCCCATCGTGCGCCTGCCGAAGATGGGTCCGGCAGCCCACAATCCGGGCATCGTGCCGGCGACGGACGAGCAGGTGCGCGAGGCGCTCGACCTGGTCGATGCCACGGAAACCGTGGCCGTGCTCACGGGTGCCGGAATGAGCACCGACTCCGGGATCCCCGACTATCGCGGACCGGACTCTCCGCAGGCGACGCCGATGCTCTATGACGAGTTCGTCACGTCGGTGGAGAACCGGCGCCGCTATTGGGCGCGGGCGTTCCGCGGTTGGTCACGGATGGGGAAGGCTCATCCGAACGCCGCCCATGACGTGCTGGCGCGACTGGAGACCCATGGGCGGGTACGCGGCGTGATCACCCAGAACGTCGACGGCCTCCACGAGGCGGCGGGCAGTGGCAACCTGGTCGCGTTGCACGGGCGCATCGCCGATGTGGTCTGTCTGGGGTGTGCTGCGGTGACGAGTCGGGAGGCGTTCCAGCACGAACTCGCTCGCCTCAACCCGGAGACCGCCGACGATCCCGAAGCGGGTCACGCGGAGTTGCGGCCCGATGGCGACGCGGTGGTGTCGGACTGGCAGGGGTTCGTGTTCCCCGACTGCCCTGCCTGTGGCGGAATCCTCAAGCCCGACGTCGTCTTTTTCGGTGAATCGGTGCCGAAGCAGCGGGTGGAGCAGTGCTTCTCGCTCGTCGATGATTCGGATGCGTTGTTGGTTCTGGGGTCTTCGTTGACCGTGATGTCCGGCCTGCGGTTCGTGCATCGGGCGGTGAAGACCGCCAAGCCCGTGGTCATCGTCAACAGGGGCGCCACGCGTGGTGACGAGTTGGCCACCATCAAACTCGAGCTCGGTGTGGCCGACTTCCTCGCCGCCATGGAGGCGCATACCCGGGTCGGGTAGGGGGTGCGTCCGTCAGCGGTTGTTGTCCGTTTCCTTCGTTGTCCATAGGCCAGTGGGGGTTGGTGGGGGCCAGGGCGGGCCCTCGTTCAGCTTGCGCTCCCGCGGCGCGGGCGTACCAGCGCTGTCGCACCGGCCGGAAACGTGAAATCGCGGGAGAGAACTCGTCGTTCAGCTTGCCCTTCCGCTGCGCGGGCGTACCGGCGCTGTCGCACCGGCCGGAAGGCATGAATCGCGGGAAAGAACCCGGCGTTCAGCTTGCGTACACCGCAGTCAGCGCCCGTTTGTCGCTTGGGCTTGCGGTTTCTCGGGGTCGAATTCCACCTAGCTTGCGCTCGCCGACTCCGCCCCCGGTGCACGGGGCGCTCAAGACGGGAGGACAAGCTGGGTGGGATGGGGCGCAAGCTCAAGACGTTGGCGCAAGCTGAAGTGGCCAACGGGAGCCGAAGTGGCGAACGGGAGCTGCACCGGCCAACAGGAGCTGATGGGGCGGGCCTGTGTTAACCGGTCAACGTATGGCTCGCTGGCCCGTGTCAAGGGACAGCAGGGACTGCCCAGTGGCGGACATGAAACCTGCCCGCTGACGGTCACGAGAACTGCCCGGTGGTGGCCATGGGGTCTGCCCAGAGGGCTGCGGCCACCACCGACCAGGTTGCTCAGCTCAATGGGCTCACCCCTTGGCCGGCGAGTGCTTGGGTAAGCCGGACGCTGTCGCCGCTGGTCTGGCAGACGTGGGCGTGGTGGAGCAGTCGGTCGACGGTGGCGGTGGCCAGTGTTTTGGGCATGAGTTCGTCGAACCCGGATGGGTGCAGGTTCGAGCTGATCGCGACTGACCGTTTCTCATACGCGGCGTCCACAAGCCGGTAGAGCCCCTCGGCAGCGTCGGCGGCGACCGGCAAGAGCCCGATGTCATCGACCACGACGAGGTCGGCTCGTAGGACCCGGGCGATAGCCTTGGTCACGGTGTCGTCGGCGCGGTGTCGGCGTAGGAGCACGCCGAGGTCTTCCAGGGTGAACCAGGCGACCTTCAGGCCCTGCTCGACCGCTGCTGGCCGAGCGCTTCGAGTAAGAACGTCTTTCCCGTCCCTGAGGGTCCGCAGATGACGAGGTTCTCTCGGCGGTGGACCCATTCCAGGGTCCGTAGCGCCTGCTGGGTCGGGGCCGGGATCGAGGACGCCTCGGGCTTCCAGGCCTCGAACGTCTTCCCGGTCGGGAACCCCGCAGCCGCTCGTCTGGTGGCGAGGGCGGAGCGTTCCCGGCCGGCGACCTCCTCGGCGAACAGGGCCTTGAGCACCTCGGCCGGCTCCCAGCGTTGTGCCTTCGCGGTCGCGATGACCTCGGGGGCGTGGCGGCGCAGGTGGGGTAACCGCAGCCGGCGTAGGAGGTCCTCCAAGTCTGCGGGCAACGGCGGTGCTGACCCGGGCTTCATGCGATCGCCTCACCGCTGTGGCTCGATGTGGCGGCCGGGCCAAGTCGGGCCCAGGCGCTGGTGCCCTGGGCTAGTGACGAGTCCTCGCTGGCACGGTGCTGGCCGATCTTCGGCGCTCGGGCGTGGTGGTCGAGGATCGAGGGCAGGTCGGCGTCGGCGAACCGGCCGTGAACCGCGGCGTGGCCCAGGGCCCAGTCGACCTCGACCGGGTCGAACAGCTTGGCCAACGCCAGAGCCTCGCTCATCTTGACGCGCATCCGCGGGACCCCCACAGCAGCGGCCTCGACCAACCAGAGCCGGGCGCCCTCGCCCAGGTCGAGGAACTCGGCTTCGGCAGCGTTCTTCGCCCGCGGCCGCCGCTCCAGCGGCCCGGACGGCTGGGGTGGGAAGTGGGCGTCGTCGATCTGCGGCGTGCCCGGAGTCGCGCGTGCGTGGCGGGCGACCTCGACCGGCCCGTCGAGGCCGACATAGACGAGGATCACCTGCTCATCGGCACCGACACCGTGGGTCCGCACCCACACGCTCTGACCCAGCAGCTGGTGCGGGACGGAGTACTGGCCGGACTCGAAGGTCACCATCGGCGTGTTGACCGGCACCACCCGGGTAGTGCCGAACGCGACTGTGTGCGGCGTGGCCGCGACCGGGTGCAACCGGGCCTGTTCTTCGGCGAGCATCTCGACCGGCGGTCGTTTCGTGAGCCGATGGGCACGGGTGTTGACCTTCTCGCAGAACGCCACGCAGGCGGCCTCGAGCTCGGCAAAGCTGCGGTACTCACCCAGCAGGTTGGTGTCTGTCGGGACCAGGTCGGCCTTGGTGATCTTCACCGACGACTCGGTCCCGCCCTTCGATGCTGGGTCCGCCGGGACGCAGGTGTGCACGGTCACCGAATAGTGCTCGGCGAACGCCACCAACTGCGGGTTCCTCACCGGGATGCCGGCGATGTGCTCGGTGGTGACGGTCTTCTCGTTGTCGGTCAGCACGTAGGTCGGCACCCCACCCAGCCGCCGAAAGGTGACATCGAGCGCGGCGAACACGCTCGGCATCGTCTTGTCCCGCAACGCCAGGACAACCCGGAACCGGGACCACGCCAGCCACGCCACGAACAACACCGTCTTCACCCCGTCGATGACCGGGCCGTCGCCGTAGTCGTACTGCAACCACATCCCCGGCTCAGTGACCCAGGGCCGGTGCACCCGCACCCGGCCCGCGCGGTAGGCGGCCTTCACGGCCGCGACAGCACGGCGGGTGGTGCGTTCGGACCCGGCATACCCGAGTGCGACGAGCTTGTCGTGGGCCACGTCGGCACGGACCTTGCCCTTGGACCGCTCGACCCACTCCTCGACCTTCGGCAGGTACGCATCGATCAACATCGACCGCCGCGCGGCCTGGTCAAGCTCACCCGCGGCGGAACGTCGATCGACGTAGCGCTTCACGGTGTGATGCGAACAGCCGGCCAACTCACCGGCATCGCGCAACGACCCTGTCAGGTCGTAAGCATTCAAGATTTCCATGATCTCCTCGGCAGACTTCAACTCATCCCTTCCTCGGGGCGATCGGGCGCTTCAGCACCGCTCATCGCACCCGAGGAAGGGGCCTCAACCGCGCAGGCAGCGAGGCAGACAACGTCGTGTCGGGCAGATCCCATGACCGCCAGTGGGCAGTTCTCATGACCGCCAGCGGGCAGCTTCGAGGCCGTCTCCGGGCAGTTTCTCGTGGCCGTCGACACCCTCGCCCCCCACTCGTGGCTGTGCGGCCGAAGTGGAGCCTGATCGCGGTGCATCTCGCGCGGGTTATGTGCAGCCGCGCGGGTACGCCCCACTTCGCTCGTGAAACGTCACGCGCGAAGTGCCGTCAACCAGCGCAGGGATGGCTAAGCCGCGCGAAGTGAGGGTGCGGCTGGGAGGGTGCGTCTGAGCTCGGAAAGGCGTGTGGCACAGGCGCCCGATGTCGAACCCCACGTGGTGCGGGACCCCGCTGACATGGAAGCGGGACGTGGGCACAGACGTACGGATGCTGAATCCGGGAGGTGCGGGACCCCGCTGACATGGGAGCGCGACGTGGGCAGAGACGTACGGATGCTGATCCCGGGAGGTGCTGGAGCCACCTGACACGGGACGCAACCTTGGGCACAGGCGACGGGAGCACCCGGTCCCTCTCCCGACCGTGGATGGGACTGGCCGTCGAACGATCACTCAACCACCGTGCCGATGGGCACAGTCAGAAACGTGATCGTGAGACTGGTTGGGCGGGAGAGGGACCGGGTCGGAGTCGCCGAACGGCACCCCAGCGGCGTACCCCCAAGTCGGAGTCGCCGAACGGAACCCCAGCGGCGTTCCCCAGGTCGGAGTCGCCGAACGGGAACCCCACCGGCGTACCCGAGAAGACTCAGTCGAAGAACCCGTCGAACATGTCGCCGAGACCTTCACCAATGCCGCCGATGCCTTCGCCGATTCCTTCGAACATCCCGCCGATACCTTCGCCGATGGCCCCGATGCCCTCACCAATCCCACCGAAGAGGTCACCACCGCCGAAGAGCAGGCCGCCGATCATCATGCCGGTGAGCATGTCGGAGCCGCGCCAGGAGTTGTAGTACCCCTGGTAGTAGGGCTGATAGGCGGGTCCGCCCTGCCAGTACGGCACGCGCTGGGCGCCGACGGCGACGGTGCGGATATACGGATCTGCACCGACCTTGACGCGCTCGGCATCCGCGGCGCAGGCAGGGACATCGCGGGGGGTGCCGCCGGGCGGGGACCACGAGACATTTTCGGTCGACGGACCATGTTGAGGGTTGAAGAAGCACGGCGGGCGCTTCGCCGGCAGGGGGCGACCGCCGACGCGGGCCTTCACACAGGCCATGGCATAGCGCCCGTCCTCGAGGATCTCGGTGACGTGCTTGATCTCGTCGGGCTTGGTCACTGCGTCAAGTGATGACTTGGCGTCCTCATAGGCATCGAGGGCTCGCGTGTAGTCCTGCTGCATCGGCTCGTCCAGCGCATGCCCGGCAACATCGGTATCGAGGGCCTGCAACTCCTCGCCAAACTTGGTGACATCCTCTTCCGCGACGCGCTTGACGGCAGCGAGCTGCGCCTCGAGTTCCCTGCGCTCGTTTGCCTGACGCGTCAGAGCACTGCGTCGGGCGAGATAGATGCCACCTCCGATCACAATGAACATGACTAGAACGACCAACAGGAAATCCATAGGCCCAGTCTGCCCGGCATGGACGCGCGTCCAAGCCCGTGACCGCGATTCACAGGGATTTCTTGACAGAAAAACTACTTCCGCCATAAGAAATCAGCTATAGAACCTCAGTCATCGTCCTCAGTGTCGACAATCTCGCAGAGGACGGCGCCGGCCGTCACGGTGGCACCGACATCGGCCTGCAGGTGACTGATCTTGCCGCTGCGGTGGGCGTTGATCGGCTGCTCCATCTTCATGGCTTCGAGCACAACGATCTGGTCGCCCTCGGACACGACCGCGCCCTCGGTGACGGACACCTTGACGATCGTGCCCTGCATCGGTGAGGTCAGCGAGGTCGACGAGGCCGACTTGGCCTGCCCGCCGCTGCCCTTGCGTCGCGGTGGCTTGCGGTTCTTCGACCCGGTGGCCATGCCCAGGGTGTTGGGCAACTTGACCTCGATGCGCTTGCCGTTGACCTCGACCACGACAGAGGTCTTCTCGACGACCTCGTCCGGGTCGGCCGGGGTCCCGACATAAGGCTCGATCCGATTGTCGAACTCGGTCTCGATCCAGCGGGTGTGGACGGCGAAGGATCCGTTCGGTGCGGTGTACGCCGGCTCTGTCAGCACCTGGGCATGGAACGGAATGACCGTCGGCATGCCATCGATGCGGGTCTCGGCGAGTGCGCGACGGGAGCGGGCGATCGCCTGTTCCCGATCGGCGCCGGTGACGATGATCTTGGCGACGAGGGAGTCGAACGCGCCGGGCACGGTCATGCCCTTGAGATAGCCCTCGTCGACGCGTACGCCCGGGCCGGTGGGCGGAGCCCACTCGGTCAGGGTGCCGGGGGCGGGCATGAAGTTGCGGCCGGCGTCCTCGGCGTTGATGCGGAACTCGATGGAGTGGCCCCGGATCTCGGGATCGCCATAGCCCAGTTCTTCACCGTCGGCGATCCGGAACATCTCGCGGACCAGATCGATCCCCGTGACTTCTTCCGAAACCGGGTGTTCGACCTGCAGTCGGGTGTTGACCTCGAGGAACGAGATGGTGCCGTCGGTGCCGACCAGGAACTCACAGGTGCCGGCACCCACATAGCCGGCCTCGGAGAGGATGGCCTTCGACGACGTATAGAGCGTGTTGAGCTGCTCCTCGGAGAGGAACGGCGCAGGCGCCTCTTCCACGAGCTTCTGATGGCGGCGCTGCAGAGAGCAGTCGCGGGTCGAGACCACGACCACATTGCCGTGCTGGTCGGCGAGGCACTGGGTTTCGACGTGGCGAGGCTTGTCGAGATAACGCTCGACGAAGCACTCGCCACGACCGAAGGCAGTCACGGCCTCGCGGGTGGCCGACTCGAACAGCTCGCGGATCTCATAGCGATCCCGTGCAACCTTCAGGCCGCGGCCGCCACCGCCGTAGGCCGCCTTGATGGCGATCGGCAGGCCGTGCTCATCGGCGAAGGCGACAACCTCGTCGGCGTTCTTGACCGGATCCGACGTGCCCGGGACGAGGGGAGCGCCCGCCCGTTGGGCGATGTGGCGCGCCTTGACCTTGTCTCCGAGCCCGTCGATGGCGGCCGGCGGCGGACCGATCCAGGTCAGTCCGGCGTCGATGACGGCCTGGGCGAAGTCGGCGTTCTCGGCGAGAAAGCCATAGCCCGGATGGACCGCATCGGCGCCGGACCGGCGGGCGATGTTGAGGATCTTCGTGACGTCCAGATAGGTCTCCGCAGGAGTAGCGCCCCCCAACGCGTACGCCTCATCGGCCAGCTTGACGAACAGGCTGTCCGCATCGGGTTCGGCATAGATCGCCACGCTTCCCAGACCCGCATCGGCGGCGGCCCGGATCACGCGAACGGCGATCTCACCACGGTTGGCGATGAGTACCTTGCTGATTGCCACGGGAGTCCTCCTGTTCGTACCTGTCCGAGTCGGAGTCTAGGGGGACATGGCAGGCGGCGGGGTTGAGACCACGACTTCGCCCCAACCGCTCAGTTGCGGTCGGCCCCCACCTCCTCGTCCTGGGCGACCGGAGTGCCGCTGGTGACGTCGCGACCCGTCTTCTTGATCGACCACCCGGTCAGCAGGCCGACCATGAAGACGCCGATGGCCAGGGCGCCCACGGCGAACACGACATCGCCCGGGGTGCGCAGCCAGCGGATCACGGTGAGGATCGGTGAATAGAGGAACTCGTCGCTGCGGGCGTACCACATGCCGACATCCATGCTCGCCCACGCCTGGGCGAGGCCGAGGGGCAGGAGGCTGAGCAGCGCCATCATCAGCAGACCGCCATTGAGGCACCAGAACCCGATGGCGATCGGCTTCTCGTTCCATTCCTTGCCGGGCATGAGGGCGCGGACGCAGAAGAGCATCAGGCCGATGCCCAGCATGCCGTAAACGCCGAACAGCGCGGTGTGGCCGTGCAGCGGAGTCAGGTTGAGGCCCTGGACATAGAACAGCGAGATCGGCGGGTTGATCAGGAAGCCGAAGACACCCGCACCGAGCATGTTCCAGAACGACACGGACACGAAGAAATAGATCGCCCACTTGTAGCCCGCGACCCACTTGTGCACCTTCAGCAGTCGGAGGTTGCGGAAGGCCTCGAATCCGACCAGCGCCAACGGGACGACCTCGAGGGCGCTGAACGTCGCCGACCAGGCCATGACAACGTCGTTGCCACCGGTGAAGTAGAGATGGTGACCGGTGCCGATGATGCCGCCGCCGAGGAAGATGACCGTGGCAGACAGGGTGGCCGTGGCCGCCATGCCGGCCCGGAGCAGGCCGAGGCGGACAAGCAGGAATGCGATCACGACGGTGGCGAAGACCTCGAAGAAGCCCTCGACCCACAGGTGCACGACCCACCAACGCCAGTATTCGGTGATGGACAGGTGCGTGTCGTGACCCATGCCGAACGCGGCGCCGAAGAAGCCGGTGATGGCCACGCAGGACATGATCAACATGAGAATGAGCGAGCGCTGTGAACCGGCGGCGAGCGGCGCGTCCTCGGTCGGGTGGTTGCCCTCCGGGGTCTTGGCGCGCTTCAGGGCCGGCCACATGGCACGGACCATCAGGACCAGCCAGATGATCAGGCCGACGAACAGACCGATCTGCCAGGTGCGGGCCAGGTCGAGGTATTCATAGCCCGTCGTCCCGAGCCACCAGTTGATCGGGTTGCCATAACCCATCTTGCCGGTGATCGACAGCCACTGGCCGATCATCGAGCCGAGGACGACCACGATCAGGGCGCCGAACAGCACGTTCACCCCGAGGCGCTGGAACTTGGGCTCGCGACCGCCGACGGCGGGGGCCACGAAGAGACCGGTGGCCAGCCAGGCGGTGGCGATCCAGAAGATGCCGAGCTGGGTGTGCCAGGTGCGGACCACTGCGTATGGCAGGAGCTGATCGATCGGGATGCCATAGAGCGCGCCGCCCTCGACGCCGTAGTGGGCACTGAGGATGCCCATGACGATCTGCAGGACGAAGAGGCCACCGACGACAAAGAAGTATTTCAGCGTCGCCTTCTGGGAAGGCGTGGGCTTGTAGCCCAGCAGCGGGTCGAGCTTCGGGACGTCCTTGAGCACTTCACCATCGTCGGCGTGGAGGTTGTGATACCACACCAGGCCGCCGATGCCGAGGAGCAGCAGGATGATCGAGATGATCGACCACAGGATGTTGGTCGTGGTCGGCACGTTGTCGATCAGCGGTTCATGCGGCCAGTTCATGGTGTAGGTCGCATCGGAACCGGGCGCGTTGGTGGATGCGGCCCAGCTGGACCACCAGAAGAAGCTCGACATCTGGCGTCCCAATTCGGGATCAGGCAGAGTGCCGGCCGGGATGGCGTAGTTCTCGTGGCCCTCGACGAACATGTTGGCGTAGTAGTTCGCGTTCTCGTCGAATGACTGGGCGCGCAGCGGATCGAGGGTGATGGTGCCGGTGGCGGCGTCATAGGTGTTGGTCCGCATCGCGAGCTTCAGGCGCGCCTCCAGGGCAGCCTTGCGCTCGGGATCGAGGTTCTCGAAGCCGCCCGGGCCGGCGTACTGCTCGAGAAGGAACGTGGCCTCGCGATGGAGCCAGTCAGCGGTCCAGTCGGGCGCCACATAGGCGCCATGGCCCCACACAGAACCGATCTGCTGGCCGCCGATCGACTGCCAGATCTTCTGGCCCTGGATGATGTCGTCACCGGTCATGATGACGCGGCCACTGGTGTCGACCACCCGATCAGGGATCGGAGGCTTGGCCTGGTTGATCTGGGCGCCCATGTAGAGCAGCACAGCGAAGGACCCCACGAAGACGACGAACAGGGCCACCCACCAACGCAAGTCGCGTGGGGAGAGGCGTCCTCTGGAAGGTCGCGGGCGGGAAGTGGTAGTTGTCATGGCGAACCCCCTTTGACACGGTAATTCTGTGCAAAGTCAAGCAGCAAAGAATTGTGGTGACAAGGGATCCCACGAAACTCCACAGCGGAGGGCCCGCGGTGCCTGACCGCCGGCTCGGACAGGCTCGGTCAGTAGGCTCCGAGGCCGACCAACATGGCCATCATGAAGATGACATAGAGCGCGACGAACGCGGTATAGGCGTAGCCGATGATAAGCCCGGCGAGCGCGAGTCCGCGGCCGTTTTCGCCAGTTTGGCGGATCTGCCCGAGAGCGATGTGGCCGCAGATGATCCCGGCGATGGGGACGAAGAACGACGACACGAGCGCGACGATCGCCAGCGTGTTGGTCGGGGGCGCGACATAGGGCGAGCCATAGCTGTAGGGCTGCATCGGCGCTGGGCCGGGTGGTGGGGCGGGCGGATAGGTCGGATAGGTCGGGAACCCGGTCGGTCGGGGCGGGTCAGGACGATAGGGATCCTGCGGCCCTGGGAAGGCAGATGACATGCCCGCGTCCTCTCGGTGGCGTGGGGTCGTGGGGCCGAGTGGCCCCACGACCATGATGCGTCGGGTCAGCTGTTGGCGACCAGTACGACGGCGAAGATCACATAGAGGATGCCGACGACGAGGCCGATATAGCCGATGATGAGGCCGGCGAGCGCGAGGCCGCGGCCCTTCTCGCCGGTCTGCTTGATCTGGCCCAACGCTATGTGGCCGCAGATGATGCCGACCAGGCTGATGAAGAACGAGCCGACCAGGGCGACGATGGCGAGCGTATTGGTCCGCTGTTCCATCCCGTACTGCTGGGGCTGATAAGCGGTGGAGGTGGGTTCACTCATGGGGGACTCCTTGTTGTCCACGCCGTCACTCGGTGACGGAACGGTGGCCGCCACCGTCGCTTCGCGGCGGCGAGGCTGTTTGATCAGGTGCGGGGTGGCACCTCAGCCTGATTGTGCCTGCGCAGGCGGTCACCTGCGGGTGGCGGATCCTCCCGATTCCGCAGCGCGGCACACTGTGGGGGTGACCCCTGGCGTACAGATTCTGGAATGGCGTGATGGCAGGGAAGTGAGGCCGCCCGAAAATCTCGCGGTCGCCCTGTCGGACCCTCGCACTGTTGTCTGGGTCGACCTGGCCGGCGCGGATCCGGCGGTGCTGCACGATCTTGCCGATCAGGTCGGCCTGGACCCGCGGGCGGTCGAGGATGCCCTGACGGCCGGGGAACGACCGAAGGCGAGCCGCCACGGTGAGCAATCCTTCGTGACGTGCCACGCCAGTGCACTCGTTGACGAGGGTCCCCAGGCTCACGATTCCCGTCTTGTGCTGCACCAGATCTCGGCGTTCGCCCTGCCCCACGGGGTCCTCACGGTGCGGGCCGATGACCGGTTCTCGTTGGACGGGGTGCGCGATCGGCTGCGTGACCGTCCGGACCTCATCGCGGCCGGGGCGGCCGGGCTGATCCACGCTTTGGTCGACCTCGTGGTCGACAGCCACTTCGACACGATCCAGGTGATCGACGATGTGGCGGAGGACGTCGAGACCGACCTGTTCGCCGACCGGCTCCCGCGGGGACGCGCCATGCAGGCCTCGCTCTATCGCCTTCACAAGGAGCTGGTTCACCTGCGGCGGGCGGTGCTGCCGCTGCGCGAAGTGGTGGGTACGCTGCGTCGGCAGTTCGGTGAGTCGGGCCCGTTGGCGGGGGATTTCGATGACCTCTATGACCATGTCATGAGGGCCTCGGAGTGGACGGAATCCCTGCGGGACATGGTGAGCGCGTTGTTCGAAACCCATGTTTCGTTGCTGGATGCGCGGCTCAACGTCGTGATGAAGAAGCTCGCGGGCTGGGCAGCTGTCATCGCCGTGCCCACGGCCATCACGGGTTGGTTCGGCCAGAACGTGCCCTTCCCCGGCAACGGTGAGCCCTTGGGCCTGGTGCTCAGCGTGGGATTGATCGTCGCGCTGACCGGCGTCGTCTATGTGATGTTGCGCCGCACCGACTGGATCTGAGTCATGACACCTGAACGACGACGGGGCGACGTCCCGATCCGGCTACTGTGACGCCATGCGCATGCCAGCGGCCCTTGTCGGTGCCTTCTTGCTCACCGGCTGTTCGTTTCTCGCCGGCGGCTCCGGGGAATTCACCGTCGAGGGCACGACCTACGGGATCGACAAGCTCAGCTGTTTCCGTACGCAGGAGGGGCTGACTCTCACCGCCTCGGCGAAATCATCCCAGCTCTATGTGCGGCTGACCGACAAACCCCGACCCGAGGTTCTGGACCTCCAGATCGGCGCTGCCGCCGTGGCCACCTTCGAACTGCCGGAAGGTGAGCGCGTGTCGGTGCAACGGACCGAGGACCGCTTCGAGTTCAACGGGGTGCTCGTGCACACGAGCGACTCGTCCAACGCGGCCGCCGGCACTGAGGAACCGTTCACCGCGGTGATCGAGTGCGCGGACATCCGCAATCTCTAGGACAACAGGGTCTCGCCGATGAACCCGCCGGGAGCCACCCCGGGTGGAATCGCCCATAGCCCCGACCCGGTGTGTCGGAGATATTCGACCAGCCGATCCTGGCTCTGCATGCGGGTCTGCATCGGGATGTAGTGGGTCAGCGGATCGGTCACGAAGGCCAGGAAGAACAGGCCGGCGTCCAGGCGGCCGAGGCTGGTGGATCCATCGACGAAGTTGTAGCCGCGGCGGAGCATGCGTACGCCACCGTTGTGGTCGGGATGGGCAATCGCCATGTGGGAGCCGCCGTCGATCAGCGGCTTGCCGCCCCGCCCCGGGAGGGCGAAATCGGGTTCGGCGAATTCGCCGCCTCCGGACAAGGGGGCACCCTCGGCCTTGGACCGTCCGATGAGGAGTTCCTGTTCCCGCAGGGGAGCCCGGTCCCACGTCTCGATGTGCATGTTGATCCGCCGGGCGACGAGGAACGTCCCGCCGGCCAGCCAGTCGGCACGGGCTTCCCGCCCGGCAGGCACCCAGAGATGGGCATTGAGTTCAGCGGATTCCTCGGCCTTCAGGTTGGCCGTGCCGTCCTTGAATCCGAAGAGGTTGCGCGGGGTGTCCTGCGTGGTCGACGTGGACGAGGTCCGGCCGAAGCCGAGCTGGGACCACCGCACCGAAGCGGTCCCGAAAGCGATCCTTGCCAGGTTGCGGACGGCGTGAACGGCCACCTGTGGGTCGTCGGCGCAGGCCTGGACACACAGGTCCCCGTCGCTGCGGGCGGGCTCCAACATGTCACCCGAGAAATGGGGGAGCCTGGCCAGCGAGGTGGGGCGGCGGTTATCGATGCCGAATCTGTCGATGCCGTCGTCGGTCCGGAATAGCGTCGGGCCGAATCCGACCGTGATGGTCAGCCCTGCCGGGGGAAGTCCGATCGCCTCGCCCGTATCGTCCGGGGGAGCGTCATAGGACGTGCTCCCGAGGCCTGCCGGCTCGCCCCGGACCATGCGCTCGGCAGCCCTCGTCCAGCGTTCCAGCAGCCGCACCAGCTTGCGCCGGTCGTCGGTGGTGACGTCGAACGCCGCGAAGTGCAGGCGGTCCTGCGCCGGTGTGACGATCCCCGCCTGGTGCGGTCCGTGGAATGGGTACGCCCGGTTCTCCGGTTGGTCGGTTTGCGCTGCCGATCCGGGTTCGTGGCCGGCGCCGTACCCGGCCGCCGCGGCGCCGCCCACGAGCGCGGCACCGGCACCGGCGACGGAGAGCAGTCCGCGGCGCGTCAGGCCACGCCGCCCATCGTTGTCGTGGGTGGGGGGCATCAGATCACTGCGGCGGTGAGCTGGGACAGGGGCTCGGACAGGGCATTGACCGCGTCGGAGAGCTCGCGGATCTGGGCATCGGAGAGCTGGTCATAGGTCTTGAAGCCGGTGCCGATCCGATGCTGGTCGAGCAGGTCCTGCAGCGAGGCGAAATCAGTCTCGATCTGGCGGTCCAGGTCGGGGTTCTTCTGTTTCAGCAGAGGCCGCAGTCCCTCCCAGGCGACGCGAGCGCCGTCGACATTGGCCTGGAAGTCCCACAGATCGGTGCGTGACCAGTATTCCTCCTCGCCTGTGACCTTGCCGGTCGCGACCTCGTCGAGCAGGCCCTTGGCTCCGTTGCCGATCACGTCCGCGGTGAAGGTCAGATCTCGGGTGCGGGCGTGGAGATCCCGCGTGTCGCTGACTAGCTGGCCGGCGAACCGAGTGCGTTCCTCCGGCGTGAGCGGGGTGTAATTGTCGGCTCGCTGGGGCCAGAGGTCTTTCTCCATCCGGTGCCAGCCGGTCCATTCCTGCCCCTGCTCCAGGTCGGCCTCCCGGGCGTCCATCCGTGGGTCCAGGTCACCGAACGACTCGGCCACGGTCTCGATCCGCTCCCAGTGCGTCCGGGCGTCGGGATAGAGCTCCCGGGCGCGGTCGTCCTGGCCGGTCCGATAGGCCTCGGCGAAAAGCTCCGTCTTGGCGAGCAACTGATCGGTCTGGTCCTTGACATAGGACTGGTATTGCGCGTTGGCCTGATCGAGCAGGACCTTGTCGTCGGCGCTCACCGGCATGCTTTCGCCGGTCACTGTGAATACCGCCCGGATGCCATCGCCGACCATCCCCGGCTTGCAGGCGGTGAAATAGCTGCCGGGCTGAGCGCTCAGGACGAGTTCGCGCGTGAGACCGGGGCCGATGTTCTCGACCTCGCCGATGATCCGGAGCCCGTCGTCTCCCAGGACATAGAACTCGTTGACCTTCGATCCGGTGTTGGTGACGGCGAAGGTGAGCTTCCCGGCCGGTGCTTCAGTGGCCGACAGGCTGCACTCGCTGTCGGAGGCGGCAACGGTGAGCGCCTGCGGGCCTTGGGTCGCGGTCGAGGAGGAGGTGTTGTCGGTGCAGGCCGTCGCGAGGAGAAGGACGGCGATGAGGGGGAGGGACAGGCTCAGTGGGCGGTTCATGCGGCGTCTCCCGTGGGGATGATCGGATGGGTGGAGGGCGTGGGCTGCTTCGGCGTGGCAGGCCGGGCCCGCATCCTTCGCCAGAAGAGGAAACTGATCGGCACCACATAGGCCCACCAGGCGAGGAACTGCAGCCAGGTGGTGACCGGGGAGAAGTTGAAGATTCCCTTCAGGAGGATGCCGAGGACTGATCCCGGCGGGATCTGGGTGGACACGTCGAAGGCCAGCGTCCCAAGGCCGGGGAGGAAGCGGGCCTCCTGCAGGTCGTGGATGCCGTAGGCGAGGACGCCGGCGGCCACGAGGATCAGGAAACCTCCGGTGATGGCGAAGAACCGGGTGAGGTTGATCTTCAGCGCTCCCTTGTAGATCAGGTAACCGAGGAGCACGGCCAGCACCAGACCCAGCAGGGCACCGATGAGCGGAACGGTCGTGGACGTGCCGGCGGTGGTGGCTGAGCGGGTTGCGGCCCACAGGAACAACGCAGTTTCCAGGCCCTCCCTGCCGACGGCCAGGGCGGCGACAACCACAAGTGCGCCGGGGGAACGGTCGACGGCAGAGTCGACGGCAGCCCGGAGCTTCCCGGCCAGGCCACGGGCGGCACCGGCCATCCAGAAGATCATCCACGTCACGAAGGCGACGGCGATGATCGACAGCGATCCGCCGATGAGCTCCTGCGCTTCGAACGTCAGGCCTCGGGGGCCGAAGGTCAGCAGGGCACCGAAAGCGAGGGACACGCCTACGGCGAGGGCGATCCCGAGCCACACGCGGGGGATGAGTTGTTGGCGCTTGGTCTTCACCAGATAGGCGATCAGGATGCTTATGACAAGGGACGCCTCCAGTCCCTCACGCAGCCCGATCAGCAGGTTCGCTGTCACTGTTCCACCTTTCCATTAGGCAAGCCTTGCCTAACCAAGGGGAACCTAAGTCAAAACTCCCCGGAGGAGCAATGCTTTGGCCGGGAAAGTTCTGTGTGATCACAATCACGAAAGCCGGCCCGCTGGAGGCGGACCGGCTTCAGTCGAGGGAATCCCCGAGGCTCAGAAATAGATGCCCAGGACCAGGGTGACGACCCAGAGCGCACCGGAGATCTGCAGGGCGCGGTGGTTGAGGACGACATCCTCGGGCTCGCCGGCATCGCCGCGGTCGACCTCAAGGGCATACTGCAGCAGGCCGATGGTCAGCGGGATGATCGAGATCACGAGCCAGGGCAGACCCCACAGGCCGCCGCCCGGCGCGGGGGCACCCGGAGTCACTCCGCCGCCGATCGCCCACAGACAGTAGGCCACCAGCGTCACCGCGGCGGAGAGATGCCAGGCGAAGCGCAGATAGGTGTCGGTGTATTCCTTCAGCGACTTGCGGGTGCCGGCCTCCGAACCAAGGATGACCATCTCCGAATAGCGCTTGCCCGAGACCATGAACAGCGAGCCGAATGCGGCGACCAGGAGGAACCAGGCCGACAGGTCGATGCCGGTGGCCACACCGCCGGCGATCATGCGGAGCAGGAAGCCGGACGCGACCATGGCCAGGTCGATGATGGGCTGGTGCTTGAGGAACTGGGTATACATCAGCTGCAGCACCAGATAGACCACCAGCACCACGCCCAGCATCGGCGCGACATAGAAGCCGAGTCCCAGGCTGAGGATGGTGGTGATTACGGCCATCACATAGGCCGTCGAGACCTTCAGCTCGCCTGCGGCGATGGGCCGGAAGCGCTTCTTGGGATGCAACCGGTCCTCCGCGACGTCCTTGGCGTCGTTGAGGAGGTAGATCGTGGCGCTGATCAGCGAGAAGGCGACGAACGCGAGCGCGGCGTTGAGCAGCACCTGCAGGTGATCCGAGTTGCCACGGGTGTGGAACCCGGCGGTGAGCGGGGCTGCGAAGACGAGGACGTTCTTCATCCACTGGCGCGGGCGCATGGCGCGCAACCACGCCGGCAGGACCGTCTTGGGAGGCATCTGGCGGCTGGGGAGCGCGGGGCGCGATTCAGTACTCATGACGATTGCGAGGCTAGCCGACTACGGTGGGCGACGTGTCATTCCGTGCCGCCCTGCGCACACGTGTCTGTGCGGCAGTGCTCGTCCTGTTGGCGTCCGCTCTCCTCGCCGGTTGTGGCGGGACGGGGTCTGTTCCGGTCCCCGATCCCAGTCCTGTGACTGCTTCCGCTGAGGCGTACGCCGTCCCGGAGGGTGGGGTGTCGTTGGCGCAGCTCGGGTTCGACAACGGCCCGGCCGATCGGGTCACCGTTCCGGCCGGCGCGCGGGTGAATCTTCGGGTGGACCAGCCGAACATGCAGACCATGACGTTCTCGGAGCCGGACGCGGGGGTGATCGCCGAGTGGCTGCAGGCGCACCTGCCCGGCGCGGGATTCACGATCACTGCAGCCGGCCCGGGGGCTGAGGCCGGGGGCCTCGTCTTCACGGGCCATGGCTGGGATGGCGCCTTCACCAGTGGTGGGGCCGAGGCCGCCCTGACCCTGCGGCGGTCGGCGCACCAGGGGTGAGTTTCGGGCGCGGAGACGTGCGCGTCTTCGAGCGCGGGAAGTGGCGTACGCGTCAGTCCCGGTCGACCCAGAGATCGTGCCAGGCGACGCCGAGCTCGGTGAGCAGGTCGCGGACGAGGGGAAGGCTGAGGCCGACCACGTTGTGGTGATCGCCTTCGATGCCCGAGATGTAGGCCCCACCGAGACCGTCGATCGTGAACGCTCCGGCCACGGCCAGGGGCTCGCCGGTCGCCACATAGGCCTTGATCTCATCGTCGGACAGAGCTGCGAAGCGGACCAGGGTGGAGCCGGTCGCCGTGACCTGATGAACACCACGCTGGCGCAGTATCACATGATGCCCCGTGTGGAGCGTGCCCGTCCGCCCGCGCATGGCCTTCCAGCGCTCGATGGCCTCATCCGGGGAGCCCGGCTTGCCGTAGGCCTTGCCCTCGAACTCCAGCACCGAGTCACAGCCGATGACGATCACCGGCTCGTGGCCCGCGAGCTGCTGGTTGACGACCTGGGCCTTGCGTTCGGCCAGCATCGCAGCCAGGATCACGGGCCGCCTGGCCGTGATGCTCTCCTCGTCGACTCCCGAGACGATGACCTCGGGGTCGAGCCCGGCCCGGTGCAGAGTCTGCAGCCGGGCCGGGGACGCCGAGGCAAGGATGAGGCGATAACTGCCCGACATCAGGCCCGACGACCTCCACCGAGGAGCCCGTCGAGCAGATCACCGAGGATGCCGCCGCCCTGGCCGCCGAAGCCACCGGGCTGCTGCGGCCGGCCCTGGGGGGACGCGGCCGGCTCGTCGATCGGAATGGTCGGAGCAGCCGGGCCGTCCAGGTCGGGGTTTGACGGAGCCTGCTGCTGCGGCTGGCGCGGCTGCTCGAACTCGGGCTGGCGCGGCGCCTGCTGGGGCTGGCGCTGCGGGGCTGCGGCGCCGCCACCCATGGCACCACCGAGCATGTCGAGCAGGATGTCCTGGAGGCTCCCACCGGTCGGCTGCTCGGGCACCTGGGCGGGAGCCTGCTTGCGACCGCCGCCACCCAGAATGCTGTCGAGGATGCTGCCCAGGATGCCGCCGCCGGCGCCAGCAGCCGCGCCGCCCTTGCCACTCGTCAGCTTGGACGCGATATAGGCCAGCACGATTGGAGCAAGAATGCGCAGCAGCTTCTGGACCATCTCGTTGTTGCCGCCGGCCACGCCGCGGCCGAGGGCCTGGGTGACATCGGGCGTGCGTGCGCCGAAGACGTTCTGGACGATGGCCTCGCCGTCCTGGGTGTCGACCTGATCCAGGGAGACATCGCCGTCGAGGAGGGAGGAGTTGGCGTGGTCCGACAGTGCGGAGGCCAGGGAACGGGCACCACTGTCATCGGCGGCATTGGCGGACATGCCCCCGATGAGGGCGGGGATGAGCTGACTCGCCAGATTCTGGGCTGTCGCTTCGTCGGTGCCGAGCTGGGCGGCGAGCTGATCGAGGGGAATCGTGCTGAGGATCTCCTGCGTGGCGTCCACGGGCGCTCCTTTCGCTGGCAGGCGGTCGCGTTGACCGTCCGGTTTGGTTGTGACGTCACCGTAGCGAATGGGTCTGCTTGTGCACATCCGCACCCAACGACAACCATGATGGTTGCCTTCTTTCACCTTGATGACTGATGGTCAGGATCCAACCACCGGAAGAGCGTTGCCACCACGCTGACACTGAGATGGCCACGCTAACGAGGGGTGCGACCGGACCGGCACCGGTTCATCGTGGAGCACCATGTCTCATACCGGGTTTGATGGGATATCGAAACCTGAAGGAACACGATGGCAGCACGAAGTAAGTACCCTGAGGAGTTGAAGGAACGCGCGACTCGGATGGGCCGGATCGCGGAAATTGGAGCGGGAGCCGTGCCGGTACCGCTTGGGCTCAACGAAAGCCGAACTTTTCCGTGTCATGTGCGATTTTCGAAACACGACTTTTGAGTGTTCGACCGGCCCCCTAGGATCACGAGGCTATTAGTCTGAAGCTCATTCTGTGGGGGAAATTGTGACGGCCCAAGGCCCTTATGACCGGTACGCGAGCCGCCGCTCACTCGAGAAAGCGCGGCGAGAAATTGCTGACGAAATCGACGTCGTAAAGGCTACTGCCAATCCTCATCGAGCGAAGGATCTGGACGCTCTGGCCAAGGCCATGCGAGTGGGTGGAGACCGAGAGGTCCTGTGGCGCGGCGTCGACCTGAGCCGGCACTTTTCGCCCGAGGCCACCCTGACCGCTCCCCGTGAGGGCGCCAGCCGCCGCTTGCTCAGCGCTATCGCCGCCGTCGTCGTCTTCATCCCGATCGGGTGGACCTGGTGGGGCCTGCGGAACGCCACCGCGCTGTACCAGTCATGGCTCGCCGCGGACCTGGCCGGTGAGCAGAGCTTCCTGCAGCTGTGGACCCACGGCTTCAATGGCGCCCTCCCCACCTACATGACGCTGCCGAACGTCGCCTTCGTCTCCGCCGTGCTGATCGCGGTGAGCATGCTGCTGGTGCTGCTCGAGCGCGTCAGCCATGGGCGACAAGAGGCTGTGGCCACGCGTCAGTGGTCCACCAACGCGGCTCTGCTGGGTCACGCACTCCTCGGCGCCCAACTGGTGCTGGACCAGACCAACACCGACACCCCTGCGAAGGGCGTCGACCTGCTTCGCGAGACCGCGGATCGCTTGGTGACGGTGAACAAGTCCGTGCTGGACGGCGCGAATGCCCTAGTGCAAGCGACGACACAACTCGAGCAGGACACCACGAAGGCCGCACAGTTGTTGAAGCAGTCAGTCGGGCAGAGCGCGGGCGATTTGGAGAAGGCGGCCAAGACGTCCGCGGGCATCTTGAGGAAGGCCATCGATCAATCCGCCACCGCGTTGGAAACGTCGGTGTCGAATGCCGTGTCCGGCCTGACCGGAAGCGCTGCGAGCATGTCCGCGGCGTCGAAGGAACTCAGCCAGGCGGCCGGGTCCGTCGCGGGAAGCCAGGACCAACTGGTGCGAGCCGCTACGGAAATGGGCCGTGACACGCGCGCGCTCGGGCACAGCATGTCGCAGGCCACGGAGTCGCTGGACAACCGGCTGTCGCAACGCCTGGCGGAGATGAGTATGAAGGTGGCAGAGCTCCAGCACAGCACTCAGGACGTCGCCGAGGCGCTCACCCTGCACACCGGGGCGGCCCAGCACCAGATCGGTGAACTCACCCAGATTCGGGCCAGTCTGGCCCACTTGGTGCCGTCGACGGGGAGCAATGGCAGCCGGCTGCAGCCGGCTCCGGGACGGTCGGCGTGAGGCAGGGCCTGCGGACGTCCCGGAACACGAGTTTCGCCACCATGCTGGCCGGCTGGCTGTTCGCCGATCTCCTCCTCGTGCTCTTCCTGATCGGCATGGGCTCGGTCCCGTCGGCGCCGACCGCGGTGCCCACACCGACGCCGACGCCGACCCCATCGGCCTCACCCACACCAACCCCGACGCCCACCCCGGAGGCTCCCCTGGGGCTGGACCGCACCCCGGTGACGCTGACGATCAGGGTCAACGCTGGGGCGTTGCTCAACCCGGCGACTCGTCCGGCCGCCGCCACGGACATCCAGCGTCAGATTGCCGAGGAAGCCGAGCGCGCCGGGTTCCGGGACGTGACCGCCGGCATGGTGCTCATCTGGGGATTCTCTCCCGACGTCAATGAGGGGATTCGGATCGCGGAGATGGTGGGCGGAGAACTGGCCGGAGCCAATCCGGGCATTTTCCAGAATGCCACCCATCGGGCCTTCTGGAAGGGCGGCACCACCGGCCAAGTAGACTTGGAAGTCTATTTGCTATCGGCCTAGCACGTCGAGCCATTCGGAAATCGGGGGTCGCTGCCCGGGACTCCCCGCCACCCGGCGATACAGGTCGGCCACATGTTTGTGGTTCCGGGGATCGACACCGTCCAGCGAGAGATGTCCGGCGACGAGTCCCTGGCGGGTGGGGAGCCCTCCCGACAGTTCGTGGCTGCCGAGCAGCCGGTGGACCAGCAGCGCGTACTTGTAGCGGTCCAGATCGAACCCCAGCGGCTCCGCAGGGTTGTCCGGATCCACCCAATCGGGGGTGTCGACCCCGTCCTTGGCCATGATGATAGGGACCGTGATCGGTCGCGCCGAGTCCATGTCCATAAAGACGATGCGCGGGGGATCCAGGGCATAGGCGAAGTTCGCCCACGACATGTCCCGGTACAGGACATCGTGGCGGTGCAGGGCGTCCAGCCCGAGGCCGATCAGGCGGGCCAGGGCCAGACGGTCCTCCGGGGTCGTCAACCGCGTCGGGCGGAACACCGACTTCTTCCGGGGCACGGCATGACCCAAACCCAGCTGCCGCTCGGTGCTGCCGTTGGGACGTGCGATCGTGACGAAGTAGGGATCGGCCACCCGTGTCATTGTGTAGCCCTCGACATCGCTGCCCTGACCGCACAGGTGGATCGGCCAAGTCATCGTGACGCCGCGGGGCAGGTCCGCGTTGACCCGGTCCGCGCGCTCCATCAGGTCCAGGAACGAGGCAGCGGCCCCCACGAACGGTGTGTGGTACTGCTTGTACACGAGCCGTCGGTTGTCCGCGATCTCGAAGACCGCTCCCTGGCCGCCCGGTTGGCCCACCGCCTTCCCCAGCTTGAAAGTGTCGCCGACGCCTGTTCGGGACCGCTGCGGTGATCCGGCGCCCGGCCCAGTCGCGGGCTTCTGCTCAGCGGCCCCTGTGGAGTCACTGAGGTTCGACGCCTCCGGGACCTGGCGCTGGCCCAGGAGCAGGGCGGTCTTGCGGCCATGCCGCAGCAGGACCCACCAGGCACGCAGCCGGCGGACGAGCCGCCGCCGGACCCCCGTCGCCAGGCTGCTCATGAGCGGGCCGGGACGGACCGGAACTGCCGCACCGGCCCCTCGGCTGGTAGCGGTCCGGACTCAGTCATGCCGTCGTTCGGCTCCCTCATACGCTCGGGGTCTGTCTCAGAGCTCGGGGGTGTCGATGGCTCGAAAACCCTCGGGCACCTCCGGCATCACCAACTGGGGCTCGTCCCGCACCTGCCCACTGGCAATGATCGATTGGGTCAGTGCCCGGGCGAACTCTTTCAGGGCCGTGACCGGGCTGATGCCCGGTTGCACGGCGAAGGCGCGGGTGTGACCCACTTGGGCGATGACATCCTCATCGGCGTCACCGATGCCGAACGCCAGAATATTCGGCCGCAGCGGGTTGTCCTCGGCGACCAACTCCTGCAGGGCACAGATCCACACGTCCATCGGATCGGTGGGCATCCCGTCGGACAGGAAGAAGACACAAGGCCGGAACACGCGATGACCCTCGGCCTTGAGCATCGCGACGTTGGTCTCGATCTCACCCTTGAGGGTCTTGAACGCTGCGGCATAGCTGGTCACACCCCGTGCCGTCAACTGCGGCAACTGCGTGATCTCCGACATGTCGGCGAGGGGCTGGGTCACTTCGGCGGTGTCGGAGAACCCGATGACCCCGAAGCGGGTCTTGTCACAGACGACCGGGTGGACCCCGATTTCGTAGTGGAGCTGCACCAGCGTCTGATTGACGGTGTCCAAATTCTCTCCGTGCATGGAGTACGACTCATCGCACACCAGATAAAAAGGAAGAACGTTCGCCATAGCGCGCCTTTCGCCTATGTCAGGTCGCGACATCGTAGTCCACTCGGGTCAGGACAGAATTCGCCGTTCATGGCCCGCGGTCGGCTCAATCCGGTGAAGTGATTGTCGGTGAACTCAGCGCGATTGTGAATGCGGCGGGGATCGGCCTGCGTCATCATCGTGATGAGGGCTTCCTCACCTGGCAGCCGAGGCACCCTCGGGGATCAGCGATCTCCGTGCCGCCAGGCCCCGGGGCCGGGATGGAACGACCTGCGCAGGGTCCGCACATAGGACTTCCAGCCGCCCATGGTCGGCTTGCGTTCTCGGACCGGGGCCTCCACGGTCGACTGGGAACCGGCTGCCAGCACGGTGATGATGGCAGCCATTTCCTCCGGTGTCGGTGACCCCGACACCACGGTGATGACCGGCTGGTCGTTGCTCATGGCGGGCTCGATTCGGTGAGTGGCTCAGAGCGGGATGTTGCCGTGCTTCTTGGGCGGCAGCGACTGGCGCTTGGTGCGCAGCAGACGCAGCATGCGGATGATCTCGTAGCGCGTCTCGTGCGGATAGATCACCTGGTCGATGTAGCCCCGCTCGGCGGCCACATAGGGATTGGCCAGCTCGTCGTCATAGGCCTGGATCAGGCGCGTACGCTCCGCGTCGGGGTCGGAGGACGCAGCGAGCTCCTTGCGGTAAAGGATGTTGACCGCGCCCTGGGCACCCATGACCGCGATCTGGGCTGTCGGCCACGCCAGGTTCACATCGGCGCCGAGATGCTTCGAACCCATGACGTCGTAGGCGCCGCCATACGCCTTGCGGGTGATCACGGTGACAAGGGGAACCGTCGCCTCGGCGTACGCATAGATCAGCTTGGCACCACGGCGAATGATGCCGGCATGCTCCTGGTCGACGCCGGGCAGGAAGCCGGGCACGTCGACGAACGTGATGACGGGAATGTTGAACGCATCACAGGTGCGGACGAACCGCGCGGCCTTCTCGGAGGCATCGATGTCGAGGCAACCGGCGAAGTGCATCGGCTGGTTGGCGACGATGCCCACGGAGCGCCCCTCGACGCGACCGAAGCCCGTGACGATGTTGGGCGCGAACAGCGGCGACGTCTCGAGGAAGTCGTCGTCATCGAGCACCGTGGTGATGACCGTCTTCATGTCATAGGGCTGGTTCGGGGAGTCCGGGATCAGCGAATCGAGCAGGCGGTCGCGTTCCAGCACCTGCAGGTCGTCCTCGTCGTCGCCATAGAGCACCGGATCCTCGAGGTTGTTCTGGGGGAGGAAGCTGAGCAGGTCGCGGACATAGTCGATCGCGTCCTCCTCGTCGGCGGCCAGATAGTGGGCGTTGCCTGACTTGGTGTTGTGCGTACGCCCGCCGCCCAGCTCCTCCATCGACACGTCCTCGCCCGTGACCGTCTTGATCACGTCGGGGCCGGTGATGAACATCTGGGAGGTCTGGTCGACCATGACGACGAAGTCGGTCAGGGCGGGGGAATAGACGTGGCCGCCCGCGGCCGCGCCCATGATGAGCGAGATCTGGGGGATCACACCCGACGCGATCGTGTTGCGCTTGAAGATCTCGCCATAGAGACCCAGCGAGACGACACCCTCCTGGATGCGCGCGCCGCCGCCCTCGTTGATGCCGATCAGCGGGCATCCGGTCTTGAGCGCGAAATCGATGATCTTGACGATCTTCTCGCCATAGACCTGCCCGAGCGAGCCGCCGAAGACCGTCACGTCCTGGGAGAACACGCACACCGGGCGCCCGTGGATCGCACCGACCCCCGTGACCACGCCGTCGCCATAGGGACGCTTCTTGTCCATCCCGAAGGCCGTCGAGCGATGGCGGGCAAACTCGTCGAGCTCGGCGAACGTGCCCGGATCCAGCAGCAGGTCGATGCGTTCGCGGGCGGTCAGCTTGCCCTTCGCGTGCTGCTTCTCGACGGCCGCTGCCGAGCCGGCGTTGACTGCCTCCTCCGTGCGGCGAGCCAGATCAGCCAGTTTGCCAGCGGTCGTGTGGATGTCGATCTCCATGAGGGGCAGCCTAGCCGTGGCCGTCGGTGCAGGTGGGCCTGCTCGAAAACCTTCGTGGGACGTCGGTCACGCGCCGTTATGCTCGCGCCATGTCCTTCACCCCGGCTCCTGATCCCGTTGCGCTCGCGGATGCCCTGCTCGTTCCGGGGTCGCCGTGGACGGCGGTGTCCGTGGTCGCCGAGTCACCCTCCACGAACGCCGACCTCGTGGCGGCAGCCCGCCGGGGTGCGGAACCGGGTCGAATCCTGATCACCGACAACCAGACCGCCGGTCGAGGGCGACTGAATCGTTCCTGGACCACGCCGCCCGGTGTTTCCGTGGCCTGTTCGGTATTGCTGCGACCCGACGGGGTGCCCGCCGAACGCTGGCCGTGGCTCTCCCTGATGACCGGGGTCGGGCTGGTCGACGGCATTCGGGGTGTCTGTGATGTGCCCGTGCAGCTCAAGTGGCCGAACGACGTCCTGGTTGGTGATCGCAAGCTCTGCGGGCTGTTGGCGGAGCGGGTCGAGACGTCCGCCGGGCCCGCGGTCGTGCTCGGTTTCGGCATCAACGTGTCGATGGACGCCGAGGAGTTGCCCGTCGATACCGCGACCTCACTGCGGCTCGAGGGTGCCGAGGTGTCCAAGACCGAGCTGATGATCGCGGTCCTCCGGGCGCTCGCTGGGGCGTACCGGCTGTGGCGGGATGCCCCGGCCGAACTCGCGCAGCGGTACGCCCAACGCTGCCGCACCATCGGCCTCGACGTCCGCCTCCAGCTCGGGTCCGACCAGCACGTCGAGGGTCGGGCCCTCGGGATCGACCCCGCGGGCGGGCTCATCGTGCGTACGCCGTCGGGGGAGCGCACGTTCTCCGCCGGAGACGTCGTGCATCTGCGACCGGCTTGTTGACGGCCTGAATCCAATCAGGGTCTCAGTCACTGGGACTCTTGCTTGTTGCCCTTGCTTCTTGGGGTTTGACTTCCAACACAACGCACTATTCCCCGCAAGCTGGGGGAGTGGATTGGAAAACCAGCACACGATGACGTGTGTTGCCCGTTTGACGGTGTGTCCGCGACCAAGCCTGCACCGTCGATTCGAGGAGAACCATGAAGCGAGAAATTCTGCCCTCCGAGCTGCCGATTCTCGACCTGGAATCAGTGGCCGATGAATTGATTGAAACTGGCCGTCAGGTCAAAGTTCTGTGGCAGTATCCCGGGTCCTTGGCTTTCGTCGCCAAGGGTCGCGATTATCGCAGCGAATTCCACATCAATGCCAGCGATGAAGTGACCTACATGATCCGGGGCACGATGCGGCTCCATCACCGGACCCCCGATGGTCAGGAGAGTGTCGCGGTGATTCCGGCGGGATCGAGCAACTGGATGCCGCCGAACACCGAACATTCACCCCGATTCCCGTCGGATGCGTTCGCCCTGATCATCGAGCGTGGTCGGCTCGAGGGCGAGATCGACCGGTTCCGCTGGTATTGCCCCGAGTGCGGCGAGTTCATCCACGAAGAGGAATTCGTGGTCGACGACTACACGAAGGATCCCGTGTCTAACCCCGATCTTTCGTCTGCCGATCGTGAGTCGTTGTGATGCCTTGAGGATCA
>CAZEVN010000003.1:0-99819 GCA_964515145.1 uncultured Enemella sp.
GCCCCATGCCCCGCTCACCCAAGTTGTCACCCCACCCGGGCAGCCCACCACGACCACCACGCTCGGCTACGACCCCGATGGCAACACCACGACCCGTGGCGCGACGGCAGGGATCCTGTTCGGAACCCCAGCACAAGCCCACACCCTGACCTGGGACCCCGAAGGAAAACTTGCCACCGCGACCAGTCCCGCCGGTTCAGTCGCGTTCGCCTACACCCCGAGCGGGGACGACCTGATCCGCCGGGACGCCACCACAACCTGGCTCGACCTGGGCCACACCCAACTCACCCACACCCACGGCGGCACCGTCACCGCCGAACGGACCTATGACCACCTCGGCCAGGCGGTGGCGGTGCGCACCGGCGCGAACAACAGCCATGTCCGGACCCTGTGGTCAGACCTGAACAACACTGCAACCTGGCAGGTCCACAACACCACCAGCACCCTCGAAACCCGCCGCACCCACCTCTACGGCGGCCACCGCGGCCCCGCACCCGCAGCCTGGTCCGGAACCCGCGGATTCGTCGACGGCAACAACGACCCCCTGCTCGGAATCGTCCACCTCGGAGCCCGCGACTACGACCCCGCCTCCGGACGATTCCTCTCCCCCGACCCCCTGCTGGATCTAGAAAACCCGCGGCAATGGAACGCCTACAGCTACGGCGGCGCCAACCCCGCCATGAACCCCGACCCCACCGGCGAAATCTTCCCGCTCATCGGCATCGGGGTCAGAATAGCTGCCGGATATCTGATCAAACGGTATGTCGTACCGGCGATCGCCCGAGCGGTTGTCAAACACGTCGCCCCCGTTATCGCCCGCCATGCGCCCAGAATATTGCCCGCGGTAACCCGGGCCGCTACCAGTCTCCTTCGCACCATAAAGTCCGTACTCAGACCAAAATCACCCCCGAATACCGGTGCTCGCCAAGCCAGAACGCCCCAACAGCGCCAGGCCAAGAATGAGTCACGACAAGTAAGAAACCAGAAACAAGTCAACGAATCGGTCAGGCAGGTTCTTGAGAGCGGCGATGGAGGCTCTCGAAGCCTCCCAGGGCGACGGACCTCCCGTAAGTTGCCATCAGGAACTGTTCCTGGCCCAAACAATGCCCTACGCGATGTTGCATCTGGACGATTTGCAGAGAACCCTCACCTGCCAGCACCGATTCCTAAGGCGCCTTCAACCCACGGAAACTCGCTATCCAGTCCAGCGATGACGCATCTTTATCGATTGGAAACAACGCAAGGAGAACTCCTGAAATGGGGGATTACCAGCTACTATCCAAATGGGCGTTATTCGATGAAATACCTGAAAAATAAAAGGCTGGTTTGGGTTGCGACTGGGGGGCGATACACGATTACCATGCTGGAACGTTGGTGGGTGGAGCGCGAACCTGGACCTCTAAATAATGAAGCTTGGGCTGGGACTAAGAAAAAGAAGAGGTGATACATAAATGAAAGCCGAATCGGAAGAGGAGGGTGCGCTTACAATAGGCGCGGTTATTGGTGGTGTGAGCGCGGAACTGGATGCGTGGGGGCTCGAAATCGCAAAGCTCGAACGCGAGATCACTCGTGACCAGCGAGAAGTCTCGAGTCCCTTGAATCTAAACGTGATATATCATCTTTCGGGACCCGTGGTGAAAGTTGACTTTTCTGGCATAGAAGTTATGAGGTTCAGTCGCAAGAGGTCTCTACTTAGGGTGGATGCAGCAGTGCCGTCTGATGGGGCTGAAAATCGCCGAGCAATTCTCCTTGAGCTGATGATGGGAGCAATTGACGCGGCGGAGGTGTTCGCAAGGCAGCGGGGGATTGCTGACGATCTTGATGTTATTAGAGGGATCGTTCCAAGATCTTGATTAGAGGATTCGGCGCAATAAATCGAGCCCTGCCTTTGGGTTGGCTGGGCGGATGCCTGTCCTTTAGCGCCTGCTCGCCTGCGGGAAAAGCGAACCGGGGGCACTCTAGGGGGAGCGCCGTGGTCTAGAAATGGCAAACCGATTGCAGGCCGCTATTAATGCTTCGTCCTCGGTTGCGCTTGGCGGTGGGAGCGTGAAGTGCATCAGGCCAACGGCAGGTGCGGGCGTACGCCCTCGGTGCTCATCTCGGCGTACGCCGTGCGTACGCCTTCTTTGATGCGGTCCCACGGCAGAAGCCACTCGCCCTTGGCCTCGGCGTCGTCGAAGCGTACGCCCTCGCGGACGAGACGCTCGGCCTCATAGGGCAGCTGCGCCAGGGCGCCGAGCTGCTGGACGACGGTCTCGCGATCGGTGACATCGCCGTGGCCGGGGACGACGATCGTGTCGGGCTTGACCATGCCGATGAGCATGTTGAGGGTCGCGGGCCAGCCGCGCGGCGACGACTCGGGCTCCATCAAAGGATGGGGCAGCTCGACCAGGTCGCCGGCGAACAGTACGCCCGCATCCGGCACATGCACCACCGCATCGGTCAGCGTGTGGGCATGCCCGAGGTGCACGATCTCAACCAGCCGATTGCCCAGATCGACAGCCGCAGCGATCGAGAACAGGTTCTTCGGCAGCCGCAGATCTTCAGGAACCAGCCCCAACCCTTCCGCCTCGCGCAACACGCCCGCATCGGTGATCCGGTCCTCCAGCATCTCGTGGCCCCAGGACTCGAGATCGTCGAACGCGGCCAGTCCGAACCAGTGGTCGCGGTGCTCGTGCGTCACGGCGACGCCGACCAGTGGGACGTCGGTCACCGCGGCCACGGACTCCCGCAACCGGGCACCCTGCTCGGGCGTACTCCCGCAATCCACCAACAACGCGCCCGTCTCGCCGACGATCAATCCGATCGTGACGGCATCGGGCTCGGCCACGAGCCGATAGATCCCGGGCGCGACCTCCTGCCAGGGGCCCTCGGGCCCGGCCGGAGTCTGGTCTGCAGAGCGGTGCGTGGACTCGGAAGGAGAGTTCATAATGGCTAGACTGGCACTCGCGCCTCAGGAGTGCCAAGCCGGCCGGAGGACAGGCCGATCGGGCACGGAAGGGGAGAGATGGTGGACGAACGCAAAATGCGCGTGCTGCGCGCGATCGTGACCGACTATGTCTCGACCCGAGAGCCCGTGGGCTCCAAGGCCCTCGTTGACCGCCACAACCTCGGTGTGTCACCGGCCACGGTACGCAATGACATGGCGAGCCTGGAGGACGAGGGCTACATCGCCCAGCCCCACACCAGCGCCGGCCGCATCCCGACGGACAAGGGCTACCGCCTGTTCGTCGACAAGCTCGCCAACATCAAGCCCCTGTCGATCGCCGAGCGGCGCGCGATCCAGGTCTTCCTGTCCGGCGCGGTCGATATCGACGACATCGTGAGCCGGACCGTGCGGCTGCTGGCCCAGATCACCCAGCAGGTCGCGATCGTGCAATATCCGATCCAGTCCTACACCACGCTCCGCCACGTCGAACTCGTGTCGCTGACGACCGACCGCGTTCTGCTGATCGTGATCAATTCCCTCGGCCGGGTCGAGCAGCGCGCGATCGAGCTCCCGGGCCACGACGAGACCGATCTCGCCGCCCTGAAACACAGCCTGAATGACGCCGTCGTCGGGCGTACGCCTGCCGACGCCGCGGCTGAGTTGGGGCTTCTCGCCGACCGTCCCGCGCCCCCGGAGGTGCAGCTCCGCATCCGGATCGGTGTCACGGCGCTGTTGGAGGTCCTGAGCAGCGAGCCGACCATGCGAGTCGCGGTGGCGGGCGTACCCAATCTGACGCGGTTCGGCGACTTCACCACGACCGTCCAGCCCGTGCTGGAGGCACTGGAGGAGCAGGTCGTGCTGCTCCGACTGCTGGGCGAGGCGTCCACCGGCGACACCCTGACCGTGAAGATCGGTCAGGAGAATGAGTATGAACCTCTGCAGTCGACCTCCTTGGTGGCTGCGGCGTACGGTAATCACGATGACGTATGGGCCGGGCTCGGCATCATGGGCCCGACTCGGATGGATTACCCCTCCACCATGGCCTCCGTGCGCGCTGTGGCGCGTTATGTCGGCCGGTTCCTCACCGAAGGATGAACAACCCTCAGATGTCTGACTACTACGACCTGCTCGGGGTCGCTCGCGACGCCAGCGCCGAACAGATCAAGAAGGCCTATCGGCGCAAGGCGATGCAATATCACCCCGATGTCGCCACCGAAGACGGCGCGGCTGACAAGTTCAAGGAGATCCAGGAGGCCTATGAGGTCCTCTCGGACGACCGCAAGCGCAGCATCTATGACCGCGGCGGTGACCCGCTGGGCGGTGGCCGCGCGGGCTTCGGCGGAGGCGGTGGTTTCGGCGACTTCGGCGGGGCGGGATTCGACTTCACCAACCTGGTCGATGCGATGTTCGGCCAGCAGGCCTCGCGCGGCCCGCGGTCGCGCGTGCGCCGGGGCCAGGACGCGCTCGTCCGCGTGGTGCTCGAACTCCACGAGGCCGCGTTCGGTGTGAACAAGCCGGTGACGGTCGACACGGCCGTCCTGTGCCCCAAGTGTCAGGGCAATGGTTCGGCCGAGGGCGCCGCGCCCGTGACGTGCCGGACCTGTCACGGCCATGGCGAGGTCGCCCACATCCAGCGGTCGTTCCTCGGCGACATCCGCACCGCGTCGACCTGCCCGACCTGTCGCGGCTATGGCTCGACGATCCCCAACCCGTGCGGTGAGTGCGACGGCGAGGGGCGCGTGCGCTCCACCCGCACCATCACCGTGAAGATCCCCGCCGGCGTCAGCAGCGGCAACCGCATCCACCTCGCGTCGCAGGGGGAGGTGGGCCCGGGTGGCGGAGCCGCAGGCGATCTCTATGTCGAACTGCTGGTGAAGGACCACTCGTTGTTTCGTCGGGACGGCGACAATCTGGAATTGGTGGTCAAGGTTCCTATGACCGCGGCCGCCCTCGGCACCGAGATCACCGTCCAGACCCTCGAGGCCGACCTGGACGAGACCGAGGACGTCGAGCGCACCGTCAAGGTCGAGATCCCCGCCGGCACCCAGTCCGGCACGCGCATCCCGATCGTCGACAAGGGCGTACCGCACCTCCGCAGCAGCCGCCGTGGCGAGCTCGGCGTGACCCTGCTCGTCCAGACCCCGACCAAGCTGACCGACGAGCAGCGAGACCTGCTCGAACAGCTCGCCGAGGTCCGTGACGAGAAGTCCTTCGACCCGCATCACGGTCACAAGCGTGAGAAGGGCATGTTCGAGAAGATCTTCGGCACGCGTCGATGACCCGACCGCTGTTCCTGGCCGACCTGCCCGACCCGTTGCCGGCGGCCGGGTCGGCGTACCGGTTGGATGGTGATGAGGGCCGCCACGCCTCAGTCGTACGCCGCATTCGCGCGGGGGAGGAAATCCTCCTGGCCGACGGTTCCGGGCGAGGCGTGCTCTGCCGCACGGTCGGGGGAGACAAGCAGGGGCTGGACGTGGAGGTCCTCGAGCAGCTGCCCGAACCTCCCGAGACCCTTCATCTCGTCGCCGTCCAGGGCCTCGCCAAGGGTGACCGCAGCGAACTTGCCGTGGAGATGCTGACCGAGGTCGGCGTCGCCGAGATCCGACCGTGGCAGGCGTCCCGGTCCATCGTGAAATGGGTCGGCGAACGCGGGGAGAAGTCCCGCGCCAAATGGCAGGCGACCGCGCGGGAGGCGACGAAACAGTCGCGCCGACTCCGCGTACCCCTCGTCGGTGACACCCTCACCACCAAAACCCTCGCGACCCTCGTGGCCGAGGTCGATCTGGCCCTGGTCCTCCACGAGGACGCCACGGAGTCCCTGAGCGACATCGCGCTTCCCACCAACGGCCGCGTCGCCCTCGTCGTCGGTCCCGAGGGCGGGATCAGCGCCGAGGAGCTCGAACAGCTCGTCGCTGCCGGCGCCAGGGCTCTGAGCATCTCCAATGGCGTCCTTCGCACGTCTACCGCGGGCGTTGTCGCAGCGGGCTACCTGCTGCTCCGCCGAGACACCTCGGACTGACACCAGACCCCTGTTCGAGCAGACGTCTCGCCGCACTCCGAGGTGTCTCGCGGCCTGAACTCGAGTAGTTCAGGCGCTCGCAATGACGGGCCGCGGTGCGAGTCCCAACGGGTCCCTGTCGACTGGGCCCAGAGCTACCGCGCAAGCGGCGTTGGCCTGAATGGCCGCACCGAACCGCGTGCTGCTGACCTGAGGGGTCAGCGTTCTCCGTGATCCGCGCAACACCGCAGGATCCGCGGTGAAAGCCTGACCGGCCAACACGATGCGATCGGGCGCACACATATCGGCCACATGTCCGGTCACGTCCTGCAGGATGCGAGCGCGCTCAGCCAGCAACCCCCGGGCGCCGACATTGCCAGCCGCGGCTGCGCGGAACAACAACTCGATCCGGGGCGCCTCGATCCAGCCGGCAGACGCGGCCCGCAGGGCCAGAGCCATGTCGCCCGCCGAGGCGATCAGGCACCCGGTCCGGCCGCACTCGCATGCGGCATCGGAGCCGGTGGGGAAGTGGTTCAGGGAGGTCTCGCGGGAGAGGTGTACGCCCTCGGCGGTCTGGTCTGCCACCAGGAACCCCGCCGTTTCACGGGCATAGGCGAACGCCGTGCTGCCGGTCGAATCGTCGGATGCCAGGAACTCGGCTCGGGCCATCGCGGTGATGTGTTCATCGCTGCTCACATCCAGGCCCAACAAGTCATGGACCTCGTCCTCCACCCGGCTGCGATCCCATCCGAGCGCCTGCCAGGGCGCCACCACACCAGCAGCGAGGGGTTGCCGGGCCGGAACCGAGGCCAGCAGTTCGGTCACCAGCGCGCCCAGTTCCGCGACCATGAGGGATCGGTGCGGGCTGAGGCGGGTGTCGAGAACCTGCCCCGACAGGTCGCCCAGAGCCACGGTCGCGACGCGGCGGCCGAGGTGGACGCCGACCACGACGAAGCGGCGGGTGTCGACCTGCAGCGGCGTCCCCGGCCGGCCCACCCCTCGATCCGAGGTGCGGTCGATGGCATAACGCAGCAGCCCCGCCTCGACGAGCGCCGAGACCGCACGCGCCACTGTGGCCGTGCTCAGCCCTGTGCGCCGCGCGAGCTCCTCGCGCTTGATGACGCCTCGTCGCCGGACCAGCTCCATGACCCGGCTGGCGGGGGACCCGACGGAGGCGGTGGGGCTGGGGGCAGTGGCCGGCGGGCGCATGGGGTCCTTCCGAGCGGACCGGGAACAACTCCGGCCTATTGGCATTTCCTATGGAGGCATCCGGAATCCTATACCCCAGGGATGGCCTAGGCTGTCCGGTCGTGACGGAGCAGTTCGGTTTCAGGGTCGGCACCCGCCTGACGGGTACGCAGGGTCGCACGGGGGTCATCTCGACCCCGCACGGCGAGATTCGGACGCCGGCGTTCATCCCGGTTGGCACGAAGGCCACGGTCAAGGCGGTGCTGCCGGAGCAGATGGCGGAGCTGGGTGCTCAGGCGTTGCTCGCGAACGCCTATCACCTCTATCTCCAGCCCGGTGCCGACATCGTCGACGAGGCCGGTGGCTTGTCTCGGTTCATGAACTGGCCCGGGCCGACGTTCACCGACTCGGGCGGCTTCCAAGTCATGTCGCTCGGTGCCGGCTTCAAGAAAGTGATCGCGATGTCGGCCGATCGCGTCGCCGATGACCAGGCGATCGCGCCCAACCGCGAGCGACTGTCGCATGTCGACGACGACGGCGTGACGTTCAAGTCCCACCTCAACGGCTCGATGCACCGCTTCACCCCCGAGGTGTCGATGCAGGTGCAGCATCAGCTCGGCGCCGACATCATCTTCGCGTTCGACGAGCTGACGACGCTGATGAACACCCGCGCCTATCAGGAGGAGTCGCTCGAGCGCACCCGGCTCTGGGCCGAGCGCTGCCTGGTCGAGCACGATCGGCTGACCGTCGAACGCGCCGACAAGCCCTATCAGGCGCTGTTCGGGGTGCTGCAGGGTGCGCAGTATGAAGACCTGCGGCGCAAGGCGGCCACAGACCTCGGTTCGATGACCGTCCCCGGCGCCGACGGACCCAGGGGTTTCGACGGCTTCGGCATCGGCGGCGCGCTGGAGAAGGAGAACCTCGGCGCGATCGTCGGCTGGGTCTGCGAAGAGCTCCCCGAGGACCGGCCCCGCCACCTGCTCGGCATCTCCGAGCCCGACGACCTGTTCGCCGCCGTGGCCGCCGGAGCCGACACGTTCGACTGCGTCCAGCCCTCCCGCGTCGGGCGCAATGCCGCGATCTATGCCCCGGATGGGCGGTTCAACGTCGACACCGCGGCCAATCGTCGTGCGTTCCGGCCGATCGACGAGGACTGTGACTGCTACACGTGTGCGCACTACACGCGCGCCTATCTGCATCACCTGTTCAAGGCCAAGGAACTCCTCGCCTTCACGCTCGCGACGATCCACAACGAGCGCTTCACGGTCCGCCTGGTCGATGACATCCGGGCGTCGATCGACAATGGCGATTTCGAGGCGTTCCGCGAGGATTTCCTCGGTCGCTTCTATGGCTGAGCGACCCGTCGGGTCGGAGAGCGTTACTGGGCGAGCGCTGCCTGATAGGTCGGCTCGTTCTTCTTGAGCCACCGGATGAAGAGAGCCGTGAGCGGCATGACGGCGTACTGCACGAGCACCTTGTAGAGGAACCCGAAGAACGTGTAGTTCGCCCACTGCCCGACCGAGGTGATGCCGATCGCGGTGGCAGCGATCGTGCAGAACACGAGCGTATCGACGAACTCGCCGACGCCGGTGGAGCTGGCCATGCGGGCATACAAGCCGCGCTCCCGGGAGCGTTTCTTCATCCAGCCCATGACCAGGGTGTTGAGGTTCTGCCCGGCCAGGAAGCCCAGCACGCTCGCGAGGACGATCTGCCATACCGGTCCGAGGGCACCCTCGAGTGCGGCCTGCTTCGCGACGCCGTAGTCGTCGTCGAAGCCCGGCAGGGCGATGATCACCCAATAGGCCAGGACCGCGAGGATACTGGCGGCGAAGCCGGTGAAAATCGCCCGACGGGCTGCCCGGCCGCCATAGACCTCACTGATCACATCGCCGCAGATGTACGCCAACGGGAACAGGAAGAATCCGCCATCAGTGATGATCGGGCCGAACACGACGCCCTTGGCGCCGCCGATATTGGACAGGACGACCACGACGCACATGAGCGCGACGAGCGTCGCATAGTGGCACGAGCCGATCCGGGCGTACGCAAGGGGTTGCTGCAGCGTCGATTTCACGAGCGGCGAGTCTAGGTCTCCGGAATCAATTCTGCAGGCAAGGTGCGATTGGTGATCAGGCGTGCCGATCGGCGTACGCCCGCGCGGGCTCTCAGCACTGTGGTGGGTCGGGGCGAGCGACGGGATAACGACGAGTCATCTCGTCCAACGCATCGGCCTCGCCCTCCCCGTGGGGCGGCGACCAGAGTGTGAGGCAGCAGTCACGGGCCAGCGCGTCCATCGGCCAGGCCAGCTCGTGCCGGCTCAGCTCGCGGACGTCCAACCAGCGCGTCCCTTTTTCGAGCCCGATCAGAGCACTCGCGAGCGCTGCCACCGTGTGCGGGTCGCCGGCGCTCACCGCCAGGGCCCGGATCTCGGCCGGTCGCGCATCGCGCGCGTGTCGGGCCAGATAGAGCGCACCCGCGAGGACGGAGGCGGCTGTGGGCTCGGGCGAGAGTTCGGCGAGCCGAGTCGGGGACCAGCCGTGGACGTCATCGACGGCCGGCACGAGCTGATCGAGCAGGGGGTGGGTCGGAGAGAATAGGGCCAGCCAGCGAACGGCCGGCAGGGGGTCGAAAATCACCCAGGGGCCGGACCGATAGACCTGCGCGAGGTGGCCGCCGGCCATGATCCCCAGCACGAGTGCTGTGCTCCAGGCCTCGGGGTGGCCATGGGTCAATCCTGCGGCAGCGGCGCACCACGCACCCATGCGATCGGGACTCACGATGATCGCGCAGGCGGCCATGGCCAGCACCCGCGGCAGGGCGGAGGGGCCGCGACAGTCGTTGCCGGCGAGCGATTTGGCGAGGAGCAGCTCTGCCAGGGCGACGTCCTCGACCGGGGTGGGGCCGCGGTCGACCTCGAGGGCGGGCAATTCGGCCAGCCACCCGTCCAGCAGTTCCTGCCGCGGCAGATTGCGGCTGCTGGCCCCCCAGCGCAACAGTGCCTCACGCAGATAGGGCAGGGGCGTGGGTCGTTCGAAGGAGTCCGGCGACAGCACATGACCGGCCGCCCGCATCGACAGGTGATAACGGACCAGCCCGTCGAGTGTCCAGCAGACCTGATGCATGCTCGGCCCGGAATTCAGGAGTCCGGGGCCGGGGTTGCGGATGTCGCCGAGCATCATGCCGAGCATCAATCCCCGGAAGCTGTTCGTGAAGGCCTCCGGGAAACCAGTCGGTGGCGCTGCACCGAGCCCGCTGGGGTCGCGGTCGTCCCCACCCATGCCGACAAAAGTAGTTCCAACACCTGCAGCCGGCAGCCGAACAGGGAATCTCTCAGCTGGGTCTTATGGTTTTTCCCGGAGTTTCCGGGGTGGCCTGCCGGTTGGGGGTCAAGGGTGACAGGATTCACGGAGGGATCGACCGTGAGGAGCCGAAGATGACCATCCTGACCGGAGCAAACCGCAGAGCTGAACAGACGATCAGTCCTGAAGAGGGCCGTATCGTGATGCATTGTGCCGACCGCCCCGGCGTGGTGGCAGCGGTCTCCACCTTCCTCGCCGATGCCGGCGCCAACATCATCGAGTCCGACCAGACCACCACCGACCCCGATGGCGGCCCGATCTTCCTGCGGGTCGTCTTCCGCGTGGCCGACCTCGCGGCGCGCATCGATGAGTTCCGTGAGGAGTTCGCCATTCGTGTCGTGGAGCCGTTTGCCGTCGAGGAGTGGCGTATCACCCAGGCAGCCGTCGGCAAGCGCGTCGCCGTCATGGTGTCGAAATATGACCACTGCCTCATGGAGTTGCTGTGGCGCTGGCGCCGCGGCGAGCTGCCCATCAATATCGGCCTGGTCATTTCCAACCATCCGGATCTCGGTCCCGAGGTGCGGTCCTTTGGGTTGCCATTCGTCCATATTCCCGTCACCAAGGACACCAAGGAGTCTGCGGAGAACGAGCAGATCCGGCTGTTGAAGGACAACTTCGATGTGGTCGTGATGGCCCGCTATATGCAGATCCTGTCCAACCGATTCCTGCGGGAAGTCGGTTGCCCGGTGATCAACATTCATCACTCCTTCCTGCCGGCCTTCATCGGTGCCTCGCCCTATCTTCAGGCCCATTCGCGCGGGGTGAAGTTGATCGGTGCGACGGCTCACTATGCGACAGAGGACCTGGACGAAGGCCCGATCATCGAGCAGGACGTCGCCCGTGTGAACCATGACGACAACGTCGCCGCCCTCCAACGGCGCGGTGCCGATATCGAGCGGGCCGTCTTCCTTCGCGCCGTGCAGTGGCACTGTGAGGATCGTGTCCTCCGGCGGGAGAACACCACGGTCGTGTTCAACTGAGCGGCGAGCCCCCTGGAAGCTCGGCGAGACCCTCCGAACTGCGCCGAGACCCCTGCTCGAGCAGGAGTCTCGCGTCGGTCCGTGGGGTCTCGCGCCTGTGCGTGGGGTCCGGCGACGCAGTTGATCGCCACTCCCTGCGGCCAACACCACATCCGCATGGGCTGACCTTTCAGGCGGACGGTGGCAACATGGGGACATGAGCACCGACAACGATCAGATCATCGACGAAATGGTCCCCGATGGGTCCGAACAACTCGATCAGATCGAGTCGGATCGAAGCCTGATCGATCGTGGGCTGCGCGATCCGATGGAGGAGGGCTATGTCCCTCCGGACGACTGGTCGGTTGCGGAGGGCTTCGGCAACACAGCAGCAGAGATGCGTCAGGGCGAAACACTCGAGCAGCGCATCAAGCAGGAGATGCCGGACGTCACCGACGACCCCGACAAGGAAGTCGACGCGGAGGAGCTCGACGACAAAGAAGTCGGGCACAAGCGGGCCGGTCGGCTGGTGGATGCCAACCATGGTTATCCCGGGGTGGACAACGAACCCCGTCTGATCGGTGAGGACGTCGGCATCGACGGAGCCGGTGCCAGTGCCGAAGAGGCCGCGATGCACATCATCGACGAGGACGAGATCGACCGCGACGACGATTGACCTTGCGTACGCCCGCGAGGCAAGACACGCGGAGGCGAGGCCGGCGATGCGCCGAATGGCACAAGTTCAGTCCAGGCTCGCGGTGTCGGGATGGAAGTCGTGCCATCCGGCACGGTGCGATCGGGGTCTCGGCGTGTCGCGCGTCCGATCGGCAGCCGCGTCGGGGTCGGGCCATCCACGGTTCCCCAAGCAGGCCGGTGAAGCGTTGGCCGATCGGCAGCCCCGGGCACGCATCCTGGAAGTCAGGCCACAGGCCGACCATGCCCAGGCGGAAGCAGCGGACTATCCGGATGCCTGCAGCTGAGGAGGTCATTACACTGTGGGGGCAACAGCCGCAGGACCTTGGAGGACCCCATCAGACCGCAACAGTTGGATCGGCCCGGTTTCGCCGGTGAGCCCGGCTCCCGCCAGATCACGATCCCGGCCAGCATCGACATGGTCAACATCCTCGGCCCGGCCGACGCGTTCCTGCGCATCCTCGAAAAAGAACTCGATGCTGACATCCACGTGCGCGGGAATCAGATCACCCTCACCGGGGATCCGGACGCACTCGCGCTGGGTGCCGACGTGCTCACCGAGATGGTGACCGTGATCCGAACCGGCCAGGGCCTGACGGCCGATGCCGTCGAACGCGTCGTCGCCATGATGCGTGCCCACACCGACGAACGTCCCGCCGAGGTACTGACAGCCAACATCCTGTCCAGCCGCGGAAAGACGATCCGGCCCAAGACGCTCAACCAGAAGCGCTACGTGGACGCCATCGACGCCCACACGGTCGTCTTCGGTGTCGGCCCGGCAGGCACCGGCAAGACCTATCTCGCCATGGCCAAAGCCGTTCAGGCCCTCCAGAACAAGGACGTCAACCGCATCATCCTGACCCGGCCGGCGGTCGAGGCGGGGGAGCGGCTCGGCTTCCTGCCCGGCACTCTCAGCGACAAGATCGACCCTTATCTGCGCCCGCTCTATGACGCACTCCACGACATGATGGACCCGGAGGCCATCCCGCGCCTGCTCACGGCGGGCACGATCGAGGTCGCGCCGCTGGCATACATGCGGGGTCGCACGCTCAACGATGCGTTCATCATCCTCGACGAGGCCCAGAACACGTCGATGGAACAGATGAAGATGTTCCTGACCCGCCTGGGCTTCAACTCCCGCATGGTCGTGACCGGTGACGTCACCCAGGTCGACCTGCCGGGCGGCCAGAAGAGTGGTCTGCGCGAGGTGCGCAACATCCTGGATGGTGTCGACGACATCTCGTTCTGCCAGCTGACCAATCACGATGTGGTCCGCCACAAGCTGGTCGGGCGCATCGTGGCGGCCTATGACCGCTATGAGTCCGTGGAGAATGCGCGCGACGATCGTCGGGGTGGCCGCCGATGACCGTCGACATCAACAACGAGTCCGGGTTCGAGGTCGACGAGACCGGTCTGGTCTCCCTCGCCACCTTCGTGCTCGACCAGCTGCGCATCCATCCCATGGCGGAGCTCTCGGTGGTCCTCGTCGATGAGGCGACGATGAGCGCCTATCACGAGAAATACATGAACGAGCCCGGCCCCACCGACGTGCTGTCCTTCCCGATGGACGAGCTGCGGCCACCCTCGGATGACGAGGAACCGCCTGCGGGGCTGCTCGGCGATGTAGTCCTCTGTCCCACCATCACGTCGGCGCAGGCCGCCGAACACGGGCGGGAACCCGACGAAGAGGCCGAATATCTCCTCGTCCACGGCATCCTCCACCTGGTCGGCTTCGATCACGGCACACCGGAGGAGAAGGCTGAGATGTTCGGCCTGAAGGATCGCCTGCTGGCGGCGTGGGCCCAGCAACGGGACCGCTGACGTGGAACGCAACGACTGGATCGCCCTCGGCGTCGCCGTCGGTCTGGCTCTGATCGCCGGGCTCCTGGCCGCCGCCGAGGCAGCCCTGTATTCGTTCTCCAAGGCCCGCGCCGATGGCCTCGTCGACGAGGGGCGACCCGGCGCCAAGCGGCTCGCCAGCATCACGGCCGACCCGCCGCCCTATCTGAACACCACGTTGTTCGTACGCCAGCTCTGCGAGATCGGCGCGATCGTGCTGGTCGCGGTCGTGGTGTTCTCCAATATCGAAGAGAACTGGCTGCGGCTGCTCATCGTGATCGGGTCCATGGTCCTGGTCTCGTTCGTGCTCTGGGGCGTCGCACCGCGTACGCTCGGCCGCCAACATTCCGACAAGGTCGCGCTCGCGGCTTCGGGGCCGCTGTCACTGCTCACCTCGGTGCTCGGCCCGTTGCCGCAACTGCTGATCCTCCTCGGCAACGCACTCACTCCGGGCCGAGGGTTCGCCGACGGCCCGTTCAGCACCGAGGCGGAGCTGCGCGAGATGGTCGACAAGGCCGTGGCGAGCGACCTCATCGAGGCCGAGGAACACAAGATGCTCCACTCGGTCTTCGACCTCGGCGACACTCTGGTGAAAGAAGTCATGGTGCCCCGCACCGCGGTGGTCTTCATCGAGTCCAACAAGACCCTGCGCCAGGCCATGTCGCTCGCTTTGCGCTCGGGGTTCAGCCGGATCCCCGTGACGGGCGAGGGGGGCCTCGACGACATCGTCGGGGTGCTCTATATCAAGGACGTCATGAAGCGCGTCTATGACAACGCCAACTCCCAGACCGCGGAGAGGGTGGGGTCGATGATGCGCGAACCGGTCTGGTGCCCCGATTCCAAGCCCGTCGACGACCTGCTCAAGGACATGCAGGCGAGTCGTAGCCACCTGGTCATCGTCATCGACGAGTTCGGTGGCATGGCGGGCCTCGCGACGATCGAGGACATCCTCGAGGAGATCGTGGGCGAGATCGTCGACGAGTTCGATGACTCGGAGCTGCCGCCGTTCGAGCAGCTGGGTCCCGATCGCTTCCGGGTGTCCTCCCGCCTCCCGGTCGACGAACTCGGGGACCTGTTCGGTCTTGAACTCGACGACGAGGACGTCGACTCCGTGGGCGGCCTGATGGCCAAGCAACTCAACCTGGTGCCGATCCCCGGCTCGGTGGTGCGTGTGCATGGCCTGGAGTTGGTGGCCGAGCGCGGCAAGGGGCGGCGCAATCAGATCGGTACGCTGCTGGTCACCAGGGCCGCCGACAACGACGACGACCTCGGTGCGGATGCTGCAGCCGCCTTCGCCGCGGACGCAGCGGAACGCGCGACCTGAGAACGTGACCCCGGGGGCGTACCCGGAAAGAAATCGGCCGATGCCGACGAACGAGGAGAAACCGGTGACCACAGGACTGGGGATGGACGGGCGACCCGAGGGGTTCCGGTCGGGGTTCGCCTGCTTCGTGGGGCGGCCCAACGCGGGCAAGTCGACGCTGACCAACGCCCTGGTCGGATCCAAGATCGCGATCACCTCCTCGAAGCCCCAGACGACGCGGCATGCGATCCGCGGCATCGTGCATCGTCCGGATGCCCAGATGGTGCTCATCGATACGCCGGGTCTGCACAAGCCGCGCACCCTGCTGGGGGAGCGCCTCAACGACCTCGTCCACGAGACCTGGTCCGAGGTCGACGTCATCGGAGTCTGCCTGCCGGCCGATCAACGCATCGGCCCGGGCGATACCTATCTCGTCACCCAGATCGCCGAATTGGCCCACCGGCCCAAGCTGGTGGCGCTCGCGACCAAGTCCGACCTCGTCTCGGGGGAGCGGATGCGGGACCACCTCGTGTCGATCCAGGCGTTGGAGGAGAAGCTCGGCATCCGCTGGGAACACATCGTGCCCGTGTCGGCCGTGTCGGGGGAGCAGGTCGACGACGTGGCGGATGTGCTCGTCTCGCTGCTGCCGGAGGGGCCGGCGTACTATCCCGACGGCGAAATCACCGACGAACCCACCGAGACGCTGGTCGCGGAACTGATCCGCGAATGCGCGCTCGAGGGCGTACGCGACGAGTTGCCCCACTCGATCATCGTCACGATCGAGGAAATGGGCCTGCGCGAAGGCCGGCCCGAGGACAAGCCCTTGCTCGACATCTTCGCCAACCTGATCGTCGAGAGGGATTCCCAGAAGGGCATCATGATCGGCCACAGGGGGAACCACCTGCGCGAGGTGGGGACCGCGGCGCGTGAGCAGATCACCCGTCTCCTCGGCACGCCCGTGCACCTTGACCTGCGCGTGAAGGTGCTCAAGGAATGGCAGCGCGACCCCAAATATCTCAACCGGCTGGGCTTCTGAATCCCGCTGATCCGGACCATCGACCAGAGTGTGATGAACATTCGCTCGATGGCATAACTATGCGCTAGGCTGCGGCGCATGTCCAAGGTTCTGACCAGTCTCCCTGTCGGTGAGCGCGTCGGTATCGCCTTCTCCGGCGGTCTCGATACCTCTGTTGCTGTTGCGTGGATGCGCGAAAAGGGTGCGATCCCGTGCACCTACACCGCTGATATCGGTCAGTATGACGAGCCGGATATCGAGTCCGTCCCGGGCCGCGCACTCGAATACGGCGCTGAGCTCTCCCGCATGGTCGACTGCCGTGAGGCGCTGGTCGAGGAAGGCCTGGTCGCCCTGATGTGCGGTGCGTTCCACATCCGGACCGCCGGCAAGGTCTATTTCAACACCACTCCGCTCGGGCGCGCGGTGACCGGCATGCTGCTGGTCCGCGCCATGAAGGAGGACCAGGTCGATATCTGGGGCGACGGGTCGACCTACAAGGGCAACGACATCGAGCGGTTCTATCGCTATGGCCTGATGGCCAACCCGAACCTGCGGATCTACAAGCCCTGGCTCGACGTTGACTTCGTCAACGAGCTCGGCGGACGCGATGAGATGAGCCAGTGGCTCTCGGAGCGCGACCTGCCCTATCGCGATTCGAAGGAAAAGGCCTATTCGACCGACGCCAACATCTGGGGCGCGACCCACGAGGCCAAGAAGCTCGAGCATCTCGACGCCGGCTTCGACATTGTCGAGCCCATCATGGGTGTCGCCGCCTGGCGTGACGATGTGGAGATCGCGCCGGAGAACGTGACGATCACGTTCGAGCAGGGTCGGCCCGTGGCGATCAACGGCGAGGATTTCTCCTCCAACCCGGTCGCGCTGGTCATGAAGGCGAACGAGATCGGCGGCCGCCACGGCCTGGGCAACTCCGACCAGATCGAGAACCGGATCATCGAGGCCAAGTCGCGCGGAATCTATGAGGCACCGGGCATGGCGTTGTTGCACATTGCGTACGAGCGCCTCCTCAACGCGATCCACAACGAGGACACCATCGCCAACTATCACAACGAGGGCCGCCGCCTCGGCCGGTTGATGTATGAAGGGCGCTGGATGGATCCCCAGTCGCTCATGCTGCGCGAATCGATCGTGCGCTGGGTGGGCTCGGCGGTCACCGGTGAGGTGTCGATCCGGCTGCGTCGCGGCGACGATTATCACTTCCTTGATACGTCCGGCCCGAGCCTGAGCTATCACCCCGAGAAGCTGTCGATGGAGAAGGTCGGCGACGCTGCGTTCGGTCCCGAGGACCGGATCGGCCAGCTCACCATGCGCAACCTCGACATCGCCGACTCCCGCTCGCGGCTGGAGCGCTATGCCCAGGTCGGCATCATCGGCGGTGCGACCGCGGAGCTCGTCGGTCAGCTCGAGTCGGGTGGGGCGCTGGCAATCGCGGCGGGTACGCCGGAGGACGAGGCCGCCGAGGCCCTCGACCGCGCCGCGATCGACATCGGTCTCGACTGATCCGGCACCACCCGGGGCGCGCGGAGGTGAGCAAGTCCACACCAACCACGGCCCCCGGGAGTGCCGCTCGGAAGCATTCAGTCATAGGCTTGGGTGACCGCGTTGTAGTCACGCGAATCCATCAACGGAAAGGCAGATCATGGCCACCGAAACCACAGGGGAGACCACGACGGACAGCGTGACCGTGCGCCGCACGGTCACCCATTCGCTGGACAGCATCTGGGGGGCACTCATGCAGCCCCAGGGCGCAAGCGCCCTGCTCGGCGAGGGCGGAGAGCTCGGCAACAAGGGCGATGCCTGGAAGGCCACCGACGGCACCTATGGGGTGACGCGCAGCTTCCACCCGCTCGAACAGATCCGCTTCTCCTGGCACGCGGATTCCGATGCGCCGGCCACGCTGGTCGACCTCCACATGCGCGCCGTCGGTGACGGCACCGAGCTGGAGCTCGTGCACGACAATCTGCCGGCCGACGCCGATCGTGACTGGCTCACCCAGCACTGGGACAAGGCTCTCGCCCGCATCGAAGAGCAGGCGAACTGATTTCTGATCGCACCCGTTTCGACCCCCGCAGCCTCCGGGCTCGCGGGGGTCGCGCCGTCCCGGCGTACGCGCTCCGGCTTGGGCTCGACGGACAGGTCGCGGTGCACGCCCGGCGACGCAATGGGTTATTGTGCCCGTATGGCTCGGTGGACCCTCCTCCTTGGGTGCCGCAGCGAGGTCCTCTGACGGGGATGGCCTCCTCGCTGCGGAGTTTCGTGCGCCTCCCCGCCGACGACCATTCACATCAGCGAGGACACCTTCCATGAATTTCTCTCCCAATGCGTTCGGCACCCGGGTCCAGACCAAGCCCGTGCAGCAGCCGAGCCCGATGCCTTATCACCGCTATCAGGCCTTCCAGCCCGTCGACGTGCCCGACCGCACGTGGCCGACGAAGAAGATCACCCAGGCCCCGCGGTGGCTGTCGACCGACCTGCGGGACGGCAACCAGGCACTGATCGACCCGATGACCCCGGCCCGCAAGCGCCGCATGTTCGACATGCTGGTGAAGATGGGCTACAAGGAGATCGAGATCGGTTTCCCCTCGGCCTCCCAGACCGATTTCGACTTCGTCCGGCAGCTGATCGAGGACGAGGCGATTCCCGATGACGTCCACATCTCGGTGCTGACCCAGGCGCGTGAGGACCTGATCGAACGGACCGTCCAGTCACTGGTCGGTGCCAACAAGGCCAACATCCACCTCTACAACGCGACCGCGGAACTGTTCCGTCGCGTGGTGTTCGGCATCGACGAGGCCGAGTGCATCGCGCTGGCCAAGCGCGGCACCGAGATGGTCATGAAATATGCCGAGCAGAACCTGGGCGATGTGAAGTTCGGCTATCAGTATTCGCCGGAGATCTTCACCCAGACGCCGACCGACTATGCCGTCGAGGTCTGCAACGCCGTCATGGATGTGTGGCAGCCCGAGGCCGAGCGCGAGATCATCCTGAACCTGCCGGCGACCGTCGAGATGTCGACGCCGAACACGTATGCCGACCAGATCGAATATTTCGGTCGCCACATCCGCAACCGCGACCATGTGGCCATCTCGCTGCATCCCCACAACGATCGCGGCACCGCCGTCGCCGCGACGGAACTGGCCCTGATGGCGGGCGCTGATCGTGTCGAAGGCTGTCTGTTCGGTCACGGTGAGCGCACCGGGAATGTCGACCTGATCACGCTGGGCATGAACCTGTTCAGCCAGGGCATCGACCCGATGATCGACTTCTCCAACATCGACGAGATCCGTCGGACGGTCGAATACTGCACCGGCCTGCCCGTTCACCCACGGCACCCCTATGCCGGTGATCTGGTCTTCACCGCCTTCTCCGGTTCCCACCAGGACGCCATCAAGAAGGGTCTGGAGTCGCTGGAGAACCACGCGATGGTCCAGGGCAAGAGCGTGCACGAGATCGCCTGGGAGGCCCCCTATCTGCCGATCGACCCGCATGACGTGGGCCGCACCTATGAGGCCGTCATCCGGGTGAACTCGCAGTCCGGCAAGGGTGGCATGGCCTACATCATGAAGGCCGATCACAAGCTCGACCTGCCGCGTCGTCTGCAGATCGAGTTCTCCCGCGTCGTGCAGCGCGCGACCGATGCGACCAGCCACGAGATCAGCTCCGAGGAGCTGTGGACGATCTTCCGCGACGAATACATCCAGCCCGACGGCCCGCTGCAGGTCCATGGTGTGAAGACCCTCAACAACGGTGTCGACACCGTCGACGCGCGGGTCTCCATGGAAGGCAAGGAATTCGATATCCACGGCGAGGGCAACGGCCCGGTGTCGGCCTATGTCGATGCCCTGTCGAGCTTCGGCCACCGTGGCGTACGCGTCCTCGACTATTCCGAGCACGCCATGGCCTCCGGCGGCGACGCCAAGGCCGCCGCGTTCATCGAGTGCGAGATCGGTGAGGGTGACGAAGCCCGCATCATGTGGGGCGTCGGCATCCACGAGAACATCATCACGGCGTCCCTGATGGCCGTGAACAATGCCGTGAACCGCGCAATTCGCTGATCAGACGTTCGTGCCCCGGACCCTCATGGGTCCGGGGCACGCGCTTTCTCAGCTTGCTCGATGCACCACGCTCCGAACGATCAGCGCGAATCGTCCAGACCCAGGATCGCCCGGAGCAGCAGCGCCTGCTCGCGGGCGTCATCCAGCGCGCGGTGGGTGTGGGGCAGGGCGACCGGGTGGCGGCCCAGCATGGCGGTGCGTCGGGTGTCGCGCCAGCGCAGGCCCTCGGCCCGGTAGCGACCGAGATAGAGGGCTTTCACGTCGATGGCACTGTGGCCGAACGGGTTGTGGCCACGGTGGTGCCAGAAGGCGTCGGCAAGGAACATCCAGTCGAAGGGTGCATTCAGCGCGGTCATGATCGGCCTGGCTCCCGGCGGAACGGTCTCGGCCAACCACTGCTCCAGCAGCTCCAGAGCCTCACTCGGTTCTAGACCCTCACGCTCGAGTTGCTCTCGGCTCAGGCCGTGGATCGCCTCCGCCTCGTCCGACCAGGGGAGCCGGGGGTCGGGGCGCAGCCAAACCTCGATCCCCACGGATGGGTCGTCGACCAAGCAGGCCCCCACCGACAATAGGCAGCCGACCGAAGGCGTCGGTCCTGATGTCTCGACGTCGATGCTGATCCAGACCTCGGGAGCGCCGTTTGGCGGAGGCTCTTGTAATCGTCTCATTAGTAGCTCAGACTACTTGTTTGCGATGTTTGCCCCGACACCGCAATGCCCGAGGAGCCCGGAATGGAAAAGAAGCTCGCGCTGCAGGGAATCATGGAAGCCGCCGCCAACCTTGGCGTCGAGTTGGATGAGGCCGAGGCCGTCGCCTGGCTGCGCGCGATCGAATCGGAGGCCGTTGGCGGTGACATCGTGGTTGACGTCAACACGGGCGTGTTCGGCCACCGGGTCGCGATGCTGGACTTCCGGGCCCGGGACATCGAGCGGTTTCGGGCGATCGGACGGATCGTCGGATTCGCCGACCGGCCTCCGACGGTGCGTACGGCTCTGGCCATCTCCGGATCCGCAGCCCAGGGCAAGGTGCAGTCCTTCCCCGGCGACTGCGACTTCTTCGAGCGCATCCATATCACTACTTTGACCCGCGAGGAGGCCTGCAACATCCTGGCCACGATGATCCGCGAGAAAGCTCTCGGCTGTCTTCGCGGCCCCTCCTTTCGCCTCGCCGAGGTCAAGTTCGGGAACTATCCCTTTGACGGCGAACGCGATGGGCGACCGGTGCGGAAGGGGACCTCCATCTCGTGGAATTCCAACGAGGTGACGGCAGGCGCTTTTTCCATCCTGGTGGCCGGCGAACCCGTGCTTCTGAAGTGGAACGATGTGATGCAGGACCCGGGCTGGTGCAAGCTCGACTGGGTCGTTGCCGATCCGGACCGCAGCGGCGTCGCGTGGGCATCCAACGTGTTGGATGCCACCTGGCAGGCACCCGACGGCACCATCACCGCTTTGGACGGTCATCTGGAGTCGTTCTTCCAGGAGGTCTATCTCGACACCGAGCAGCTCCCGGCTTTCACCAGGATCGTCAAGGGCCTGGAGGCGAGTGCTGTTGACGACTATGTCGAGGCGTTGCGTGGCGAGGTACGCCACTACACCCTGGAGACCCCCAACCCCGGCAAGGTCGCCCGCCGGTTGTACAACATCTTTCGCCTGAGCGGGCACTACACCGAGGCCGCCTATGTGCGCGAACTCTTCGATGAGCCGACCACGGCTCTGTATGCACTGGGAACAGCTGTCGAACTCGTTGACGATGCCCACTGTCCGGAGAGCGGGTTCGAAGCCGGAATCCTCATCGAGCAGATCGATCAGCTCATCATGGCCGCCATCGCGGCACTGGAAGGGCGCGAAGAGCAGGAGCTGGTCCACGCGCTGGCGTCGCTCCGGGCCAAGTTGGTGGAACAGGCCTCGGCCGAGGAACGAGCCCTCGACGTCACCCGCATCCGCAGGGAGGCGTCGCGGCTGGTCGACGAATATTTCGACTCGCGACTGCAGGCGATCCCGTCGATCGCCGCCTATATCGCGGACGTAGCTGCGAGCTGAGCGGCTCGACAGACTCAGCCGTTGACGTCGTCGTCGACCCAACCGAGCGTACGCTCCACCGCTTTGCCCCAGTTGCGATGCAACCGATCTGCCTCGGCCCGGTCGGTCGTCGGCGTCCACCGCGCATCCTCGGCCCAGTTCGCGGTGACATCCTCGATCCCGGACCAGAACCCGACGGCGATGCCGGCGGCATAGGCCGCACCGAGGGCGGTCGTTTCGATGATGGTGGGGCGGATGACGTCGATGCCGAGCTGGTCGGCCTGGAACTGCATCAGCAACCCGTTGGCGGTCATGCCACCGTCCACGCGCAGCTCGGTGATCGCCGTGCCGGCGTCCGACTGCATGGCCTCCACGACATCGCGGGTCTGATAGGCGCAGGCCTCGAGCGCGGCCCGGGCAAGATGGGCCTTGGTTACATAGCGGGTGAGGCCGGCGATGACACCGCGGGCATCATCACGCCAGTAGGGCGCGAAGAGCCCCGAGAAGGCCGGGACGATGTAGGCCCCACCGTTGTCCTCGACAGTGGCCGCGAGCTCCTCGACCTCCGGGGCCGAGTCGATCAGGCCGAGGTTGTCGCGGAGCCACTGGACGAGTGAGCCGGCGACAGCGATCGAGCCTTCGAGGGCATAGACCGCCGGCTCACCTTCGAGCTGGTAGGCCACGGTGGAGAGGAGGCCGGCCTTCGACTCCACGACCTCGGTGCCGGTGTTGGACAGCAGGAAGCAGCCGGTGCCATAGGTGTTCTTGGCCATGCCGGGGGAGAAGCAGGCCTGCCCGAAGATTGCGGCCTGCTGGTCGCCGAGGACACCGCCGATGGGTACGCCTGTCAGCAACCCGGTCGAGCTCACCTCGCCGAAGGTGCCGACGGACGGCCGAATCTCGGGCAGCATCGAGGTGGGAATGTCGAGCTCGGACACGATGGTGGGGTCCCATTCCAGGGTCCGCAGGTCCATGAGCAGCGTGCGGGAGGCATTGGTGACATCGGTGAGATGGGCACCGCCGTTCGGGCCACCCGTGAGGTTCCAGATCAGCCACGAGTCGATCGTGCCCATGCGCAGGTGGCCGGCTTCCGCATCGGCGCGGGCCCCGTCGACATGGTCGAGAATCCAACGCACCTTGGGCCCGGCGAAGTAGGTCGCCAGGGGCAGTCCGGTGGTGGACTTCCAGCGATCGGCGCCTGCTTCACCACCGAGCTCCCGGCAGAGTTCGGCCGTGCGGGTGTCCTGCCAGACAATGGCGTTCGTGACGGGCTGACCGGTGCGGACATCCCAGACGACGGTGGTCTCGCGTTGATTGGTGATACCGATCGCGGCGAGTTGGAGGTGGGTGATGCGCGCCCGGGTGAGCGCGATCGCGACCACCTGGATCGTGTTGGTCCAGATCTCCAGCGGGTCGTGCTCGACCCAGCCCGGTTGGGGAAAGAGCTGGCGGTGTTCGGCCTGGCCCGAGGCCACCTCATGGCCGGCCTGGTCGAACACGATCGCGCGGGTGCTCGTGGTGCCCTGGTCGATCGCCAGGACGAAGCGTCGCTCAGTCATTTCACCTCGTTCGGGCTTGGCGCTTGGCGCACTTCGTTTGGAATCGCGCCGCCATAGCGACGGTCGCGGCGGGCATAAAACTCGATGGCCTGCCACAGCTGCCGACGGTCCCAGTCGGGCCAGAGGGTGTCGAGAAAGACCATTTCGGCGTACGCCGACTGCCAGAGCAGGAAGTTGGAGAAGCGCTGCTCCCCGGAGGACCGGACGAACAGGTCCACATCGGGGATTTCGGGCTCATCGAGGAAGTGGCGGAAGCGGTCCTCAGTGAGCCGCGCCGGGTCGAGCTTGCCGTCCTTGGCGAGCTGGGCGATCTCGCGCGCGGCGTCGACGATCTCGGCGCGGCCGCCGTAGTTCACGCAGAACTGCAGTGTCAGCGTCGTGTTGTTCTTGCTCTGCTCCTCGGCGACCTGGAGTTCCTTGATGACCGAGCCCCAGAGCTTGGGACGACGGCCCGCCCAGCGCACGCGTACGCCCAGGTCGTCCAGCTCGTCGCGTCGGCGATGGATGACATCGCGATTGAAGCCCATGAGGAAGCGCACCTCGTCGGGGGAGCGGCGCCAGTTCTCGGTGGAGAACGCATAGACCGAGAGGTATTTCACGCCGATCTCGATTGCGCCTTCGATCACGTCGAACAGCACAGCCTCGCCGGCCTCATGGCCCTTGGTGCGCGGCAGGTTGCGCTGCGTGGCCCAGCGGCCATTGCCGTCCATCACGATCGCGACGTGGTTGGGCACCAGCTCCCTGGGCAGCGCCGGCGGGCGCGCTCCCGACGGATGGGGTGTCGGCTCCCGCCGTGCGGGCACTGATTTCGGCTTCCGGCTCACAGTCGGAGCCTAGCGATTGTCGTCTCTCGTGAGGCTGCGGGCGGGTCTGACGTGTCCGGAGAGCGCTCAGGTCCGCTGGCGTCGACGCCATAGGCCACAAGGCTGGCTCGAACGACGGACGCCCTGTTGGCAGTCGGGCCAGGGGAGGACGCGTGTGTCGGTGCTGTCCATGACGAGCCAAGTGCCGGCCGGGTGGTCCTCGCCGAAGCGTCGGGGCCGCTCCCGCTGCCAGGTGACGGAGATGATCTCGCAGTCGCAGGTGGCACCGGCGTTGCGCAGACGACTCTCCAGCGCCTTGGCGCCGGGGGCGTGCGTATCCCGATAATGAAGGGCGAACCGCAGGTCACCGGCACAGGTGAACTGGCTGAGCATGCGGTGCACGTAGCAGTTGATGCACTCCTGGAGCTCGGCCTCCGGCAAGGCTTCGGGCGGCGCGGAGAGCAGGAGGCCACCCGACCCGGAGCGATCGGGTTCGGCATTGTGCAGGCCCGGCGGGAGACCGTCGCCGGCATCGAGGTCCGATTCCTTGATCAGGGCAGGGTAGGAACCGCCGGCCCCCTCGGCCAGCCCGGCCCAGCCCTCCGGTGTCACGGCATAGACCTCCGCCTGGAGCGGCCCGGTCAGGGCCTCGCTGTAGCGCCACGCCCAATAGAAGAGGATCTCGGTCGGGGTGATCTTGGCAGGCCCCTCGCGGCAGACGACGGTCACCAGGTCGCCCGTGTCCGGTCGCCAGTCCCCGGATCGACGCGTGATCTGGGCGTTTGGCCTCCCCCAGGGGTCATGGCTCTCCTCGTCGTGCCACCAGGGGGACCGGCGGTCGTCTTCCTTCTTCTCGCGGAGGTCCCTGCTGACCGCTCGGAGCAGCTGGCTGAGGTGGCGCACATCGTCGTCGGGCAGGGATTCGCGCGTGGTCATCCGGGCACCCGGCGTCGGGATCACGCGGAGCCCTTCAACGCGGCCGTCGCCGGGACTGATCTGGGCGATCAAGGTCTGGCCCGGCCGGGGCCGGGTCGACTCGAGGATGCTGACCAGCACGCGCTGGCGGGAGTCTGCGAACAGAAGTGGGGGGAGCGTGGACATGCCGTCACCATGCGTCGACGCACCGCCGTTCGTTCACGCGAGGGCCTGGCCTGTGGACAGCGCTCGGGGTTGCATCGGACCTGTGGACAACTCGCGCCACGAGAGGCGGAATCGTCCGGAATCGCCGGCGGCTGGGATACTGGCTCGGTGCCCACCTATCGTGATGAGGCGGTCGTGTTGCGGACCCACAAGCTCGGCGAAGCCGATCGCATCATCACGTTCCTGTCGCGCCGCCACGGCAAGGTGCGAGCGGCGGCGCGGGGGGTGCGGCGTACCTCGTCGAAATTCGGCGCCCGGCTCGAGCCCTTCACCCATGTCGATGTGCAGTTCGCCAACGGGCGCAGCCTCGAGATCGTGGCCCAGGTCGAATCGATCCGTGCCTTCGGTGAGCCGCTGTCGCGGGACTTCTCCCGCTGGACCGCGGGTCAGGTCATGCTCGAGACAGCTGATCGGCTGGTGACCGAAGAAGGCCAGCCGGCGGTGCAACAGTTCCTGCTGCTGGTCGGCGCGCTGCGGGTGCTCAACGAGGGCACCAGTGACGGTCCCCGCGACACCTCGACCATCCTCGATTCCTACCTCTTGCGATCGCTGGCCGTCGCGGGTTATGCCCCGACATTCACCGACTGCGCCAAGTGTGGAGCACCCGGCCCGCATCGGGCGTTCTCGCCCGCGGCCGGCGGTGTGGTCTGTGGTGCCTGTCGGCCGCCGGGGTCGGTCCAGCCGCGACCGGCGACGCTGGCGTACCTCACGGCACTCCTGGTCGGCGACTGGCCCGCCACCCGGGAGGCGACTCCCGAGGTCATTCGGGAGGGCAGCGGGCTCACCGCGGCCTTCGCCACCTGGCACCTGGAACGGGGCCTGAGATCCTTGTCGCATGTCGAACGCTGATCGGCCGCGGTGGTTCTGGCCCGTCCTGGTGGCCGGGGGTGTGCTGATTCTCGTGCTCTCGATGGTGATCGGTTTCTTGATCCGGCCATTCCTGGGCATTCCTGTCGACGGACCCGACGGCGGTGATGGGGTAGGGGACCGCTATTTCCCCACTGCTGGCGGCGGCGGTTATGACGCTCGGCACTATCTGATCAACCTGTCGTATGACGAGCCGACCAAGGCGCTGTCCGGCTCCACCACGATGACCGCGGTCGCCACCCAGGAGCTCGCCTCGCTGCGGCTGGACCTTGATCTCGAGGTGATCCGAGCGGAGTTGGACGGCGTGAAGGTCCCATTCGACCAGTCAGGTCGCGATGTCCGGGTTCGAAGCAATCGGCTCCTGCCGGCGGGGGAGGCGTTCACGGTCACCCTCGAGTACGCCGGGCAGCCGCTTGCTGTCGGTGGAGGGGATGTGCTCGGCACCGGCCGAGAAGTCGTGATTGCCAATGAACCATTTGCCGCTCCCTACTGGTTTCCGAGCAACGACCACCCCAGTGACCCCGCCACCATGGAGGTCATGATCAGGGTTCCCGGCGACCTGCAGGCGCTCAGCAGCGGCAGCCTGATCAGTCGCGATATCGCCGATGAGCCGGACTTCGATACGTGGCACTGGCGCAGCAACGAGCCGATGGCGACCTATCTCAACTTCCTTGCAATCGGTCCGTTCGACATCGAACAGGGTGATGCGGACGGCCGGCCGTTTCTTTATGCCGTGAGTCGTGAGCTCCCGCCCGAGCGGCAGGACGCAGCCATGTCGGCTCTCCGGATCACACCCGAGATGATTCGGGAACTCGAACAGATCTGGGGTCCCTATCCATTCGCAGAGATCGGCGGAGTCGTGCCCGCGGCAAGGTTCGAGTTCGGTGCGCTGGAGAACCAGCCTCGCCCCGTCTATCACGCCGGAGCGTTGCTCCGGGATCCGCAACGACTCGTCGTCCACGAATACGCCCACATGTGGTTCGGCAACAACGTGACGCTCGCCGCCTGGGACGACATCTTCATGAATGAGTCCTACTCGTCCTACAGCGAGTGGATGGTGCTCGAACGCCAGGGCCGCCGGGGCGCCCAGGAGTCGATGCTGCAGATGTACAGCAACGCCTCATCCGAGACCTGGTCAATCCCCGTCGACGACCCGGGCGTGGAGAACCTGTTCGACAATGTCTATACGCGCGGGCCGATGGCGCTCCAGGCGCTGCGCAACCTCATGGGGGACGATGCGTTCTTTGCTCTCAGCCGGGAGTGGGCCAATGAACCCGGTTCCCGCAGCCTCGAGGATTGGCAGGATCGCGCTCGGCAGCACAGCCCAGTCGATCTGGAATCCTATTTCGAGGTCTGGCTCAGTTCCACCAGGAAACCCGCCCGGACAACCGCGAACGGGTTCTGAAACTTCACTCCTCGCGCAGGTCGAACCCGAGGTCGAGCACCGTGGCGGAGTGGGTGAGAGCGCCCACCGCGATGTAGTCCACCCCGGTCGCGCCCACCGCCGCCGCATCCGCGAGCGTGAGCCCGCCGCTGGCCTCGGTGCGGACCCCCGCGGATTTCGTGATCGCGACGCATTCGCGCATCTGGGCCGGGGTCATGTTGTCGAGCAGGACCAGGTCAGCGCCGGCCTCGATGGCCTCGCGGGCCTGGTCGAGCCGATCGACCTCGACCTCGACGGCAATCTCCGGGGCGTGCTCACGAACAGCCCGGAACGCGGCGGCCACCGAGCCCGCGGCGGCCACATGGTTGTCCTTGATCAGCGCCGCGTCGCCGAGGCCCATGCGGTGGTTGACACCGCCGCCGCAGCGGACCGCATACTTCTGCAGCACCCGCATCCCCGGCACCGTCTTGCGGGTGTCTCGCACCCTGGCGTCCGTGCCGGCGAGGGCATCGGCCCAGGCCGCCGTCGCGGTGGCGACCCCGGACAGCTGCCCGATCAGGTTGAGCATGGTCCGCTCACCGGTCAGCAGACAGCGCAGCGGCCCGGCGGCGGTCAGCACGAGATCACCGGGGGAGACGCGATCACCATCCGAGGCGACCACGGTCACGGTGACGTCCACGCCCATGCGGTCGGCGAGGGTGTGCAGAACCGCGGCCGCGATGGGTACGCCGGCCAGACAGCCCGGCTTGCGGGCGATCACATCGGCCACCCCGGTCGCGTCGGCGGGCAGGGTCGCCTCGGAGGTGACATCGGGGCCCCAGGACAGGTCCTCGTCGAGCGTGCGGTTGATGACCTCGGCCACGTGGGCCGGATCCAGCCCGGCTTCGGTGAGCGCGGCGGTGATGTCGGCGGGCCAGCCGGTCATGGCGTGTCCTCCTGGGGAGCGATCGATTGTTGGCCCAACCTAACGCTGTCTCCGACGAACCGCTGGGTCAGGCGCCGGATCCAGAGGGGAACCGACTCGGGATGATCCGCGCGGCGATGGCAGCCGCGGGATTCGGTGCGAGCGAGGGCGGCGGTGGCCACGAGCGTGCCGACCGTCCGGAGATTCTCCGCGTCGAGACTCGCGTGGGTCAGCGCGTCGGTGGGCGGGAGCTGGGCGAGCGTGTCGAGGGCTTTTCGGAGCCCGCCATCGGTGCGGTGCACGGCGACGCCCTGGTCCATCGCCGCATGCAGCGAATCGAGACCCGCAGGATCGGTTGCGGGGGCAGCGTCCCGGCGTAGCGGTTGGGCGGGAGCCCAGCCGAACCGGTCTCCGACCAGCAACGCGCCCAGCCGCTCGCCGGCCACGAGGCCCTCGGTCACCGAGTTGGAGGCGAGGCGATTGGCGCCCTGGACTCCGGTGGCTGCGACCTCACCGACGGCATAGAGCCCGGCGACATCGGTCGTGCCCTGCAGGTCAGCGGCCACACCGCCACACAGATAGTGAGCGGCCGGCCGCACCGGGATGGGTTCGGAGATCGGGTCGACCCCGCGTTCACGGCACATCGCCAGGATCGACGGGAAGTGGGATTCCCACTTCTCCTTCCCGAACGCCGTCGCGTCGAGGAAGAGATTCGGCTCGCCGGTGCGCGCCATATGGGCTTCCATCGCTGCGGCGACGACATCGCGCGGAGCAAGATCGGCGAGCGGGTGGAGCCCCGCCATGACGCGCTCACCGGCGTGATCGATGAGAAAGGCACCTTCGCCGCGAACGGCTTCCGATACGAGTACGCCCCGGTCACCGGGCCGCCGATGCGACTCCGGCACGACGAGGATCGTCGGGTGGAACTGCACGAACTCGATATCGCGGATGGTCGCCCCGGCCCGGAGGGCCGCCGCGATGCCGTCGCCGGTCGCGACCGACGGGTTGGTGGTCAGCGACCAGAGCTGGCCGATGCCGCCTGCCGCGAGGACGACTGCGGGACTGCTGACCTCGCCGATCCGGCCGTTCTCGTCGATGACGCGCACGCCGCACGCTGCGCCCTCGGCATCGGTCAGGACGTCGATCAGCCGCGTGTGGGCACGGACCCGGATCGAGGATTCCGGGTTGAGGACGGCGGCATGGAGCGCCGCCGCGAGCGTCCGCTGCACTTCTCGCCCGGTCGCGTCACCGCCTGCGTGGAGGATCCGACGGGCATGATGGCCACCCTCGAGGTGGAGGTCGTAGGCACCGGAGCCGTCACGATCGAACTCCGCGCCGAGGGTGATCAGCTGATCGATCGCCTCCGGTGCGTTGGTCACGAGATCCCACACGGCATCCACGTCACACAGGCCCGCACCCGCGGTGAGGGTGTCGGAGACATGGAGCGCGAGGGAATCCTCGTCGGACCACACGGCCGCCAGGCCACCCTGGGCCCAGTCGGTCGCTGTCTCGGTGATCTCACCGCGGGTGATGACCAGCGTGTCGACGCCGGCGGTCGCCAGTTCGACGGTGGTGGCGAGCCCGGCCGCGCCGGAACCGATCACGACCACCTGGGCCTGATCGGTCCACGACGGCGCATCGGTGGCGAGCTCGCGCGGGATCGGGGGCGTCCTGTCGCTCACCGGCTCACTCACCCGAGCCGGGGTTGCCCAACGCGATCATGCGCTCGACCGATTGGCGAGCCCGGGCCGCGATCTCGGGATCGACGTCCACGACATCGGTGCCATCGGTGAGGCTGCGCAGCAGCTTCGGCGGGGTGATCATCCGCATATAGCGGCAGAAGGCCTGGGGGTTGACGGCCTGGAAGTCGGTCGTCGAGTTGGCCTTGCGCAGCTGGTGGAGCATCCCGATCTCGGTGGCGACCAGGACCTTGTTGGACCGGGTCTTGCGGGCCTCGTCGAGCATCCCACCGGTGGAGAGGATGTGGGTGCGGTCCTTGGGGATCTCGCCGGAGGACGCCATCCACAGCGCGCTGGTCGTGCAGCCGCACTCGGGGTGGACGAACAGCTCGGCCTCGGGATTCTCGCGCACCATCTGCTCCAGATCCGACGGCGAGATATCGGCGTGGACGTGGCACTCACCGAGCCAGACATGGATGTTCTTGCGGCCGGTCTCGCGGCGCACATGGGCACCGAGGAACTGGTCGGGGCAGAACAGGATGTCGGTGTCCTCGGGAATCGAGCGGATGACATCGACAGCGTTGGACGACGTGCAGCACACATCGGTCTCGGCCTTCACCGCAGCGGTGGTGTTGACATAGGAGACCACCACCGCGCCCGGGTGCTCGGCCTTCCAGTCCCGGAGTTGATCGGCGGTAATGGTGTCGGCGAGGGAGCAGCCGGCGTTCTCGTCCGGGATGAGGACGGTTTTCTCGGGGGAGAGGATCTTGGCCGTCTCCGCCATGAAGTGGACGCCGGCGAACACGATGGTGCTCTGGGGTGCGGTGGCCGCGAGGCGGGACAGCGCGAGGGAATCACCCACGTGATGGGCGACGTCCTGGATCCAGGGCAGCTGATAGTTGTGGGCCAGGATGACCGCGTCCTTCTCCTCGGCCAGGCGGCGCACCTCGGCCGCCCACGCCCGGTGTTCGGCCTCGGTCCAGTTCTCCCAATCGGTGCCCAGGTCGGTGATCGTCATCGGTCCTCCGTGATGTGAGGTTATCGCTCAATGGGCGAAAACTGGTTGTAGCCTAGCAGTCGAAAACTTCGATTGTCGATAGGGTGAGGCGCGTGGAGAGTGGCGGTGGGGAAGTGGCGCGCTATCGCCACGAGGCGCTGGCAGTGATCCTGCAGGTGCGGGATCACGGCTTCGGGCCGGCATTGGCGGTTCTCGCCTGGCGTCGGCGACGGCCGCCGTTTGCGGGGGATTGGGCTTTGCCGAGCGGTCCGGTCGGCCCCCGAGAGGCGATCGGTGCGAGCGTACGCCGACACCTCGCGGCCAAGGTCGATCTCGGCGAGATCGCCCACCTCGAACAGTTGCGCACTCTCAGCGCCCCCGACCGGGATCCGTCGCAGCGGACGATCGCCACGGCTTATCTGGGCCTGGTGCCGGCGACCAGCCGGCCGGATCTGCCGGATCATGCCGAGTGGCTCGCGATCGACCGGCTGCCCACCATGGCGTTCGATCACGCGCATGTCGTCGATGAGGGGGTGGCGCGGATGCGGGCCAAGCTGTCCTACACCAATATCGCCTTCGCCCTCGCGCCCGAGGAGTTCACTTTGGCGGAGCTCCGGGACATCTATGCCGGTGCGCTCGACCAGGATGTCGCGGTCACGAACCTGCAGCGCATCCTGCTGCGGCGGGGTCAGTTGGCACCGACCGAGGGGTATGCCGAGCCGGGCGAGCAAGGCGGTCGACCCGCTCGGCTCTATCGGTTCACCACGCGGGAACTCGAGATCACCGATCCGTTCGCGGTGTTGCGGCCGAGTCGATAGGGGGCAGGCGTCGCGGCACGTGGATCCCCCTCGGGAAACATCTCTGAGCGACCCTCGACGCAGACAAGCCGGAGGTCCATCTGGTTGCGCACCCCCGGGGGCGCAGGGTGGGTTGCGGCGCACTATGGAATTGCTTCCGGAATGGAAGCATGGGCGATCGGCATCGGATGGACTCCATGACGCCGGTCACTGACGACCCGGGGGCGTGCCGAGCACCATCCGCATTACGCCCTCGCCAACACACCCGACACGCCGATGGGCAGATCGCGCCGTGCCAGATGGCACGACTTGGTCCCCGACACCGTGCGTCGAATCGGAACTCGTGCCATCTGGCGCATCGACCGACGCAGCCCGGAGTGTCGAAGGGGCGTCAGCACTTGTCGCACAGGCCGAAGAGTTCGAGCTCATGGTCGATGTCGCGGAAGCCGTGCTGTCGACCCAGTCTCGCGGCCCATTCGGTGACTCCCGGACCTGTGATCTCGATAGTGTGACCGCAGGAGCGGCAGACGAGGTGGTGGTGATGTTCGGTGCTGTGGCAGCGGCGGAAGAGCTGTTCGCCGTCGTGGCGGATGACATCGACCTCCTCAGCCGCCGCCATCGCCTGCAGCGTGCGATAGACCGTGGCCAGGCCGACCGACTCGCCGCCTTCGCGCAGCAGGTCGTGGATCTGTTGCGCGGTGCGGAAATCGTCTACGGCGGCGAGCAGCGCACTGATGGCGGCGCGTTGCTTCGTGCGGCGTGTCCCGGGCTGTGCCGGGGCTCCTGAACGCTCGCCCGACTTGGCCGGGGCCCCGGATCGTGTCGTCATGGTTTCCCTCCCACTACGGCAGTCGGTCGCGAATCGTTGTCCCGGACCTGCTGACGCCGCGACCGCAACGCTGAGACCGGCCAGGACAACACGAAAACGGCAATCGCCAACATGACGATCAGGGCACCAGGAGGCGTGTCGAGATAGAACGAACCGACGGTGCCGCCGACGGCGGTGAGTACGCCGAGTGCCATGGCGGCGAACAGAGCCGCGGTGAAACCGCGCACCAGGTTGCTGGCCGAGGCCACCGGGACGACCATCAGCGCGCTGACGAGCAGCAGCCCGACGGTCCGCATGGCCACGCTCACCGTGATGGCGGCCAGGATGACCACGAGCAGGTTGTAGAAGCGCGTCTTCAGGCCGAGCACCTTGGCGTACTCCTCGTCCGTCGACACCGCAAACAGCTGCGGCGTCAGGCCGACCGTGGCGACCAGGACGATGAGAGAGAGGATGCCGACCCACCAGACGTCCTCGGTGGAGACGGTGGTGAGGGAGCCGAAAAGATACTGGCTGAGGGCTGCGGCACCTTGCCCGGCGACGCCGGCCATGAGTACGCCGGCGGCGAGGCCCCCATAGAAGAGGATGGCCAGGCCGACATCACCGGTCGCCTTGCCGAACTGGCGCAACAACTCCACGGCGACCGCGCCTGCAATGCAGACGACGATCGCCAGCGGCAGTGGGGCGGTGCCGGTCATCACGGCCAGGCCCACGCCGGCGATGGCCACGTGGCCGAGGCCGTCACCGAGCAGGCTGAGGCGGCGCTGGACGATATAGGTGCCGATTGCCGGGGCCATCAGGCCCGTCAGCAATGCCGTCAACAATGCGCGCTGCATGAACGCATAGTCCAGGAGATTCATGGGCGCTCACCCAGCCCGTCGATCAGGCCGGGCAGCAGAGCGGGGGAGTCCGGCGCGTGCTCGCCATGGCCGTGCTCGTTGTGGCCGTGATGTTCGTTCTCGTGGTGCGCGTGATCGCCTTGGCTGTGGTGGTGGTCCGGGTGGTCGCAATGGTCGTGCACAGGCAGCGCACCGGATAGGGCGGACACACTGCCTTCGGTCAGGGGCGGTCCGTCGTGAACCAGATGACCGTGGTCGAGGACAAGCGCGCGGTCCATGAGGCCAGCGAGCGGGCCCATCTCGTGGAGCACGACCAGCATGGCCATGCCGCGGCCCTTGAGTCGGCGCAGGAGGGCGGCGAGTCCTTCCTGGGACGCCATGTCGAGGCCCGCCAGGGGCTCGTCGAGTGCGAGCAACTGCGGTCCGGTGGCCAACGCGCGGGCGATCCGGGCTCGCTGCTGCTGCCCCCCGGAGAGTTCGGCGAGCTCCCAGCCCTCGCGGCCGGCGAGGCCGACCTGCTCGATGAGTTCGTTGACAAGGCGCCTCTCGGCACGGCTGGGCAGGGTGAACGGCCGGCGATGAGCCAGTCGGCCAGTCGAGACGACCTCGCGAACGGTCGCCCGCTGGAGGGCCGGGTCGGCGTACTGCGGGACGTAGCCGATTCGGTGCCAGTCGCGGAAGCGGGACTGGGGCACCCCGAACAGGTCGACCGAGCCCTTGTGGGCGACGAGTTTGAGGATGGCTCGCAGCATGGTCGACTTGCCCGAACCGTTGGCACCGAGCAGCGCCACGGCTTCACCCGCGTGGATCGTCGTGGTGACCCCAGCCAGGGCTGTGGTGGCACCGAGGGTCACCTCGACGTCCCGGATCGCGATCACCGAATCGCGGGGGACCGTCGGGTCCGGGGTCGTCGAAGGATTGCTCAGCTGCACCCGTTGGCCGCCTTCAGTGCGGTGAGGTTGGCGTTCATGACCTCAAGGTAGTTGCTTCCGCGTGAATCAGCGGACAGGCCTTCGAGTGGATCGAGCACGTCGGTCTTCAACTTGAGGTCACCCGCGATCGCCTCGGCTACGGCGGGGGACACGGTTGTCTCATAGAAGATCGTGGTGATGCCGTGCTGGCGAGCCAGCTGTTGCACCTCCGCCAAGCGCGCCGGGCTCGGCTCCGCTTCGGGATTGAGCCCCCGGATGCCGATCTCGGTGAGGTGATAGCGATCCGCGAGATAGCCGAAGGCCGCGTGGGAGGTGACGAACTCGGAGCGCTCGCAGGTCCTCAGACCGCTGGCAAAGCTCTCGTCGAGGGTCGTCAGCTCGGAGGTGAGCGACGTTGCGTTGGCCGTGAACGTCGATGCGTCGTCCGGCCGGGCCTGACCGAGAGCGCTTGCCGTCGCCTCGGTGATCTTCACCATGTTCGTTGGATCGAGCCAGACGTGCGGGTCGAAGTCGCCGTGGTCGTGGCCATCGCCTGTGTGGTGGGTCTCCTGCGGGGTGGGGGCAGCCGGCTCCGCGTGCTCGTTCGCATGCTGGTCGTCGGCGTGCTGATCCTCTGCGTGGACGTGTGAGCCGTCGGCGTTCATCTCGTGCATGTCGACGATCGTTGCCACGTCGAGAACGTTCTTCGGCTTCGCCTGGACGATGGCCTCATCGAGGGCGGGCTGGAACCCCTTCACGTGAATGACCAGATCAGCCTCGCCGAGGGCGGCCATCTGGCGCGGGGTGAGTTCGAGATCGTGCGCTTCCGCGCCGGGCTGGGTCATGTTGGTCACGGTGGCCGCATCGCCGGCGACCCGCTCGGCTGCGAACTGGAGCGGATAGAACCCGACCACGACCTTGAGCCCATCGCCCGCGGCAGCACCCGTCCCGGCTTGAGTTCCGGATTCACCGCAGGCGGTGGTGAGCAGGAGGGCGGAGGCGGCGAGGGCGAGCGCAGGGGTACGCAGGGTTCGAAGCATGAGGACGATCGTGCCATCTTGATGTTGAAAATGGAAATCAATAAGAAGAGTCGAGGCTTCGGCGCACCCTCGGCCACTCGCCTAGAGTCCATCCCGTGATCGTTGTGAATCGTTTCCGCGCGGGCCCGGGCTTCGACCGCGAACTCCAGCCCGCCATAGAGATCCTCGGAGCCAAGCCCGGCTGCCTCGGCATCGAGCTCGGACTCAACCTGGACGATCCTGAACTCTGGGTGATGGTGAGCCGCTGGGAGAACGTCGGGTCCTATCGGCGCGCGCTCGGGGGCTTCGAGTCCAAGTCGGTCGTCGTGCCCTTGCTGTCCCGGGCGATCGATGAGCCCACGGCGTACGCATCGCCCGAGGAAGTCGGCGAAAACCGGCCCCGCGGGGACTGAACGGACGCGGCGGGGCGGGCGTACTCGACAAGGCGTGCCGCGCGACGCGCTGGACCCCGCAGGTGTCCGCTAGCCTGAGCGCTGGACCGAAGCGGGCGCCAGCCGGGTGCCCGTGGGTCGCGTGCTCCGGCGCGCGACCAGGCAACGAGGAGTTCACGTGGCGCCCCAGACCAAGCTCGACAAGGTCATCAATCTCTGCAAGGACCGTGGTTTCGTCTTCCCCTGTGGAGAGATCTACGGCGGTACGCGGTCGGCCTGGGACTACGGTCCCTATGGCGTGGAACTGAAGGAGAACATCAAGCGGCAGTGGTGGCGCACGATGGTCACCGGTCGTGATGATGTCGTCGGTCTCGACTCGTCGGTCATCCTGCCCTCGAAGGTGTGGGAGGCCTCCGGCCACCTCAAGGCATTCGTCGATCCGCTCATCGAGTGCAAGTCCTGTCACAAGCGCTTCCGCGAGGATCACCTGCAGGAGGAGTACGCCGAGAAGAAGGGCATCGACAACCCCGACAACGTCGACACCGCGCTCATCGCGTGCCCCAACTGTGGTGCCAAGGAGCAGTGGAGCGAGCCGCGTCAGTTCAACGGCCTGCTGAAGACGTTCCTCGGCCCGGTCGAGGACGAGTCGGGCCTGCACTACCTGCGTCCGGAGACCGCCCAGGGCATCTTCGTGAACTTCGCCAACGTGATGACGACCGCACGCATGAAGCCGCCGTTCGGCATCGGCCAGGTCGGCAAGTCGTTCCGCAACGAGATCACGCCCGGCAACTTCATCTTCCGGACACGTGAGTTCGAGCAGATGGAGCTCGAGTTCTTTGTGAAGCCCGGCACGGACGAGGAGTGGCACCAGCACTGGATCGACGCCCGGGTTGATTGGTACACAGGCCTCGGCATCGACCGCGACAACCTCCGGCTCTATGAGCACCCGCAGGAGAAGCTGTCGCACTATTCGAAGCGGACCGTCGATATCGAATACCGCTTCCGGTTCCAGGGCTCCGAATGGGGCGAGCTGGAGGGCATCGCCAACCGCACCGACTTCGACCTCTCCACGCACGGTGAGCATTCCGGCAAGGAGAAGCAGATGCAATATTTCGACCAGCAGGCCAACGAGCGCTGGACTCCTTATGTCATCGAGCCGTCCGCCGGCCTGACCCGGTCGCTGATGGCGTTCATGGTGGATGCGTACGCCGAGGAGGAGGCCCCCAACGCCAAGGGCGGCACCGATATCCGCACTGTTCTCAAACTCGACAAGCGACTCGCGCCGGTGAAGGTGGCTGTCCTGCCGCTGTCGCGCAACGAGCAGTTGTCGCCGAAGGCCAAGGACCTGGCCGCTGCCCTGCGTCAGCACTGGAACGTCGACTTCGACGATGCGCAGGCCATCGGCCGTCGTTACCGGCGCCAGGACGAGATCGGCACGCCGTACTGCATCACCGTCGACTTCGACACTCTCGAGGATCAGGCCGTCACCATTCGCGACCGCGACACCATGGCCCAGGAGCGCGTGGCGCTCGACCAGGTCGAGGGCTACCTCGCCCAGCGCCTCGTTGGTTGCTGACCTCTTCTCCCTGCTGGCACAGGGCCGGATCCGTTGGGTCCGGCCCTGTGGCGTTCTTGGGGTGGTCTGCGTTCCCGCAGAGTCCCGCCCAGAGGCCCGGCGAGGAGAAAGACTCGTGTCATGAGTCGCCGAACTTCTCGCCCTGTTCGTCATCGTCCCGCTCGTCGTCGGCGCGTGTTCGAGTACGCCGACCGACCGTGATCCAGCGCCGACAGCCGGGACACAGACGATTCCTACAGCCCCGACGACTTCTTCCCCTGCTACCCCTGCGGCCTCGGACACCCCCGGACGGGCAACGACCACGCCGACAACGGAGTTCACCACCGTGAACGCGGGAGATTACAAGGAGCAAGAGGCCTACTACTTCAGGTCGCCGAGCGGGAACCTGTCCTGTGGCTACTACCCCGACCAGCCCGAGCTCGGATTGGGGTGCCAGGCGGCGGTGGTCGTCGCCAACATGCCCGAGTGCAATGACCCGGACAGTCTCGCGGCTTCCGTGACGATCTCGCTCGATGCCCGTCCGGTGGTGGCGCAGTGCGTGAACCAGGGCTTCTATGTCGGGGAGCGGGGCAAGGTCCTGCCCTATGGCTCAGCGTTGGAGATCGACGGCTTCCGCTGTGAGTCGACGACGGCCCACATCGCTTGCTACCAGCTCGAGAGCAAGCGCGGCTTCACCATTGCGAAGGAAGGCATTGATGTGCACCGCCCGATCGGCGACCGACGGTCGACATGTCGGAGGGCATGGCCACACCCGTGCAGACGAGCTGTCTCAGATCGCCTCGCTATACGTTGACCGATCCCCGAGTCCTGAAGAACGGCAAATACATCGAGATTGGTTCGCATCGCTGTGAGGCAAGGCGTGAGGGAGTCCGCTGCAGCGTGTCCGACTATTGGTTCACTATCGGTCCGAAGGGCTTGTTGACGAGTCGCGACGCGACCTGACCGTCCGGAAGACGCGTCGCACCTGACAGGCGCGGGAGCGCATACACTGGGTCGGTTCCCGACCCGAGAGGCACCATGACCGCTCCCACCGTGCTGGCACCGCTCACACTCGACGCGCCCTCGCGATCGGGCGCTGTCGCGACGACCACACCGGTGGTCCTGGCCCCGATGGCGGGGGTCACCAACGCGGCCTATCGGCAGTTGTGTCGTGAGCAGGCAGAGGCCGGGGGCCACCCCGACAGCGGCCGCAAGGGCCTGTTCGTCTGCGAGATGATCACGTCGCGCGGCCTCGTCGAGCGCGACCGCAAATCGCTCCAGATGCTGGCCTTCGATCCCGGAGAGACTCTGCATTCGGTCCAGCTCTATGGCGTGGACGCCGAGACAATGGCGCACGCGACCGAGATTCTCTGCAACGAATTCGGCATCGGCCACGTTGACCTGAACTTCGGTTGCCCCGTCCCCAAAGTAACCCGAAAGGGTGGCGGTGGCGTGCTGCCGTGGAAGCGGGATCGTCTGCGCGCAATCCTCGCCGCCACAGTGAAATCCGCTGATCGTTACGGTGTTCCGGTCACGATGAAAACCCGCAAAGGCATCGATTCCGAGCACCTGACTTTTCTCGATGCCGGGCGCATTGCCCAGGATTCCGGATGTGCCGCGATCGCCCTGCACGGCCGGACGGTGGCCCAAGCCTATTCGGGTGAGGCCGATTGGGATTCGATCGCCGAACTCGTCGCCGAAGTGGATATTCCCGTCCTCGGCAACGGCGATATCTGGGAGGCCGAAACGGCGCTCAGAATGGTCGAGCACACCGGAATCGCCGGCGTCGTCATCGGTCGCGGTTGCCTCGGCCGACCCTGGTTGTTCAGAGATCTTGCAGACGCGTTCGCCGGAATCGAGCGACGGGCGCTGCCGATTCTGGGTGAGGTCGCTGCGACGGTACGCCGCCATGGTGAACTCCTGGCAACGATTATGGGTGAGCAACGTGGACTGACCGACCTGCGCAAGCACATGGCGTGGTATTTCAAGGGTTATCCGATCGGCGGAGAGGTACGCCGAGGCCTCGGGATGGTGTCCAGCCTCGCCGATCTCGATGAACAGCTCCAACGACTCGACCCGAGCGCGCCGTTCCCAGTCCGCGAACTGGGCGTACCGCGGGGACGACAGGGCACGCCGCGTGACAAGGTCGTCATGCCGGAAGGGTGGCTGGACGACACCTCCGGGCTCGCCCTCGACCTGAGTGCCGCCGAAACGGACGTATCCGGGGGCTGACACCGGCCGCAGTAGTTGTCGACCGAGCTGTGCAGAGTGTCCGGTTATGGGACCAGAATTCCCTGTATGACCAAGGTCACGTAGGCTGTGCCGCGTTTCGTTCTGCTATCAGGAACGGTTGCACCGAAAGGTGCTGGGACCTGAAAAGTTTGGGGCAGCTTCATGGACTGGCTGAGCGTGGAGCCGGGGGAGAGAGGTTTGGTCAGTGCCGGAGATTATCGTCGAACCGAATGGGATCAAGGTCCCAGTCACTGAGGGTGACACCATCATGGCGGCCCTCAACAAGAATGGATACACATTCCTCCTCGGCTGCAAGCGCGGTGGATGTGGCATCTGCAAGGTTCGCGTTGACGAAGGCTTGATCGAACACAATCGACCCGTCGCAGAAACTGCCCTCCCGTTGGAAGAGCGGGAGGAGGGAGTGTGCTTGGGCTGCCGGGCCGTTCCCCAGGGTGACATCAGGATCACCTTGATGAAGTCAGCCCTGCGGGTGACCAACCCGCTGTTGCACCCGCCTGCCGCCTGATCGGCGGGATCGCCCACGGACAAAGGAGTACGGGAATGGGCATCATGCGACTCGGTTACATTCACATGAAGGTGACCGACATGGAAGAGGCGAAGAACCACTACGCCAACCTGCTTGGTCTCTATGAGGTCAAGGCCGAGGGCAACAAGGTTTGGTACAAGGGCTGGGACGAGTGGGATCACCACTCGGTGGTTCTCGAAGAGGGCGGCGTCGGCGTCACCAAGTTCGGCTACAAGGTCGAATACGAAGATGACATCGCCGAGATCGAGAAGAAGGCCCAGGCCTTCGGCGCGACCGTCGAGCGCATGTCCGCGGGTGACAACCCCGAGGTCGGCGACGGCATTCGCATGGTCGGCCCGTCGGGTCACACCCTCGAGGTCTATCACTCGATGACCGAATACGGCACCGAGGTCGGCACCCACAACCCCGAGGCTTTCCCGCGTCACCTGGTCGGCATCGGCGTTCCCTGCCTCGACCACGCTCTGATGAGCACCCCCAACGTCAAGGAGCAGGAGGCCTTCTTCAAGGCCGCCTTCGACTACTTCACCACCGAGCGCGTCGATACGACCCTTGAGGCCGATGCCGACACGATCGCTGTGTGGATGACCAACAACAACATCTATCACCAGATGGCTGTTCTGAATGGCCCGCAGGGCGGTATTCACCACTTCGCCTTCCGCTTGGAGGACTGGAACGAAGTCGGCCGCGCGGCTGACCTCATGGCCATGGACGACACCCCGATCGACATCGGCCCGACGCGCCACGGCATCACTCGTGGCCGCACGGTCTATTTCTTCGACCCGTCCGGCAACCGCAACGAGGTCTTCGCCGGTGGTCTGATGTCGCATCGCGACCGGCCGATGGTGACCTGGACCGCCGATCAGATTGGCAAGGGCATCTTCTATCACGCCCGTGAGCTCAACGAGCGCTTCACGACCGTCTTCACCTGATCCAATCGGTAGGACCCCAGCCACTCACCCCTGTCCTTGCGGGCAGGGGTGAGTACTGTTTCCAGCGACCCCATTTCCGAGTGCTCAGGAAGGCTTCATGTCTGATCTCATCCGTTCCCAGAAGAACCTCACCCGCGCCGGCGCCCGCGCGGCTCTCGATGCTGCCCTGGCCAAGGCCCAGGAGATGAACACCCGGATGAACATTGCCGTCGTCGACGCCGGTGGCCATCTGGTCTCGTTCGAGCGCATGGACGGCGCGATGCTCATCTCCAGCGGTATCGCCCAGGACAAGGCCTACTCCGTTGTGATCGGCAACGGCCTGCCCACGTCCCAGTGGGTGCCCGCACTTTCCGGCGACCCGGATCCCGGGTTGCTGCGCAGCTTCCCCCACCGCGACCGCCTGATCATGTTCGGCGGCGGCGTGCCGATCAAGGCTGGCGATGAGGTCATCGGCGCGGTCGGTGTCTCCGGCGGTTCGGCCGAAGAGGATGCGATCGTCGCCCAGGCCGGCGCTGACGCGGTCGTCTGAGTCACCTGGACGGCCCGGATCCCCCATGCGTGGGGATCCGGGCCGTTCTGCGTACGCGATCTTTGCCGGTTTCGTTGCCCGGGTGCGTCAAGCCTCGCAAGAATGCAGGCAAGCAGCGGGTGTGGAGGTAATCGAATGGCGGGCATGGACGAGGCATGGCACGCCAACACGCCCAAGCAGGCCGACGAACCCGGCGGGCTGAGGTCTGTGGCAGCAGCGCTCGACCTTCTCGAATGCTTCGCCACGAACGAGCAACTCGGTGTCTCGGATATCGCACGACGCCTGGGAATAGCCAAGAGCACTGCGCATCGGCTGTTGTCGACGTTGCGGAGCCGCGGTTTCATCGAACAGGATCCGGAGTCCGGCCGGTATCACCTCGGCCTGCACCTCTTCGAATTCGGGCATCTGGCCCAGATCCGGAACCCCCTGCGCATTGCCGGGCGCCCCATCTGCCTGGACCTGAATCGCCGCACCGGCCTTACGGTGAACCTGTCCCTGGTCGATGGGGCGGATGTCGTCTTCATCGAGCGCATGGACTCGTCGGAGTCCGGGCGCAACCTCAACGAGTGGGGCCGACGTCTGCCCGCCCATGTGGCGAGCTCCGGCAAGGCGATCGCTGCCTGGAATCCCGAGCTTGCTTCGGCCCGGCTGGCCGCGGGCTTCCCCCCGCGGGCCCGCAACACGGTCCGGTCCGCCGCCGAGTGGGAATCGGTGCTCAGGGGCGTCCGCAAGCGCGGGTACGCCACCAGTTCCGATGAATCGTTCGAGGGTTCGGCCAGCGTCGCAGTGCCGATCATGGAAAGCCCCGGTGAGGCCCAGGCCGCCCTGTCCTTCTTCGGGCGGCGACACGAGATGGAGCCCCGACTGCCACTGCTGGTCCAGTTGCTCCAGCGCTCCGCGCGGCGAATCGCACACGATCTGGTCCGAATTCGTGCAGGACGATCCTGATTGCGTCTGGGCTTGCCCAAGCCCGCGGAGCGGTGGGTAACGTTATGGTCACCAGCCATCATCAAGGAGGATCCATGGCGAAGTGGGACGAGGAAAGCGTCGCAGCAGAACTGCTTGCCTGTGAGGCCGAGCGTCGAGATCGTGAACCTTTCACCGACGAGTGGCCCGAGTTGGATGTCGACACCGGCTATCGCATCCAGGACGCGAATCTCGAGAAGCGCCTCGCTCGGGGTGAGAAGTTGCTGGGCGTGAAGCTTGGCCTGACCAGTGAGGCGAAGCAGCGCCGGATGAATGTCCATGCGCCATTCGTGGCGTGGGTGACCGATGACATGGTCATGGCTGTGGGGGATCCGGTGCCCCAGGCCAAGCTGATCCATCCGCGCATCGAGCCCGAAATCGTGTTCGTGATGAAGGATCGCCTCCAGGGTCCGGGGGTCACACGGGAGTCGGCGATGGCTGCGGTCGAGTCCGTGGCCGGCGGCGCGGAGGTTATCGACTCGCGCTATCGCAACTTCCGCTTCCGGGCGGGGGACGTCGTCGCCGATAACGCCTCCAGCGGTGCCTATGTCGTGATCGAGAACGCGGTGAGCCCCGACGACATCGACCTGATCGCCGAGACCGTTGAGGTCTATGTCGACGGCAAGCTCGAACAGACCGGCACGGGTGCGGACGTCCAGGGCCATCCGGGTGAGGCGCTCGCCCTTGCCGCCAACGATCTGGCGCGGCGAGGACTGGCGATCGAACCTGGGCAGGTGGTTCTGACCGGCGGCATCACCGATGCCGTCTTCTCCCCGCCGGGATCCACTGTCGAGGTCCGCTTCGGCACGCTCGGATCGGTCACCATCGAGGGTGGCGCGGATCCGGACAAGGGCGCCTGACGCCCCATATCGCGGCCAGCTGACAAGTCTTCTCCGATCTGCTGGCAGGGCCGCACCGTTGTGACTGCTGCCTCACGCACTCACAGGCAGCACCCGCGGCAGAGCCGGTCGGGGTGAACACCGAGACGTTCGCCCCGACCGCGCCGCAGCCGGGCTGACCCCCGGCCAGGGCCTGTCCACTATCAGGCCCCAGCAGGAATCGAACTCCCAGGGAAAGGAATTTTCCATGCGCAAAGAGATCACCGTTCGGGAGCTGCCGAACTTCATCAATGGCAAATATGTCGAGACCGGCGAAACCTTCGACGTCCTTTATCCGATCACGGGTGAAGTGACGGCGAGGGCCTTCAAGGCGGGGCAGGCGGAGGTCGACGCGGCCGTCGCTGCCGCCCGGGCAGCGCTGAGTGGCCCGTGGGGCAAGATGGCCCAGGCCGAGCGATCCAAGATGGTCCGGGCTATCGCTGCGGGCGTGGAGAAGCGCTTCGATGATTTCCTCGAGGCCGAGGTGCTGGATACGGGCAAGCCCTATTCGGTTGCCTCCCATGTCGACATCCCTCGGGGTGGCGCCAACTTTGCCGCGTTTGCGGACGTCCTCAAGGAGCACCCGACCGAGACCTTCCGGCTGGACACCCCCGACGGGCTTGGGGCGCTCAACTATGGCCTTCGCCGCCCCCGCGGCGTGATCGGCGTGATTTCGCCGTGGAACCTGCCGTTGCTGCTGATGACCTTCAAGGTGGGCCCGGCGCTGGCCTGTGGCAACACCGTCGTGGTGAAGCCGTCGGAGGTGACGCCCTCGACCGCCACGCTGCTCGGCGAGGTCATGAACGAGGTTGGAGTGCCTGAGGGCGTCTACAACGTCGTGCACGGCTATGGCGACACCGGTGCGTTGCTGACCTCCCATCCCGACATCGACGGCATCACCTTCACCGGAGAGACCCTCACCGGTTCGATCATCCTCCAGGCGATTGCGCCCACCCTGAAGGCCTCCTCGATGGAGATGGGTGGCAAGAACCCGGGCATCGTTTTCGAGGACGCCGATCTCGATGTGGCCATCCCCGAGCTGGGCCGGTCCTGTTTCCTCAACACCGGTCAGGTCTGCCTCGGCACCGAGCGGGTCTATGTGCACGAGTCGATCTTCGACGAGGTGCGCGACCGGCTGAAGGACTATGCCGAGAACACGCTGCGCTACGGCTATCCCGACGAGGAACAGACCAACCTCGGGCCCGTCGTCTCCGACGAGCACCGTGACAAGGTCCTGTCCTACTATCAGTTGGCCGAACAGGAGGGGGCCACCATCGTGACCGGCGGCGGTGCGCCGAAGTTCGGTGACGAGCGGGACGGTGGATCCTGGGTCGAGCCAACCATCTGGACCGGGCTGGCCCACGACTCCAGGACGGCCACTGAGGAGATCTTCGGCCCGTGCACGACGCTGATCCCGTTCACCGACGAGGATGAGGTCATCAAGCTGGCGAACGACACCAAATATGGCCTGGCAGCGACCTTCTTCACCACTGATGCCTCCCGCGTCCACCGCGTGGCACCTCAGTTGGAGGCAGGCATCGTCTGGGTCAACAGCTGGTTCCTCCGAGACCTGCGGACCGCCTTCGGCGGCATGAAGCAGTCCGGAATCGGCCGCGAGGGTGGTGTCCACGGTCTTGATTTCTATACCGAGCTGACCAACGTCTGCATCAAGGTCTGAGCCGACCGATGAGTACGCCGCCGCGGCGGGGGAGCGATTCCCCCGACCCGGCGGCGTACCCCCGTTCCGGGTAAGGTCGCGGCCGTGGGCGACTCCGAATCCTCCGAACCTCTTCCCCGCGCGATCCAGTGGGCCGCCACGATGGCGGGTCACGACTCCGATTCGCCGCTCGTGCGTGCGCATCGGGACTCGAGTGCAGGGGTACGCCTGGGCAGCCCGTTGGGCCGCGAGGCGCGGGAGGAACGCGAGGCGGCACTGCTCAGCTCCGGCGCGACCCTGGCGCGTGGCGCCGGAAACCGGGCCACCGAAGAAGAGCCCGATCCCGAGCGCACCTGCTTCGAGCGCGACCGCGACCGCATCGTGCATTCGACGGCCTTCCGCCGACTGGCGGGCAAGACACAGGTGGTCGTGCACCCGGCCGATCATGAGCGCACACGGCTGACCCATGCACTCGAGGTCGCCCAGGTGGCCACGTCGATCGCCCGCGGAGTGGGTGCGAACGTGAGCCTGACGGAGGCGATCGCGCTCGGGCACGACTGCGGCCATGGCCCGGGCGGTCATGCTTCGGAGGATGCGTTCGACCCCTATATCTCCGGTGGCTACGACCACGGTCCGTGGGGAGCCAACGTGGTCCTGGCGCCGCTCAATCTCTGTGCGGAGACGCTGGACGGGATCCGCAACCATTCGTGGTCGCGCCCGGCCCCCGGCACGGTGGAGGGCGAGATCGTGTCCTGGGCCGACCGGATCGCCTATTGCGCCCACGATCTGGAGGACGCAATCCATGCCGGGATCGTCGGGATCGATGACATCCCGGGTGATGTGGCGGCGATCTGTGGGCGAACGCGCCGCGACCAGTTGCGCACCTTCGTCCATGCGGTGATCGATGCAGTGGCCGAGAGCGGGCAGATCGGCATGGCCGCCGAGCCCGCAGCCGCACTGGCCGGCCTGCGCGCGTTCAACTATGAGCGGATCTATACGCGACCCGAATCAGTCGCGCAGGCCTCCGCGGTGGTGGCCGTGCTCCGCGCGCTGGTCGATCACTTCGCCGAGCATCCCCGCGATATTCCCTGGGAGGTCGCAGCCGACCCGGGCAGTGAAGAGGCAGTTCGGACTGCGGTCACCTGGCTGGGCGGCATGACCGACCGGTACGCCTTCGACACGGCCCAACGCGTATTGAAGTGGCCGACGGCCAAGCTCCCCCAGGGAATAGACCGTCGGCCATAGCCGTGACCGATGTCCGGCCTTCGGTTCAGTGACCCTTCAGCACCATGCGCATGATGCGCGTGTTGAAGGTGAGGAACCGAAGCGCCTGGAACGGCAGCGAGCGTCGTTGCCGAAGCGTTTGCGTGGTCGGTAGCGGAGCCCCCGAGAGGTCAGCAACGACTGCGGGGAGCGCCGGCGTGGATTCGGGCGTGTTGGTCATGTGTGAATGCCTCTCATTCCGGAATGAACTGCCACCCGGGGCGGCCCTTGGCTTTGTGCAGGAACAGGTGATGCAGCATGTATTTCACCCAGTGGCCACCCAGTCCGATCTCTCCCCGGGTATGCGCCAGGTCGCGGCCGGTGGGGTAGCGCTCGTAGTCGGGGACGACCGGCATCATGGTCATGGCAGCGGCCGAGCCGCGCCGCAGACCCGCTCCCGCAGAGGCGACACAGGCGGCTCCCATGCGTGCCATCGAGGCCTTGTGCGCGGGGACGCTCGGTCCCTTGCGAAGTCGATCCACGATGGATTCGGCGGCGACCCTGCCCATGATCCCGGATGGCATACCCGTCCGCGGCGGTGCCGGGGCGATCAGAGTTCCGTTCGGGCTCGTGCGCGGCCGCGAGATCTGGTGGGGCGGAGCGAAGGCAATGCCGACGGCGAAGATGTTGTCGTATCCCGGCGCCTGGTAGGTCTCGGGCCAATCGGCCGCCTTCCATTCCTCGAAGGGCTTCTGCGTGTAGTCCGCATCTACTTTCATGAAGCCATTCGGCGCAAACAGCTCGGCCGTCATGTCCGCGCCCTCGGCGTCGTACGCCTTGAGCGGGACCCCTCCGAAAGGAGGAAGCAACATGGCGAAATCGAAGTCGATCGAGTGATGGGTTCCCGCCAGCGTCTCGTAATGCACGACGCCCTTCTCCACGCGGGTGACGTGGGCCCCGAGGATGGCTTCGACGTTGCGTTCGCGGAACAACGATGCGGTCCAGAGAGCGCTGGAAGTCTGATAACCCTGCTCGTCGAAGGTCATGCCGCCGACTCCGAAGTCGCCGAGCTCGGCTTCATTGGTCAGATAGACCAGTCGGGCGAGGTCGCGAACGCCGGCCTCGCGCAGCTCATGATCGACGTTGAAAACATACTCGAACGCAGCGCCTTCACAGGTGCAGGTGCCATGGCCCATGCCCACGATGAGGGTCTGCCGTTCGCCGGCCTTCAGGCGGGCGATGACATGGGTCAGTTCGTCTGCCGCCTCGACAGCATGGTCCGCGGTGCAGACCGAGGCAGTGTGCCCTTCCGGGCCCAGGCCCGGGGTGGCCTCGAACCGCAATTGCGGACCGGTGGCGTTGATGAGGTAGTCATAGCGGATGCGTTCGGTCTGTTCCGAACGACCCTGCCCCGTGTAGTGGATGTCCACGCCCGGTCGGGAGCTCTCGCTGTCGCCCTGGGGCCAGAGCGCGGTCGCCTTCGCCTGCAGGAATCGGATGCCCTTCTTCCTGTAAACGGGTTCGAGGGGGAAGACCACCTCCTTGTGGCCCATCTTGCCGACGCCGACCCAGATGTTCGACGGGATCCAGTTCCATTGTGAGTTGGGGCTGACCACGGTCACTCTGTGCTCGCCCGCGCCCACTTCCTTGCGCAACATGCGCGTGACGTGCAGTGCCGCTGTATGGCCCGCGACCCCTGCTCCAAGTACGACGACGTCTGCCATGTGTTTGCCTTCCGGTTCCGGTGTGCAGAACGGTATTGACTATACCCCCAGGGGTATGATTACCCTAATAGGGAAATACCCCAGTAGGTATATGAATCATCGTTCCTCAGACGGAAGGAGCAGACCGTGCCCCGGTTCGCCCATGATTACAAGCCGCTGTACTTCCTCGGCGCCCTCGGCCCCGGTGGCTTGTCGGTGTCGTTCTTCATGTATCTGATGTTCCTGATCCCGCATCCGGGTCGCCCCATGCCCACGTTCACCGACGTGGTCGCGGTGTATCAGAACGAGGGCCTCGGCCTTCAGGGCATGACGAGCCTCGCCCTCGTGGCGATTGCCTTCTTCATGATCAAGCACTTCCGGATGCTGGCCGCCAACATCAAGGCATTCAATGAGCTCCGCAAGAGCCCGGCGTACTCGAATCTCCGGAACTCCAACGCAGAGGTGAGCATCATGGCAATGCCGCTCACTCTGTCGATGACCATCAACGTGCTGTTCATCCTCGGTCTGCTGGCGGTGCCGGGGCTGTGGAACAACGTTGAATGGCTGTTCCCGTTCGCGCTGGCCGGCTTCACCGCTGTGGGTGCGATGGCCTTCTTCATCTTCGGTCGTTACCTGGCGCGCGTGATCTCCCACCGGGGCTTCGATATCGAAGACACCAACCACTTCTCGCAGCTGCTGCCCGCTTTCGCCTTCGTGATGGTCGCCGTCGGGTACGCCGCGCCCGCCGCCATGAGCAAGGTCACCGCCACCTCGGTGATCGGCATGTTCGGCAGCTTCGTGTTCCTGGCAGCCGCCGCCGCGTGGATCATGATCAAGCTCCCGGTGAGCTTCAACGCCATCCTGCGCAAGGGCCTGGCGCTGGAGGCGGGCCCCACCCTGTGGATGGGTATTCCGATCCTGACCCTCGTCGGCATCACCTTCGTTCGCCTCGGTTCCGGTGTCAGCCACAACCTGCTCGGCACCGAGCTCAACCCGGTGATCACTTTCGTGGTGCTGGGTCTGCTGGTCGCGGCGCAGATCGTGATGGGTCTCGTCGGCTGGGCCGTCATGCGTCGCCAGGGCTACTTCGCTCGCTTCGTTCGTGGCAACGAGGGCAGCATCCCGTCCTATGGCCTGATCTGCCCGGGTGTGGCCTTCGCCGTGCTGAGCATGTTCTTCATCCACTGGGGCCTGGTCAGGACCGACATCGTCCCGATGTTCTCGGTGGCACACTTCGTGCTCCTGGCCGTTGTGCTTGCGACGCAGGCGAAGACCATCCAGGTCCTCTTCCAGTTGGATCGCAACCTGCTCGGTGAGCCGCGTACGCCGGCTGCCGCGCCCAAGGACGAGGCACTGTCCTCCGTCTGAGCGCCCTGTGCCTGAAATCGGTCCGGCCCCTGCATCCCTCGGGATGCGGGGGCCGGTTCTCGTTCAGGGTCACCGCACGTCGATCGAACCGGTGGTGGTTTCGGCTATAACGACGTGCGGGGAGGCGGCATCCTGTCGGGCGCGGACATCGACACTGCCGGTGCGGGCGCGGGCCTGCACGTTGTAGGCCCCGTCGGGGAGCTGAACGTCCACGCTGCCGGTCGTGGTGCGCGCCTCGACGCGGTCCGGGCTGGGCCCGGACACCTGGACATCGACCGAGCCGGTGCTGGCCTTGGCCTGCACGGTCGTGGCATCGTCCACCCCGACATCGACGCTCCCCGTCGTGGTCTCGGCGCGGACGTGCGGGCTGCGTCCCCGCACATCGACACTGCCCGTGGTTGCCCTGGCCTGCACGTTCTCGAATGAGCCCCGGGCATCGACCGACCCGGTCGTGGCGGTCGCTTCTGCCGAGCCGAAGTCACCCTCGAGCTCGATCGAACCGGTCGTGGTCCGGACCTGGACATCCGGGGTCGTGGCCGCCATCGTCCGCGGCAGCACCACTTCCAGGGATTCCCTGGACCAGCCGAACGTGAATCCCCGGTCGCCGTGCTCCACGACGAGCTGGTCGTTCACCACGTTGTGCTGCAGGCGGGACTGTCCTCGTCGATGACGCTCGATGATCTGGGGGCGGGCCACATCGGCATAGCGGATCGTGACCGGCACGTCCGCGGCGACGACCTGCATCTGGTTGAACTCACCTGTTACCTCCGTGGTGACCGTCGCCCCGAGCAGGCCAGCGGCGTACCAGGCCCCGCTGAGGCCGACGGCGGCAACCACGACCACGGCCCCCGTCCGGCGTCGACGCCCGTGGCCATGGCCACGCTCATGGCGGCTGGGAAGTCCGGCACTCCTCGTCGCCGAATCAGCCGATTCATCCGGCAGGGTGAGGGGGGCAGTGCGGGGAAGCGATTCCGCCGGGCCCCAGGGTTCGGGGTCGGTGGGATCATGCGGATTGCGATAGGTCTGCCAGGGCGTCTGGTTGGTCATGACGTGACTCCTCGTGTTCCTTCGAGCCAACCACCAGGGAGGGCTCTCCGTCATGCCGAATGCCTGCACTTCCGGGCTCGATCAGGGGAGGCTCAGGGACGGAGCCGTTCGCGCAGATCCGCCGGCAGAAGGCGGGCACTGCCGATGAGCTCTGCGGCCACCGTCACGGTGACGAATTGGGCGGCGACGATCCCGAACAACACGAGCAACTGGGCTGCTCCGGCCTCGATCGGACTGCCGCCTCCGAGCAGAACGCCTACGAATGCCCCCGGAAGCGTCACCAGACCGACCGTGCGGGTCGAGTCCAGGTTGGGGATGACCGCCTCCACTCGCGTGCGGTCGATGAGGGCGCGGATGACCTGCGGGCGCTCGAGGCCGATGGCGAGGCCGGCCTCATAACTGCCAACCGTGCCCCGCAGCTCGTCGAAGGCCTTGCGGCCGACCAGCGTGTGACCGGTCATCGTATTGCCGATGATGATCCCCGCGATCGGCACCAGCGCCGCGCCATTGAGTGGGGCGGTGCCGGACAGGAACACGATCAACAGCACCGGGACGATTCCGGCCGCCATTGCGACCGTCACCCACCACCACCGATCACGTACGCCGCAGCGCCCCGCCGAGGTGAATACCGCCACTGCGAACATCACCAGACCGAAGGCCGCGGCGAGCGCCAAGTGTGACAGGGCCGCGGTGATGATGAGCGAGACCGCCGCGAGCTGCAGCACTGCGCGGACGGACGCCCACACCACCTGCCGACTGAGCTGCAGGCGCGCGACGAGCGAGACCGCGACCGCCAGGGCGACCAGCAACACGAGGGCGATGGCGAGGGGTAATCCCGGTTCGGTGGGGGTCATCGCTGCGTACGCCGGACAAGGGCCATGGGCGCCATCGTAGGCGGGCCGCCGGCGTCCGCAGTGGTCAGTTCACGGCGATGGTGAGATCGGCCGTCCAACCGGCGTCGTTGCTGCCGCCCATGGTGGCAAGCTGGCGCGCGCCGCCATCCTCTCTGAAGACGGAGTCTGTCCGCAGCGATGTGCGCGTCAGGTGGGACGCGCTGGTGGAATAGCCCTCGCCTGCGTACGCGGCGCGACACGCGTCCTCGGGAAACGCGATCTGGGAGGTCTTGACGATCTCACGTCGGCCGGAGATCGCGGCCTCAACCGATTCGAAGACCTGGAAGTGCATGTGCGGCCACCGACCGGGGTAGCAGCCGGGAAAGACCGTGACGAATTCCACGACGCCGTTGGCGTCGGTGGCAGCCACGCCGCGCAGGTAGTTCTCGTTGCGGACGGCACTCGAATACATCGAATAGTTGCCCTCCCGATCCGCATGCCAGAGACAGACAGCCGCACCGGAGAACGGCTTGCAGGCATCCGCCAGGTTGAGGACGGTCATCCGGAGCCGGAGCGGAACACCCTCGGCGGTGCCGGTCGCACCAGCGAAACTGCTCCTGATGTCGTTGCGGACGACCCCGTCGGTAGTCAACGCGTTGGCGCCGTTGGAGCCGTCTCCCGGATAGGGGCCGGCTGTTTCGTTCGGGACCTCGGCAACGCACGCGGCTGTCGTCGCAGATGCGGCTGTCGCGGACGAGGCTGGCGCCGCGGTGGTCGTGGTTGCTGCAGCGCCCGACGTGGCCGCGGGCGAGACGGCACCGGGCGTACTCGCTCCGGAAGGAGCGCCACTGGCGCAAGCGGTGAGCCCGGCCAGACCCAGCCCACCGAACAGCCCCAGCGCACTGCGGCGACTCAGCGTCCCCAGATCGAACCGAAGGCCCCGATCATGGACTGCTGCGACATAGGCGTCATTGTCGGCGGGCTCGGCGGGCTCGGTGCTCTCGCGGCGGGAATCAGTCATGGCAGGCCCTTCGATCGCGGGGTTCGGCTTCGGTGGACCAATCTTTGCCGGAAAGCCTCGCCGGATCATGTGAGCGTCCTGTGGAGTTTCTGTGAGGCGGAACGTGTCGGCGGTCCGGCGTAGACTCCACGCGTGGCGGGGAGGATTTCGGACGAAGACGTGGCCGAGGTGCGCAGTCGTGCCCGCATCGATGATGTGGTCGGAGCGGTCGTTGCCCTGCGCAATGCCGGCGGCGGATCCATGAAGGGGCTGTGCCCGTTCCACGACGAGAAGACCCCCAGCTTCCAGGTGACTCCCGCCAAGGGGCTGTTCTATTGCTTCGGGTGCGGCGAGGGCGGCGACGCCATCGCCTTTGTGATGAAGCACGACAACGTGACCTTTGTCGAGGCCGTCGAGCAGCTCGCTGACCGCACCGGTGTGGTGTTGCGCTATGTCGACGGCGACGGACCTCGCGCCGAACCGGGGCTGCGTACGCGCATCCTCGAGGCCAACCAGGTTGCGGCGGAATTCTATGCGGCCCAGCTGATGGGTCCCGGCGCGCTGGCCGGACGGCAGTTCCTCGATTCCCGTGGCTTCGATCGGGAAGCTGCCGAACAGTTCGGCATCGGTTGGGCACCTCGCGGTGGCAAAGAGCTCGCCGATCTGCTGCGTGCCCGCGGGTTCGATCGCTCGGTTCTTGTCCGCGCGGGGCTGGTGCGCGAAGCCGGGTGGGACTTCTTCCAGGGCCGGCTGCTGTGGCCCATCCGGGATGCGGCTCGGCAGGTCGTCGGTTTCGGAGCGCGTCGGATCTTCGACGACGATCGCATGCCCGCCAAATATCTGAACACACCGGAAACCCCTGTCTACAAGAAGTCGCAGGTGCTCTATGGCCTCGATCTCTCGCGACGGGCGATCGGCAAGAAGTCGCAGGCCGTTGTCGTCGAGGGTTATACCGATGTGATGGCGGCCCACCTGTCAGGAGTCGACACCGCGGTGGCCTCGTGTGGGACCGCGTTCGGCGAGGATCACGCCCGCACCATCCAACGGCTGCTGGGTGGCGATGCGTTCGCCGGGGAGATCGTGTTCACGTTCGATGGTGATGCTGCCGGCCAGGCCGCCGCACTCAAAGTGTTCACGTTCGACCAGCGCTTCACGACCCAGACCTATGTGGCCGTCGAGCCGAGCGGTCTCGATCCCTGCGACCTGCGGCTTCAGCAGGGCGACGCCGCCGTGCGTGAGCTGGTGGCACGTCGCATCCCGCTGTATCGCTATGTCATGGGCAACACGATCGGCCAATTCGACCTCGATCGGGCCGACGGGCGGCTGGCCGCTCTCCGGGCCGCGGCGCCCCTGGTCGGCAGCATCCGCGATTCCTCCCTCGTCGGGGGCTATGTGCGCGAGCTGGCGGGGATGGTTGGGCTCGATGTCGAGGAGGTACGCCGAGAGGTCGCCCGGGCGTCCAGGGGCGGACGCGAACGCGTCGAACCCGAATCGGTCGCGGTGACGACCGAGAAACCGAGCGATGACCTGCCGTGGCCCGATCCGAGGGAGCCGCGGCTGGCAGTCGAGCGCGGATACTGCAAGCTCGTTATCCAGCGGCCCGACCTGTTGGGCGATGACTGGGACGGATTGTCCGCCGGCGATTTCACCCACCCCGCCTATCGTGCGGTGTGGGAAGGCGCCCTCGCCGCCGCAGGCCTGCCCAACGAGGGGGAGTGGAGCCATCGGGTCCGGAGCGTGCTGACCAGTGCCACCGCTCAGCAACTCGTCGTCGCGTTGGCGGTCGAACACTTCCTCCACGATCCCGATCGGGGCTATGTCGAGGTCTATGCGGCCAAGCTCCGGCTGCTGACCGTGACGCGGGCGATTGCCGACCTCAAGTCGAAGCTGCAGCGGACCAATCCGGTGGAGCATCAGCAGGCCTACAACCGCATGTTCGTCGAACTGCTCGATCTCGAAGCCAATCGCAAGGAGCTCCAGGTGCGCGCAGTGGGCGCAACCGACTGACACCTAGCCCATCTGCGCCCGTTTGGCCAGAGGACCGGACGGATCGGTGTTGTCCGAATGAGGACTCCACAGGCGGTGCCGAAGGCGGTGCGTCGGGCCGGTGCCCGCGCAGGGTGAGGGCATGACCCAGGTGATGATTCCGGCGGAGGCACTGCTCACCGCCGACGAAGAGACCGAGCTGGCTCGCAGCATCGAGGCCGGCATCCTGGCGGCAGACCTGCTGGCCCATCAGGAGACCTTCTGCGACGCCACCAACACCGAGCTGGAGTTGCTCGTTGCCGGAGGCCGGGAAGCCCGTGACCGTTATGTGCTCGCGAACGTGCGGCTCGTGACCATGGTCGCCAACCGGGCCGCGCGGCGTACCGGCTTGTCCGCCCACGAACTCTTCTCCGAAGGCATGAGTGGGTTGATCCAGGCAGTCGACCGATTCGACTACACCCACGATGTGCGATTCGCGACCTATGCCCTCCCCTGGATCCGGGCGACCGTGGCGAGGGCCACTGCGACGCGGTGTGGGGCGCTACCCCTGAGCGCGGCGCGGGCCGAGCGGCGACGGTTGGTGCGGTCGGTGAGGCAGCGATTGACAGCCGCCCTTGGACGAGAAGTCACGGCACGGGAGATCGCGGATGAGCTGGACCTGTCGATCGAGGTCGTCGAGGAAATGCTGGTCATGGAGCCTCCGACCACGCTCCACGACGACAGGGGCTTCACGATCGATCTGCCGGACCCGGGCGCGTCAGAAGCTCTGGAGGCGGTTCTGGGGTCGGCTGTGCCGCTCGTCGATTGGGTACGCCGGTTGCCCCGGGACGAATGTGGAGTCATCACCCGTCGATTCGGTTTCACGGGCGAACCACTCAGTTTCGTGGCCGTCGGCAGGGAGCTGGGGATGTCCGCCTCGTCCGTGCGTCGCCTCGAGCTCCGTGCCCTTGGCCGCCTCCGGCGATGGTATGAGGACGAGAACCTGCGGCTGGCCGGCTGATCACGGGCACGAGCCGGGCTGTGACGGCCCGACGGCAGAATGGGGGCATGTTCTTTCGACGCACCCGTCTGGATCCTGATGTGCACACGCAACTGACCCAGGCTCACCGGGATGAGTTCGGGCGCGAACCGGCCAGGATTCTCGCGGCCGCGCCGGCCGTCGGGGGCTGGTGTGTGTTGCTCGCCGATGTATTGGCGCAGGAGGTCGGCGGGGAGTGGCGCTTGACGCCGTGGCATCGGATCGGACAGGGTGGCTGGAACGATCAGAACTCGGAGTTGCGGTGGGAACTCGTCGACGGCAGACGGGGTAACGCGTTGTTCGACGAGCCCGGTCGCATCCCCGAGGTCTTTCGCGAACGCGTGCAGGCATCCATCGTGGTGCAGAAACAGATCCCCATCGACGGCACGCGCGAGGGAGGAATCATCAGCGCCCGCCGCAACCTGACGAACCGGGATGCGCCGCTCGAATGGCGGATCCGGAGGGGCCGCGGGACCGAGGAAACGCCGGCCAACATGTTCGTCCTGGAGGCAGCGCTGGCCGACCTCAAAACGGATTGGGACATCTGAAAAATCTCTGCTAGTGTTTCCAATCGCGCCACGGACAATCCCCCGTAGCTCAATTGGCAGAGCATTCGACTGTTAATCGAAGGGTTACTGGTTCGAGTCCAGTCGGGGGAGCGACAAGAACAGGCCGCTGACTAGGTGGAATACCACCGGTCAGCGGCCTGATCCGTTTCCGAGCACGATTAGCGCACGAATTCGTACCAAGCAACGCACCGGTGAGGCCCCAACAGAAGCGGCCCCGGGCGGTGCTACCAACACCTTCCCAGGGCCTTGACCGCGAAGTGAGCGCGATCATGGCTAGAGCCTATTCGACCCCACCGACAAGAACGACCAGGGCAACGCCGACAGCAACCGCGGCATGGCCGATCGACACGCTGATCGGAGCGCTAGCCCGTCGAGGGTGGGGACCCATCGCAGCGGAAACCCAAGGCGTGAGGACCGTCCTCCGTGCCCTCGTCGACGTGTTGCCCCACGGCAGCGCCGAAGGACGCGCCACAGCCGGCCAACTCGCCGACGTCACCGGCCTGTCCGAACGGTGGGTCCGCAGATGCCTCGCCCGGCTCGAACAGGTCGGCCTCGTGCAGTGGACCCGCGGATGGATTGAACGCGGCCGAAAGGTGCCGTCGTTGTTCAGGATCAGCAAGCGGACCATCGCGGCATGGGTCCGCGCGGCAGCCGGCGACCTGGACGAGCGCCGCACCGAGCGCGCCGAGCAGGCCGCTGAGCGCATCGCAGACCTTCGCACGGGCACGGTCCCACCCCGACGCCGGAGACAGCGCCCAGCAGCGCCACAGCCCGCGCCAGCACGGCCCCAGCGAAGCGGAACTCAGCTCCGCCCCTCTCCCCATGAGGAGGTCACGGGTCGCGCAGCGGACCCCGTCCCGCTAGCCGCAGGCATAGCGATGTGCCGCGACCTCCTCGCGACAGCCCGAGCAGCCACGACGAACCGGAAGGCAACCCGATGAACACCACGACCCCCACGACCAGCCAGATCTTCCGGGCGTACGCCACAGCGACCCGCGCCGAAATCGTTGCGTGGAGCAGCAGCGACGACGCCGGCGAGCACAAGCTCGACGTCGCCAGCGATGCAGCGATCGAGCTCCTCGTCGCGGCCGGAGTTGCGGAGCACTACGCCGACACGCGCCAGCTCGAAGAGGTCCAAGAGCTGCTCGCGATCGCGATGGCGAAGTGCCCGCAGCTCGCCGACTACGTGTTCGCCCTGTGAGCCGGGAGACAACGATGCAGCAGCCGACATTGACGCCGACGCCGCGCGACCCGCGCGCCCCACGATGCCCCGATTGGTGCGAGCTACCGGCCGGCCACGGATATGACCTCCAGGACGCCGACGGGCAGCACAGGGACCATTCGTGGCGACCGTTCACCGACCCCGAGGTCCGGCTCGTCATCTTCCAGCGCGAGACCAGGACACCGATGAGCCGGATCGTCGTCGGCCCCGTCGAGACGCTTCTCGCAGCCGAGGAAGCCGAGAACCTCACCCCCGAACGGTTGCGCCAGATCGCCGACAGGTTGCGCGACGCCGCGAACCTCGTCGAGACCATCGAACAGGCCGCCAGCAGGCCAGCACTTCGCGCGATCGACGGGAGCCGGCGATGACCACCACGGCAGAGCAGTGGGCGGCCGCGATCGGCGAGCTCGACCAGGCCCACCGGCACAAGTTCACCGAGGCGACCCTGCGCCGGATCCGCGGGCAGGTCCGCCGGTTCGGCGCCGACATGGCCGCCAGCGGGATCGGCCCGTGGGACCCGACACCGGAGCAGATCGACAGCTGGCTGGACGACACCCCGGACTCGACGAGATACAGCCACCGCGCGGCCCTTCGGACGTTCTACAGGTGGGCCGCCCGTGTGGGCCGGGTCCAGACCGACCCGACCGAACCGCTCGTGCGCCGGTGCCGGCCACGACCAGCCCCGACCGGATGGGCCGGCGAGATCGACGCCTTCCTCCGTCACCTGCGGGCAGCCGGCCGACCAGAAACCACGATCGCCCAGCGCCGGCACCAGCTGCAGCGCCTCGCCCACCAGACCGGACAGCCGGACCCGTGGACCATGACCACCGACGACCTCGCTGACTGGATCAGCCGCCACAGGTGGAGCCTGGAAACCAGGCGAGCGCACCGCGCCGGCATCCGCGCGTTCTACGCGTGGGCAGCCGAGACCGGCCGGATCGACCAGGACCCAGCCGCCCGACTGCCGATGGTCAAAGCAGCCCAGCCAGCACCCCGACCCGCATCAGAGGACGCGTACGCAGCCGCCCTCGCCCGAGCCGGCGACCGCGAACGGTTGATGCTCCGGCTAGCCGCCGAGCTGGGGATGCGCCGCGGAGAGGTCGCCCAAGTCCACGCCGCGGACCTCACCCGCCAACCGGACGGATGGTGGCTCCACATCCGAGGCAAAGGCGGCCGGCCCCGCACGATCCCAGTGCCCGACGGCCTCGCCGAAGCAATCCGCCACAGGGGAGAAGGCCACGTGTTCCCCGGCCAGCACCAAGGCCACCTGTCCGCCCCCTACGTGGGCCGGATCATCAGCCAGCTACTACCGCCCGGGGTCAGCATGCACGCCCTACGCCACCGGTTCGCAACCCGCGCCTACGCCGTAGACCGCAACGTCCTCGCCGTCCAGCAGCTCCTCGGCCACGTCGACCCCAACACCACGCAGCGTTACGTCCAGGTCCCGAGCAGCGACCTCCGTCGGCTAGTCGGATGAGCCGCGATCAGCCAGACCCGCCTTTAGATTCTGCGCGGTCAGGCCAAGACCATGTGCCCCTTCGAACACGATTCGAGTCGCCAACGCCGACGCGATCGTGTGAGGGTTTCCGACCAAGCCGTTCAGCGTCTCGGCCGCCACCTCCTCCACGGTGACCTCGCGATCGCCCTGAACCAAGCGACCCCCGTCCAGCAGTTCAGCCAACTGGACCTTTGTCAGGAAGCCAGCCGCCATATCCAACCCGTCCTGCTCGTCATAGGTGAGATCGAAGCTAACGGTCACTCGTCGGGTTACATCCATGTCTGCCTCTCGCCACGCCACGGCCCCGTCGACCGCAGACACCCATGACCCTATAAGTAGGCCCGGAAACGCGGCCCTTTCACGCGCGCGCGACCCGGGGGCAGGGGCTGGGGGGGAAACGGACAAGTACCGCGGACTAGGCCGTCAGCCTCGGAGCCCCGTTTTTTTGGGGTTCCGTGTTGTGGCGCCGTTGGCCTGTCTGTCGTGTGGCCGGTCGCCGGCCGTCGGTTGTGCCGGGGTGGTGCCGGCAGCGCAGGCCCCGCGGCCGGCACACACGGCGGCCATAGGTGGGGGCCTTCCCCGCTGTTCCCCGGGGTTGACGCCAGCCGGCACCGGTTCGGGGTGGGCCGGCCGACCGCAGCGTGTGCGGCCGGCCGGGGTGGCGCGCTGGGCCAGCTCGAACGCGACAAACGAAAGGAAAAGATCGCTCGCCGGCCCATCGGCCCGCGCGGCCTGGAGGAGTGGGCCGCGCGGGTGACGTTGACGCGCAGTCAGCCGCTCAGGCGGCCGGTCCAGAGGGCCAGGCCCTCGAATACAGGTCGCCCCCGGTTCGGGCCCGTGCGGTGCGCCGGTTCGCGCGCCGCAGGGTGGCCCGGGAGTAGGCCTGCCCGCGTCGGTTCGATGCAGCGGTGTCCTCGGCCGGCTGGTCGGCGAGGGCATCCGCCAGGACGTCGCGCGCGTCGGTGACGTCGGCGACCAGGACGTCGGTGTCGCCGTCTTTCTCGAACGTCGCGAGCGCGGCCGAGAGCAGGGCCTCGGCTTCGGTGCAGGCGTCCTCGAACGGATCGTCCTCCGAGGGTGCAGGTTCGGCCGGGGCCGGGTCCTGCGCCAGTGGAGCGGGTTCGGTGACGACCTGCCCGTTCGGGAGTTGCCGGGTGACCAGGCCGCGCCGGCCGTTCGGGAACCGGACGTCCTCCGCAGCCTTCGGAGAGGAACCCACGGTGACCGCGTAGCCGGGTGTGGTCCGTTCAGGTTTCGGCCCGTGGAGCATGGTCATCGCGGTGACCTCCTTGTCGTGGAGCCAGGCCTGTTCGGCCGGAGTCAGCAGAACGCGAAACTCGGGATGCCTAGGCATCGTCGCCCCCCATCAGCGCGGCCAGTTCAGCCTTGGTGGGTTGCCGGATAGAGGCCAGCGCAGCCCGACGAGCGGCACGGTCGAGCTCGTCCGCACCCCACGCGACCGCATAGACGAGGTCGCCGCCGTTCTCCGTGTCAGGGTCCCGGGACAGGTCCCGCACTGCGAGCTCGAACAGGGCCTCCTCCTCGGGCGTGATCACAGCCCGGTCCCGGTCAGGACCAGGCCAGCGCCCGGGTCGAGCACGACGGCAGCGGAGACACGACGGCCCTGCAGCGTCCACGCGTCGGTGCCCTCGTTCCGGTAGGTCTTCGCCTCCACGCCCGCGGTCCCGGTCGTGTAGCCACCGCCGAGCTTCTCGAACGCGACCGCGCCGAGCCGGTCCCGATCGACCAGCAGCGGATCGGCTGCGGCATAGGGCGAGCTCACCCAGTCCAGCCCGAGGAACTTCGGCACGGACCCGTCAGTGAGCGGGTTCCCGGCTGCCTCGCGCGGGAAAATGTCGCCGGCGACGAGGTAGGCCATCACGGCCGCGTGGGCCCGCGGCCGCAGCACGATCGCGTCGAAGTTCACGCCCTCGTCGGCCTCTTCGGCCTCCGCCTTCGCCGACAGGACACCGCGGACGATGGCGTCCGCAGCAGTCCACGCGCCGATCGAGGTGACGTCCAGCGAGCCCGTCACCAGCGACGTGATGACGCCCAGGCCGACCGCGTCGGTCGTGCGCAGGATTTCGGCCGCGATCGCGGTCAGCGCCCGGTCAACCGGATCGATCTGCATCCGCGCGATCGCCTCGTCGGTCACGATCGATGCGAGGCCCCACTTCTTGGTTTCGACATAGGACGCGTCGGCCTTGACCAGGGCGAGCGGGTACTCGCCCCCAGCCGTGATCATCTCCGGGGCGCCGTCGACGGTCGGATACCCGCGCTCGAACACGACAGCGCCGCCGTCGGCCTGCAGCCGGCCAGCGAGCAGGAAGTCGACGAGGAACTTGCGCTCGAGGAGGTCCGCGAGCCGGCGAGTGATCAGAGCGGGATTCTTCAGCAGGTGATGCACCTGGCCGGGAGTCAGCTCAGAGGCCGGCCGGGCGGGGGGATATGTCGTCATGTGGTCAGTTCCCTTTCAGGATGGGCCGCCACGGTGGCGACCCGATCGGTGGGTTCGGTCAATGGGGCGGACGGATCCGCCAGGAGCGGGGAGGTCATGCGGCGACCTCCCGGGGTGGTCGGCCGATCCGGGGTGAGCGGTCGATGCCACCCCAGACGCCGAAGGGCTCGAAGTCGCCGACAGCAGCGCAGGCGGCAAGGATGGGGCACGGGGAGCAGCGCCAGGCGGCCGCCTCGCGGTCCTCGGTGGCGCCGGACACCCACAGTTCAGGATCCGCCGCGCACGGGGTGGTCCCGCGGTCGCCGGCGAGCGCCATGATCGCGGAATCGAGCGCAGCGCGCGCTACGTGTTCGTCAGCCACGGAACGCCCTCCGTTCGGGTGCGAACGGGTGCCGGAGCTCGCCGGGCAGTTTCGCCTCGGCAGCGTCGTGCCGGGTCTGGGTCCGCCCACAGGACACGCACCGAGGCCCGTAGTCCGCAGCCAAGTCCGCCACGGTCCCGGCCGGCCGGTATTTCGACCACGTCATCGCGATCGGGGTCCGCGCGGACTCGTCGGCCGCAGCAGCGACGCCGGCCGCGACGATCGCGACCAGGCCCAAGCCGGCCTCGGCGAGTTCCCGCACAGCCGACGCGACGCTAGGGGTCTGCCACGGTGCGTCTGGGTGCCGGCAGTCACGCTCGAGGACCACCACCTCAGCCACGGCAGCAACCATCACCGGTGTGATCACGGGACCACCCGCAATTCAGCATCAGGCACGAACGGGTGCCGGTCAGCCGGCACGAGTTTCGCCTCGGCCGTGTCGTGGCCGGCACGGGTCCGGCCGCACGAGCTGCAGCGCGGACCGTCCGCAGACGTGTCCGAGCCCGCCGCCGGCGCGGCACCGCTTGGAGAATCTCTTCTATATCTCTTGGGTGGACACCCATGACCGGTATTTCGGACACCGGTGACCGGTATTACTGCCTCAGATGACCGGTATTGATCATCAATAGCGGACACCCCTGGCCGGTATTCCGCATCAATAGCGGACGCCGGTGACCGGTATTCGCCATCAATACCCGACACGGGCGACGGGTATTTCGGCAGGCTTAACCGGTATTCAGTCGCCCGACCACCCCGACCCCGACCACGCCGGAGCACCTGCAGAAAGCCCACCTCGACCAGGCGAGCCCGAGCCCGACGCGCCGTCCGCGGTGACAGATCGAGGGCATCCGCCACCTGGGCATCCGACATGAAGAACTCGCCCGTGGCCCCGTTCGCGCGCGACCCCATCACGGCACCAACCGCCACAACGGTCGCCAGGTTGCCAGCACCAGCGAGAGGATGCACGAGCTCGTGACCGGCATCAGCGTGCCCGTCAACGTCCAACCCGCACCGCGCGCACCGAGGCCGAGCCAGCGCCCGGAGCCAGTCGAGCGGACGCACATGCCCATCACCGTCGCTCGCCACAACGAGCCCCAGCAGCCCGGGCGGAACGCGGTAGAAACAGCCCGAGGACCGTGCTTAGAATCGAAGCAGACCCGGCACCCACACGGTCTGCTTTCGCCGCCTCGGACCCCACACCGAGGCGGCCATTTTCGTTACGCAGCAGCATTCCGGCCCCCACCCTGAGCGCGGCCACGGCCCCGACGGGCAGAGGGAATAACACGGAACGCGAGGCCCAGGTCTTCCCGACTGATCTTGATCAGGCGAGGCCCGAACCGGCGAGCGGGCAGCGTGCCGTCAGCAATCCGCCGGCGAATCGTGTCTGTGGAAACGCCGACGAGTTCAGCGGCTTGAGCGGGTGAGAGGTCATCGAAGCGCGGTGAGGGCATAGGAAGCCGACCCCCTTCAGGGTTCGGCTCGCGGCCCCACAGATTTGCGAGCGTCTACTGTCCCAGCAGACGGACCTGAGGAGAGAATAGCGCAGCCAAGCAGATCGAGGAACTAGTCCGCAGACGTCCCGCGATCATCGGAGCGCCTGACCGCGACGGAAGACCGGACGTGACCCTCGGCCAGATCCGCCAGGACGCCGGCAGCTGGAACGGCCCACTGATGACATTTGCAGGCGAACACCAACCCGCCGTCGCGCCCCTCCGCCAACGACTCCAAGAAGTCCAGCGCCACGAACGACCAATGCGTCGTCCGCCGGTGGAACCTATCGAGGTCCCGACCAGCAAGCACCCAGAACGGGTGAGTTTTCACCACCCGGAACACCGGTTCGCTGCAACGAGCACACACCTGCTCGAGTGCCACGAAGCGCCGGAATCGCGGCTTCGGTCCGGCGTCGAGCGCGGCCAGTTGAGTCTGGATCTCGTCATGGAAGGCATCCGACGGCCAGGTCGGAGGATCATATTTCACGACGACTCCTCGACCATCTTCGACAGCAGCCGAGCGATTTCGGCGTCACGATCGGCCGCAACGTGCTGGTAGCGCATCGCCGCGGTCGGGGTGGAGTGCCCGAGCCGGTCCATCAGCTCCTTGAGCGTTGCGCCGGTGAGCGCCGCGAGGACCGCACCGGAGTGCCGGAGGTCATGCAGCCGGAGGTCCGGCCGGCCGGCAGCTTCCCGGGCCTTGCAGAACCCGGTCGCCGATTCGTTGACGACGTGGCCCTTGATCGTGCGACGCCGCGCAGGTTTGCCGTTGAGTGTCGACTGGCTCAGGTGTCCACCAGAACGCGAGGTGAACAGCAGCGCATCACGTTCGGGGCCGACGTGGTCGGCCAGATGATCCCGCACGGCATCGGCCAGGTGCGGAGGCAGCGCCACGCGCCGAACGCTCGCCGCGGATTTCGGGGTGGTCACCACGCGTTCACGATCGACCAGGACGACCCCGCGCGTGATGTGGATCCGGTTGCGCACCAGATCAATATCCGACCGCCGGAGTTCGGTCACCTCCCCGAACCGCAGAGCACACCAAGCCATAAGCAGGATCGCCAGCCGATACCGCGGAGCCATGTTCTCCACGATCACCCCGATTTCGGCCACGGTCGCCGGTTCCGTCGTGTGCGCCTTCGCGGCCCGGGTGGCACCCCGGATCGTGCACGGATTGGCCTTCACCGCGCCCTCCTCGAGCGCAGCGGAGAACATCAAGTGCAGCAGCGAATACGCGTGTGCGTTATAGGTCGGAGCGGGGGAGAGGTTGCGATGCCAGGCCTCGACCGCGGCAGGGGTGACCATCTTCATCGGCAGCTCACCGAGCACGGGCAGGATCTTCGTGTCGAGCAGTTTCCGGTAGTGCGCGATGGTCCGCTCCTTGAGGGGTTTCCCGTCGCGTCGCCGGTGCCGGAGCAGCCAGGCGTTCGCGTACTCCGTCACAGTCGCGCCTCGGGCGTGCGCGTTCTGGTGGCGAAAGACGGGCGGCAACCAGGCCTCGCTCGTGGTCAGGAGTTCCTCGGCGTCGAGCCACGCGGCCGCATCGCCGCGGGTGTCGAACGTCCAGGCGCAGTAATGCAGCTGCCGGTCCGGCCCCACGTACGAAGCCTGATGCCGGCCCGAGCGCAGTTGACGGATCCGACCGAACCGGCGACGGCTCCCACCGAGCTGTTGACCCGGCTTCCCGGAGGCCTTTTTCCGCGCCATTTCCCACCCCTTGCACGATTACCGCACGAATAGTTTGCCATTTCATGCATACCCGTGCCTAGTTGCGCACACTACCAGGACCCCCTACAATAGAGGGAAAGACCTAGTCACAGCCGGTGTTTCCACGGCTAGAGCTAGTCCGGGGAGGTGGCTCCCGGGACTGGTTCGAGTCCAGTCGGGGGAGCGGAATCCCTTACAGGTAAGGGAAGCGGGAATCGGGGGCGAGCACCAAGCCCCCGATTCCCAACATTTCTGGCGAATACGCCTCATGCGCCCCCTGTGGACGGCAGCACTTTGCCCTCATCGGCCACCTCGCCCGCGTCCGTGTGGTCCGGTTCGTTGTGATCTTCGTCACGCACGCCGACGCGCGACACGATCGTCATCGCCGGGCTCGGTTCAGGCGTGCCATGTACTACGCGTTGGTGGCGGTCGAACTATGACCGAGCTGAGCGGCGACCGCGCCGATGTCGTGGCCCTCTCGGATCGCGTTCGTTGCGAGCGTGGCCTGTTTCGTCTTCGTCCCCCCGAACCTTCGCGGTCCGGCGTCCAGGTCGACATCGTTCCACCGGAGCGAGAGTGCCTCCCATAAGCGGACCCCGGTGGTGTTGATGAGGACATGGATGAGGCACACGACTGCACTGCGGGTGTTGGCGACCCACTCGCGGTCGACCACGAGCACCCGGCGCAGCGGCAGGCGCGCCCGCCATTGACGTGGCAGGTCGTCGTAGTGCTGGAGAATCAGGCTGGTGACCTCGGCACCGGAGAAGAGGCGAAGGTTCTGTCGCTCTCGTTCCAGGGCGATCGCGTCCGCGCTGAACGATCCCAGCGTGACAAAAAGGCCCGCCTCGTTGTGAGCGAGCGTGCCGATGAGCTGTTGCACATCGGGACGGCCGCGGGTCCCTGCCGAATGCTTGCACTGGACCTTGATGATGGGCGGCTGGATGCCGAGGGGGTCGGTGTGGGCGATGACGTCGATGCCGCCGTCCTGTGAGTAGGGAGTGACACGCGCCTGGTAGCCCATGGCTCGCAGCAGGTCAGCGGTGAACTCCTCGAACTCTCGGTCCGACAGGTCCGTCAACAGGACACGGGCAATGAAGTCGCGGGTGTGCTGGTCGATCCGGTCGGCGTTCGGCTCGTCAGCGACAGATTGCTCCGTGGCCGCGTCCGTTGATGGTGTCGATGCAGCGGGCAGGGTGGTTTCGAAACCTTCATCGCTGGCCGAATTCAGATAGCGCCGGAAGACTGAATCGTGTTTTCGGATCTGGAAGAGGGTGAGTGCGGACCCGATTTCATAGAGCGCATCCTGGGGAAAGAGGCTCCGGGGCACGCCGGTCTTCAGCCAAGTGACGCGGCGGCGGTGCGGATGTAGGTCAATGTCCGGGTGGTACTCGTACGGTCCGGCGACCACTCCGAAATTAAGGGTACTGTCCGCCTTGTAGGGCGCCACCACGAAATCGCCCTCGGCCATGTCGAAGGCAAATCTGCGCAGGACCCCGGCCCACACGGGAATGGCCCCTGCCTTCGCTGACGGGTATGCGGCGTGGACCGCGGACTTCATTGCCGACATGTCGTCACCGATGGCTCGCAAATCGTGCACCGGCTCCCAGCCGATCGAGATGAATCCTTCCTCGACAAGCTCCGTGCCCAGCGCGTCGTTGTGGATGCCCCACATTGTCTTCAATGACTCGACTCCCTTCGATCGTGCGTCGGCGGCAGTAGCGGTCGCGGGAACCCCCGCCGTGGCATGGGAGATCCCCCAGGATGCGCATCGTGGAGAGGCGTGCGGGATGCGGTGCCTCCAGCACACGACGATGTTCCGCCAAGGCGCAGAAGGGCTCCAAGCGCCGGTTCACCCCGCATGGGCGCGCTCTTCGATAATTTCTTGATCCGTACGCCGACTCTCGATCCGGACCACACCTCGTCCTGCCGTGACTTGGGAGGCAGCGGAATAGCGGTTTCCCCCAGAGTTCGCTGATCAATCTTTGGCATGGAGCCAGCAAGGCCTTTTGCCTTCGACCTCAACCCCAGATGTGCCCGTTCTGAGCGAAGCGCTGCGGCCAAGAAATGGCTATTCATCCGTGACTCTTCCGGTCGGACTCGGATTAGTAGATCGGGAAATATCGCCCATTTCCGGGGTCCGTGGTCAAGATCGACGGGCGTGGCCTGCCGCGTGGTCGTCATCCCCGGTACTCCTCTCGTTGGCTCGTGGGCAATCCTGACATGGAAGGGGTGGACGACGTTGCAGCACTAGGAAATGTTCCAACTATGAGCCGTGAGATCGGGTGATCGTCGGTGATTCAACTTCGGGCCAATGTGCCCTGAAATCCTTCACCACGAGTCGATACTCTGACTTAGAGCGACCGGTCGTGATGCGCGATCATAGTCCTGATTTGATCGAAGGTTACTGGTTCGATTCCAGTCGGGGGACAAGTTGAGGGCTCTGACCTGAGTTCCACAGCGTCGCTCGGGTTTCTGGCTGACCAGTGGTATCGCGCCTAGTCGCAGCGTTTTCATCAAGTGAGCTTGGGCACTAACGGGCAGGTAGAGTGCTGGGGTGAGTCCGTTTCTGCGGAAGGTGAAGACGGCGTCAGGGGCGACGGCGGTACAGATCGTGGAGAAGCGCAATGGCCGTCGCCGGATCCTTGAGCACATCGGCTCCGCCCACAACGACACCGAGTTGGCGGTGTTGATCAGCGCGGCCCAGCAGCGTCTGCATGGTCATCAAGACGAGATGTTGCCTTTGGAGACGCTTCGGCGTGACCCTGCCGCTCCCGTGGTCGAGCACGCGGCCAGTCAGCTGTTGTGGAGCGTGCTGACCCGTGCGTTTGCCCAGCTGGGGTTCGACGCGGTCGAGGATGAGGTATTCACCGCCCTGGTCGGCGCTCGGATCATCGAGCCGACCTCCAAGGTCGACACCTTGCGGGTGTTGGGTGATCTCGGCGTTCGGGTCCCACACGTGAACACCTTGTATAACTGCCTGGGCCGGTGCGTGCGCTCGGACTACCGCAGCCAGATCGCCGCCGCCTGCTGGGCCCATGTCCTGGCCACGGGGCCAGTGGCGCTGGTGATGTACGACTTGACGACGCTGCACTTCGAGATCACCGACGAGGACCGCCTCCGCAAAGTGGGGATGTCCAAAGAACGCCGGGTCGATCCACAAGTCACCGTGGGGCTGCTGGTCACCGCGGCCGGGTTCCCGCTGGAGATTGCGATGTTCGAAGGCAATCACGCCGAAACCAAGACCTTGATCCCTGTCATCGAGCAGTTCAAGACCCGCCACGGCCTCACCGACCTGGTCGTCGTGGCCGATGCCGGGATGCTCTCGGCGGCTAACCTGAACGCCCTGGAAGACGCCGGTTGCCGGTTTATCGTGGGCTCGCGCCAGTCCCGCGCCCCCTACGACCTGGAGCCCCACTTCGCCAAGCACGGCAACTACATCCCCGACGGCTCCACCGTGGAGATCTCCCGGGACATGGGCACCGGCAAGGCCAAACGCAGCCGGCGGGTGGTTTACCACTACTCATTCGCACGGCACAAACGCGACGACCGGACCATCAACGCGCAAATCACCAAGGCCGAGAAGGCCGCCGCCGGTCAACGCCCAGTGGCCCGCGACCGGTTCGTGAAAGTCACTACCGATGCCGAGGGCAAGAAGGCCGAGGTGAACTGGGACGTCATCGACCGCGCCCGCGCCGCCGCTGGCCTGAAAGGCTATGTCACCAACATCCCCACCGCGATCATGGACGGGGCCGCTGTTGTCGCGGCTTATCACGACCTGTGGCACGTCGAAGAGTCATTCCGGATGGCCAAGAACGACCTTCAGGCCCGACCGATCTTCCATCGCAAGAAGGACTCCATCGAAGCGCACCTGACCGTGGTCTTCGCTGCGCTCGCTGTTGCCCGCTACCTCCAAGACCGCACCGGAGTCACCATCAAACGCCTCGTCCAGATCCTGCGGCCCCTGCAAAGTGTGACCATCACCATCGCCGGCGAACAAGTCACCGCCCACCCCCGCCTGACCGCCGAGGCCACCGCCATCCTGGATAAGATTCCCGACCTCGCAGGGCACTAATTTCGGGCGACGTTGTGGAACTCGGGTCTGACTAGGAGAAATAGCTGGTCAGAGCCCTCTGTCGTTGGGGCCGACTGTCGAAGGAAGAGCCAGATGGGTTTGATCTCGCTCAGGCGGCCCGCGGTTCTGCTATCAGCGAACTCAGCTCCGGCCACGCGGCAGCAAAGCCGGGATGCAGGGGGAGAAGGCGTACCGCGTGGGTCGGGACCCACTCCACCGCTTCCGATTCCGCGTTGCGCGGCCGGAAAGGCACCGGGCGATCGAGGTGGCAGGCGTAGGTGCGATAGGCCCAGCCGCCGTGGTCGGTGATGTGCACGAGTGCGGGTTCCAGTCCGGTGGGTACGCCCACAAGTTCTTCATGCACCTCGCGCAGGGCGGCCTGCACGGGTGTCTCGCCCTGGTCGAGCGACCCACCGGGCGTGCTCCACGTGCCGGAATGGTGGGAGTTGGCACGCAACTGGAGAAGGACCAGGTCGCCACTCATCAGGAGTACGCCTGCGGCACCCCACGGACCGAAATGGGAACAACCCCGGTCACAGGTGATCAGGCTCATGGCGCGTCCTTTCGTCGAGGCAGGGGAGTGCCTGCACGGGCTGGTGGGTTCGGACGGCATCGGCCTGATTCATGCGTATGCGGTCGGAGTCGGTTCCGGCCGGCGGGCAGGCGTCGTGTTGAGAAACAGCCGGTAACGGTCCGTTGAACGACGCAGCCTGCCATCATGCCTGACGGGATCAAGCTCCTCGCTACTCATGGCAAAGTTGACCCTGCTCGCGTTCGCGAGCACAGAACAGGAGGAACTATGAGTGAGGCCGTGCACATCGGCTCTGTCGATGACGTCGAAGCCGGCGAGGCCAAGGTCATCTCGCGTGACATCGCAAACACCCACGACGACATTGCGCTTGTTCGCACCGAGGCTGGGGACTACTTCGCGGTGGACAACACCTGCAGCCACGCCCTGGCGTCCCTCGCCGAGGGCTGGGTCGAGGATGAAACCGTCGAGTGCCCGCTGCACGCCGCTTCCTTCTGCCTGCGAACAGGTGCAGCGCTGAGCCTGCCGGCGACCGAACCTGTCGGCACCCACAAGCTGGAACTCCGCGGTGACGAGATCTGGCTCTATCCGGGATCGGTCAAGGGCGAACTCTGATCATCGCCCAGCCCGGGGCACGCCAATTGTGGGCAGCCCCGGCCGGGCGAGCTGGCGCGTCCGAACGCGCCGGGCTCAGGCGTCCTTGGCTGCGGCGTTCGCTGCCTCGACGGCTGCCCGGCGCACGGCTCGCTTGCGGGCCGCGAACGCCTGCGAAGCCTTGGCGCTGACTTCCCGGACCGCATGGGCCTCCGCTGCCGGATCGAACCGCCCGGTCGGCGCGGAGACGGAAAGTGCGGCCACGGGCGTACCTGTCGCATTCAGGATCGGCGCAGCAATGCAACTGAGGCCGCGCATCGTCTCTTCGCGCTCGAAGGCGAAACCGCGATTCTTGGCATCGGCCAACTGCTTGCGCAACTCATCGGGGTCGGTCACCGTGTAGGGCGTCCACTGGGGCAGTTCATCAGCCAGTGCCTCGTCGATCAGGTTCTGGTTGTAACAGAGCATGATCTTGCCGACAGCTGTGCAGAAGGCCGGCAGGCGACCTCCTATGCGCGAGGGCGCCGGCACATGATGCAACCCGTGCAGCTTGTTGAGATAGACCACATCGGTCCCCTCCAACACCGCCAGATGGACCGTCTGGCGGGTGCGCTCATAGAGATGAGCAAGGAACGGCGTGAGCACGTCCCGGATCTCCTCGACCTCGGGCACCGTCACGGGTGCTGTGAGTTCGTTGAGGAGCGGGCCGAGCCGGTAGTTGCTGCCGGCGCGTTCCACGGCTCCGTTCTTCTCCAGCACGGCCAGGAGGCGAAACGCGGTTGGCTTGCTCAATTCGGTTCGCCGTGCCAGTTCGCTGACGCCCACCCCCGATGAAGCATCCTTGCCGAATGCCCCCAACAGGCTGAGCGCCTTGTCCACTGCTGTGCGGCTGTCCCTCTGCGTCGCCATAGCCCCCCGTTCCGTCGTTGGAGTCGAGCCCCTGGAGTCGAGTCAGTCTACTGCGAACCGATCGTCGGCGTGCACCCCCTCGCCATGGATCTGTTGCTCGGTTGACACAATCGCAAGAACGGCTTGGGCCCGACCATCCCCGGGGGATGATCGGGCCCAATGCCTGTGCAGTCGGCTGGATCAGGCGGACGCGTTGGCCAAGCTCACGGCCACGTCGATGATCATGTCCTCCTGGCCACCGACATAACGGCGGCGGCCGATCTCCTCGAGGATCTCGGTGACGGGTACGCCATAGCGCTCCGCCGCCCGCTCCGCGTGGAACAGGAAGGAGTTGTAGACACCGGCCTTGCCCTGGATGATCGAGGCACGGTCCATGACCGGCATGCGGCTGATCATGGGCTTCATGACGTCCTCGGCGGCGTCCAGGATCTTCTTCACGTCGACACCCGTGTGGATGCCGAGCCGTTCGAAGGCGGCCACGAGGACCTCGGTCGGGGAGTTGCCGGCCCCGGCGCCGAAGGCGTTGAGCGACCCATCGACCTGCTCGGCTCCCTCGCGCACGGCGAAGACCGAGTTGGCAACGCCGAAGCTCAGGTTCTGATGACCGTGGTAGCCCACCTGGGCATCGTCACCGAGCTCGTCCTTCAGTGCTTTCACTCGATCGGCGACGTCGTCGAGGATGAGTGCCCCGGCGGAGTCGACGACATAGACGCACTCGCAGCCGGCATCGACCTGGATGCGCGCCTGCTTGGCCAGCTCGGCAGGCTCGACCATGTGCGAGAGCATGAGGAACCCGACGGTTTCCAGACCCATCTCGCGGGCCGCATTGAAGTGCTGGATCGAGACGTCGGCCTCGGTGCAGTGGGTGGCGATGCGAATGATGTCGATGCCGCGGTTCTTGGCCTCGCGCATTTCGTGCACGGTGCCGAGACCCGGAAGCATCAGCGCAGCGACCTTGGACTGCGTGACGGTGTTCTTGACCGCCTCGATCAGCTCCATCTCGTCGGTCTTGGAGAAGCCGTAGTTGAAGCTGGAGCCGGCCAGGCCGTCTCCGTGGGTGACCTCGATGACGCCGACGCCGGCCTCGTCGAGCGCCTTGGCCACGGCCGTCACCTGGTCCACCGTGTATTGGTGGCGCATGGCGTGGGAGCCGTCGCGCAGCGTGGTGTCGGTGATCCGGACGGTGTGGTCGCCGTCGATGTGGTAGCTCATGCCTTGACCTCCGCCTTCTTGTGCTCTTCGATGCGCTTCACCAGCATGTCGCCGGTACGAGTCGCAGCGGCGGTGATGATGTCGAGGTTGCCGGCGTACTCCGGGAGGTAGTCCGCGGCACCCTTGACCTGCACGAGGCAGGTGACCCGGCCCCAGTTGTTCCACTCCGGACGGGCGTGGTCGAACTGCGGCTCGGCGGTGAGGGCATAACCCGGGACATAGTCCTGGACCGTCTCGATCATCTGCTGGATGGACTCCCGAACCTTGTCCTGGAGTTCACCGGCTTCGGCGGCCTCCGCCGGGAGCGAGCAGAAGACCGTGTTGCGCATCATCAACGGCGGCTCGGCCGGGTTGAGGATGATGATGGCCTTGCCCTTCTTGGCGCCACCGACGACCTTGAGCGCAGCGGCCGTGGTCTCGGTGAACTCATCGATGTTGGCGCGGGTCCCGGGGCCGGCCGACTTCGACGCGATCGACGCAACGATCTCGGCGTAGTCGACAGGAACGATCCGGGACACCGCGGCCACCATCGGCGTGGTGGCCTGGCCACCACAGGTGATCATGTTGACATTGGCAACATCCTCGAGCGAGTCGAGGTTCACCGGCGGACACAGATATGGACCCACAGCGGCAGGGGTGAGGTCGATCGCATGAATCCCGGCTTCGGCGAACCTCGGCGCGTTGGCCTCGTGGGCCTTGGCGCTGGTGCAGTCGAATACGAAGTCGGGGAGATCGTCCTGCTGCAGGAGCCAGTCCACGCCCTCGGCCGAGGCCTTGAGGCCAATGCGCTTCGCACGAGCGAGCCCATCGGACGAAGGGTCAACACCGATCATGTAGGTCGGCTGGATGAACTCACTGCGACGCAGCAACTTGAACATCAGGTCGGAGCCGATATTGCCCGGCCCAATAATCGCTGCGGTGTAAGGGCGATCCTTACGTTCCCTGGGGTCCACGAGGGTCCTCCAATCAGTCGAAATGGATGGTGAACGTGCCGTACTTGCCGTAGTCCGCGGACACGGACGTGCCGGCGTCGACGGCGATCATGGCGCAGAAGCTGCCGGGCAGGACGACCTGCCCCTTCTTCAGCGCCACACCCTGCTCACCAAGGGTGTTTGCGAGCCACTGCATGGGAGCTGCAGGGTGGCCCATGACATCCGCGCCCGTCCCCTCGCCGACGACTTCGCCGTTGACGGTGAGCTTGCACGTGATGTTCAGCAGATCCTCCTTGAGGTTGTCCATCGCGATTGGTTCCTTGGACCAGGCGATCGCACCGTAGGAGGCGTTGTCCGCGACAGTGTCGACCAGATGGATGTTCCAGTCGGCGATGCGCGAGTCAACGATTTCAATTGCCAGATGCACCGTGTCGATGGCATCAATGGCGTCCTCCAGGGTCACGCCCGGGCCGGCCAGATCCTTCTTGAGATAGAAGGCCAGCTCCGGCTCGATGCGCGGCTGGAGGAAATCCTTGGAGTTGAAGTGCGCATCATCGTTGCCGATGAAGCGCGAGTCATCGGTCATGAAGCCGAAGTCGGGGCTGTCGACCCCGAGCAACTTCTGCATGGCGAGCGAGGTGAGACCGATCTTGCGTCCGATGATCTTCTCGCCCCGCGCCAACAGCGCCTTTTCCTGGATCTGCTGAATCGCATACGAGTCGTCGACCGTCATGTTGTCCATCTGGTCGCGAAGGGGCGGGATGGCTTCCTTCGTCGTGTAGGCGTTCAGCAAAGCCTCGGCCAACTGCTGATGCTGGGCGCTGCGGTCGGTCATGGTTCCTCCTGTGTGTGCTGCTCCGGGTTCGGATGCGGAGAGCCGCTGCCAGGCAGTGAAGCGACTTTAAAGCCGCTGAAAGAGGTGCACGGATTCTGTTCCGGGGAACGAAACATAAGAATTCTGGCACCCGAGACGTCGCCGGGCGGGGCTTTCCAGGATCAATCTTTCGACAACCAGGGCTTTATGCAAGGGTTGCCGCGTCGCGTTGGGCAGCGGCTTCGGAGGATTCAGGCCGACACGTCAGCGCGATGACTGCCGTCGCCATCGTCAACACGGCTCCGGCGCCGGCGATGAGCTTCTCCGCGAGCCCCCAACGCACGAAGTCCAGGGGGTCCGGGCCGGCGTACTCGACCGTCCAGAACGGCTCGGTTACCAGCCAGGTGGTCGCGAGAAGCCCGACCACGCGCAGCGATCGGGGTACGCCGGGACGCAGCAGCGCGACACCCAGCGGGAGGGCCCACACGAAGTAGTGATTCCAGGCCACGGGGAGCGCGAACAGGGCGGCCAGACCGCAGAGGGAGGCGCCCAGCAGGACGTGCCCGCGGCGTACCCAACGGATCGCCCCGATCAGGCCGATGAGCGTGAACACGCCGCCGATGAGAATGCCGATGTGCGTGAGCGTCGGGTCGAGACCCACGAACCTTTGCCAGGCGCTGACCCAGGATTGGTTGTGCATCCACCCGCGAGGGTCGGGGAAGAACTCGAGGCCGCCGAGGGCCACCTGGGTCCAATACTGGACCGACTGCCGCGGCGACACGATGAACCCGAGTGCGGTGGCGGCGACTGTCGTGATCGATGCGACCACGGCGGCCCGGCGTCGACCGCTGAACCAGAGCAGAGGGATGAACAGGCCGGGGGTGAGTTTGATGGCGGTGGCGATCCCGATGAGTACGCCGGCGGGCAGCAGCCGCTCCCGACCCGCCAGTCGGCCGCCGCTGACCCGGTCCAGCCAGTCGATCAGCAGGCCGCGACCGGGGGCCATGTCGAGCAGGCACATCACCATCAGCAGGATCGAGATCTGGCCGAGGCCGATCGTGCTCCGCAACGGGCCGGCGAGGAACAGAGCGACGATGGCGGCGAAGGCGATGTGCCATCCGCGCAAACGCAGGCGATGCAGCAGGGCCAGCAGGCCGGCCACCGTCAGGACGAGCCACAGGAACTGCACCAGGCCGCGGGGCCACAGCCCCAGGGGGAGAGCCAGGATCGCGGCGAACGGGGGATAGAGGAACGGCCACTGGCCCTCGGCGGCCGCATAGAGCGGCTCGTGGGCGACGAACGACCGAGCGGCCCGGATATAGACCTCGAAATCGGCCATCGCCGGTGACCAGCCCACGACCGCATTCACATCGGCATCGGTGGTTCCGGCGATCCAGACGGCGACGCCTATCGCCAACAGCAGGCTGCCCGTGGCCAGCGTCGCCGGATGACTCCAGAACCGGGCGAGCGTCGACTGCGCGGTCTTCCCCGTTCTCCGCGCGGCCAAGGCGTCGAGGAGACCCACGATCGTGAGAGCAAGCGCCAGCACTGGGAGGACAGCGGTCGTTGCCAGCTCGACCGCGTTGAACTCAGCCACCGGCTTGAACCGGGGCAGTGACCCCAGGGGATCGGCCAGAACCCAGGCGAAGAGGAGCATCACCATGATCGCGAGTCCGGCAGGGGCCGGATCGCGTCGGGGCACCACATCGGAACGGGTCGCGTCGGGACCCGTCGGGTCAGCGCGGGCGATCGTGACCGCGGCGACGGGCAACAGGACCCAGACCAGGTCGGGATTGGGTAGCAGCGGGGAGGCCACCAGCACGGCGACTGTCGCCATGGTGACTGCCAGCCAGGGTCGGCCCAGGCGATCCCAGATCACCGCAGCCGCGATAGCGGCCGCCCCCGCGGCCACCATAAGGACCAGCGCCGGCCAGCGGCCCTCGGGGCCGACGACCCGCAGGGCTGCACCGAGGACCGAGTGGTTGGACGAAGCCAGCGTGGATTCGCGGGCGGACAGTCGCGTGCGCATCACCTCGGTCCAGAAAACGAGTGTCATGCGGGGGAGCAGGAGCCCTATCACGATGCTCACGAGGCCGAACGTGCCGACCCCGATGAGGCCGGCCCGCCGTCGCCGGATCAGCAGCACTGCCAGGAACGGCCACGCGAACGGCCAGATCGCCGTGGCCAGACCGGTCAACAATCCCCGGGGCAGCCAGCGTGGCCGGCGTGGGAAGTCGACCAGGTCGAGCACGACGAGAAGCATGACCAGCCACAAAACGCGACCCTGGGACATGGCCATGCGTCCCGGTGGTGCCGCGATCACGATCGCGGTCAGCAGCGACAGCGCGAACCCGCGTACGCCGAACCGCCTGATCAGGGCCAGCGCAGCAAGTGCGCACAGTGCCCCCCAGCTCAGGTGGAGCCAGGTGTCCGGCAGCGGCACCGTGATCACCGTGGCCAGCGCTCCGACGGGCGTCAGCAGGAACTGTCCGGGAATATTCGCCGAATAGAATGGCTCACCGGCCAGGACGGCCCGGCCCACCGCCTGATAGCTGTGCAGGTCGGTCCCATGAACGGGATCCATGGCCACGCCCCAGCTGGCCCACATGGCGCTCAGGACAGGCAGCGCGACCAGCAGGACAGCGCGGAGCCAGCGGACAGCGGGGCGTGCGGTGTGCGGCCGGTGGCGGGTGGGCATGGGCTTCATCGTGGCAGATTCCCCGCGTGTCCCGTCCGAGGTCCGGGCGCGGCGCAAACCCGCGGTTAGGCTGCTCGCGTCTCGCCCCCGCGTTCCAAGGAGTGTCCATGCCCCGTTCCTCTTCGCGGTTGCTCGGCGTCGCGGCGATCCTGCTTCTGCTGACCTCCCTGCTCGCTCCGATCCGGGCACACAGCGCGCCTCCCGTCATCGGGGCGATCGGTGAGGAATGGCAGCGCTCGCAGACACTCGTGGGCGAGCCGCTGGAGGCCGAGTTCTGCGGCCTTCGCAACGGCGGCTGTGCACAGCGGTTCGAGCGGGGCTCCATCTATTGGTCCCCGGCCACGGGGGCCCAGCACATCCTGGGCGCCATCCGGGACGTGTGGGGTGCAAACGGCTGGGAGAACGGCATGTCGGGCTATCCGACCTCCGGCGAATTCTGCGGCCTGGTGGACGGGGGCTGCGGCCAGCGTTTCCAGAACGGCAACATCTATTTCAACCCGCGACTCGGGACCTATCGGGTCTTCGGGGCGATTTTCGATGGGTGGTCGCGCATCGGCTGGGAGCGGTCGGCGGTCGGCTATCCGGCTGCGGGTGAAGCCTGCGGGTTGCCAGCCGGCGGGTGTTTCCAGAGGTTCGGCAACGGCTTCATGTATTGGTCGCCGGCCTCCGGGTCGCATGCGGTCCTGGGTCGCATCTATGACCACTGGGCGTCGACCGGCTGGGAGCGAGGCCGCTTCGGCTATCCCACCAGCAATGAGAACTGCCGCACCGAGGGCGGTGTGCGTATCTGCGACCAGGATTATCAGGGCGGCCGCATCACCTGGCGCAGCGATCGGGGGATCGTCGCACCGGCCGGGGTGGATTGCTCGATCCAGCGATGCATCGCGCTGACCTATGACGACGGCCCCAGCGTCCACACCAACCGACTCCTCGACACGCTCGGTCGGGAGAATGTCAAGGCGACCTTCTTCATGGTGGGGACCAACGTCAGCGCCAATCCGGCGATCGTCCGGAGGATGCGGGACATGGGGATGGAGCTCGGCAACCACTCGGTGAACCATCCGAATCTGACCGGCCTCAGCGCATCGCAGGTGAGCTATCAGCTCGGGGACACCCAGCGCCGGATCCGGGAGGCCACCGGCGTGACCCCGACGGTGTTCCGCCCGCCCTATGGTGCCCACAACGCCACGGTTGACGCGGTCGCACGGGATCAGCGGGTGAGCGTAGTGATCTGGAACTCCGACACCTGGGACTGGCGCGACCGCAATGCGGCGACCGTCACCCGCCGTGTGCTCGACCAGGCTGCCCCCGGTCAGATCGTCCTGATGCATGACCTGCACGGCACGACCGTGGATGCGGCACCCGCCATCGTGCGCGGGCTGAAGGAACGTGGCTACACGCTCGTCACCGTGAGCGAACTGGTCGGGCCCGCGCAGCCGGGTCGGGTCTATACCTCGCGGTGACCCAGCGGTTCGAAGATGTCGAGCCGCACCGACGCGACGGTGCGGATCGGTGCGGGGTCCGCGGTTCCGGAGACCTCGGAGGCGTCGGCATGGAAAGCATTCGGCCCCATGCCGACCAGCAGGTCCACCTCGTGGGGTGACAATTCCAGGTCATAGCGCAGGAGCCGGCTCTCGCGATGGGCGAAAAGGGCGCTCATCGAGGCCGTCAGGCGCGAGTGTTTGTCGTCCTCGATGTCCATGAGGGCGCGGGTTCGGCGTACCTCCGCGAGATGGTCCGCCACCGGCGTCACCACGAGCACGAGACCACCCGCGGCGCAGATCCGAGCGAACTCGCCCGGATTCCGGGGCGCGAAGACGGCCAAAACCGTGTCGGCCACCCCGTCCGCGATCGGGAGGCCCGCCCAGGTGTCGGCGACGATCGCCCCGATTCGGGGTCCCTTGGCGCTGCGGCGGCAGGCGTACGCCGAGACATCCGTCGCGATGCCCCGCGAGCTCGGGCCGAGCCGATCGAGCACGTGCTGGAGGTAATAGCCGGTGCCCGCCCCGACCTCCACTGCAACATCCCCCACGGCAGCATCCGCCACCAGCGAGGCGATCGGGCCATAGTGATCGGTCATCAGGAATTCGGCCCGGGCCGCCACCATCGCGGCCGTGTCGGCATTGGCCCCGGCAGGGCCGCGCAGGAGGTTCAGGTGGCCCTGGCGGGCGACATCGAAATGGTGGCCCTGTCGGCACGTGACACCGGCCGCGTCGAGAGCGAACTCCCCGCCGCAGTGGGGACAGCGGAGCAGGTCGACGACGTCACCCAGCATGGTCAGGGAGCGTCTGACGTCCGTGTGGCGGACGTGGTTGCCCGGACCTCGGGCGCACGCCTGGCCCGTCGTTCCTTGATGTCGCTCCGGATGAAGACGACCAGGCCGGTGACCCCGATCATGGCGAAGAGGAACCATTGCATGGCATACCAGAAATGGGGGCCGTCGGAGATCTCGGGCAGGGCCAGGGTCTGGAACTGGGGCTGCTGCGGAGGAGTCACTTCGAGCGCGGCCACCCAGCCATCCATCACGGGATAGGGGAGGGCCGCCGAGATGGCGGGCGCGTTGATCAGGCGGACCTGGTTGTTGACCGGGTTGATGGCCTGGGGCTTGCCGTTCTCGTTGCGTCGCACGTGTCCGACGACAGTGACTTCACCCGGGGGAGGAGGGGGCAGGACGTCGGGAATCTGCTGGCCCGAGGGCAGGTCGATGAACCCACGGTCGACCAATACGACATCGCCCTGAATCGTGCGCAGAGGCGTGACCACCTCATAACCCGGTCGGGAGTTGTTGTAGCGATAGCGGACCTGGAATTGCTGCTGTGCATCGAAGGTGCCCGTCAGGACAACTCGTTGCCACTGATCCTGGTCCGTGATCACCGGGCCGAACACCTGGTCATAGGGCTTGGGCGGGCTCTGTTCGTGTTGCAGGATGATGTCGTTCTTGGCGCGGCGCTGATCCAGTCGATCGAGCTGCCACTGGCCCAGAAGCACGAACGCGACTCCCAGCACCACCACGAAGACGGCCAGCGCGATTGCGCGTTTCCAGAACCTGCTCACCCAGCCACCCTAGCCCGCAGACCCAGAACGGCCCGTCGCGTCGCAGGGGGTGGTCGGTCCAGGCCGATCGTTCAGTCGGACTCGGACTCGCCCTGCCCACCCATCGCCTGGATCAGTTCGGTCGCCTGCGCTGCCGCGGCTCCCAGGGAAGCGCCCCGGCCCACGGCCAGCCCGATGATGAACGTCGAGAGGGGAGCGGCCGGGCGGGCGATCCCGTGCGCGGCGTCGCGGGCGAGGTCGAGGATGATGTGCATCGACTCCTCGTCCATCGAAAAGTCGGTGTCGAGGCGATCGGTGAGGGTCTGCACCCACTCGGAGAGGGTGACCCGTGACTCCTCGGTCATCGGCATGTCCTTCCTGGCCATGTGTTCGACCATTCTCATCGGATTCCCGGCGTCTCTTCGGAGGCCCGGCTTCGATCATGGCATGCGCGATTCCGGCAGCCGCGACCCACCCCGGGGGTCCGATTGCAGTCCGGGACCTACACTCGACCGCATGCCCGAATCCGACCCCCTCGTTCTTGCCGACAGCCACGGCCGCATTGCGACCGATCTGCGCGTGTCGTTGACGGATCGGTGCAACCTTCGGTGTCAATACTGCATGCCGGCCGAGGGCCTGCCCTGGATGTCGCACGATGAAGTGTTGACCGACGCGGAAATGCTCCACCTGATCCGGATCGGCATCGAGCAGTTGGGGATTCGCACGATCCGGCTCACGGGCGGGGAACCGCTTCTGCACCGGGGACTCGAGAGCCTGGTTGCGGGCGTCGCCGCGATGCGAACGCGGGCTGGAGCCAAGCCCGGCATCGCCCTCACCACCAACGGCATCGGCCTGGCGGCGCGCATGGAAGGCCTCGTCGCCGCCGGCCTGGGCCGCATCAATGTTTCGCTGGACACGCTTGACCCCAAGCGGTTCAAGGCACTCACCCGCCGCGACCGACACGCCGATGTCCTGAGCGGCATCGAGGCGGCCGTCCGATCGGGACTGCGACCGGTCAAGGTGAACTCCGTCCTGATGCGGGGCGTCAACGATGACGAGGCCGCCGACCTGGTCGAGTGGGCCGGCACGGCGGGCGTACAACTGCGTTTCATCGAACAGATGCCCCTGGATGCCCAGCACGGGTGGTCGCGTTCGAAGATGGTGACGGCGGATGAGGTGTACGCCGCGGTGACGGAACGGTTCGAACTCGTGGAGGATCCGGAGGACCGGCGTACGCGCGGCGCGGCCCCGGCGGAACTGTTCCGGGTGGCCGGAACCGACCAGCGGGTCGGGATCATCGCCGCAGTGACCCGGCCGTTCTGCGGCGCGTGTGACCGGGTCCGGTTGACCGCCGACGGTCAGCTGCGGAACTGTCTTTTCGCGCGCGACGAGTCCGATCTGCGCGGGCCACTGCGCTCGGGGGCGACCGACCAGGAGATTGCCGAGCGCTGGATCAAGAACGTCGCGCGCAAGCTGCCGGGGCACGGCATCAACGACCCGAGCTTCCTGCAGCCCGAGCGGCCGATGAGCGCGATCGGCGGCTGAGGGACCGGATCAGTCGTCAACGACCTCGCCGCGGACGACCTCGGTGGCCTCCCGGGGCAGCGCCCGGTGATAGGTCGGCTCGCCGCGTTCGACCGGGTGCAACTTGGCGGTGCGTTGTTCGACCGCGTTCGCGATCAGCACCGCAATGGCCGGGAGCACGGCGGCAGCGACGATGAGACCGAGCCGGGCGGCGTTGTTGGGCACCACGATGACGAGCAGGAAACACAGGATGCGGATGCCCATCGTGATCAGATAGCGGATCTCGCGGCCCCGGAGGTCCTTCGAGCGCCCGGGCGCGGCGTCGGTGATAACGGCCTCCGCGGTTGCGCGGCGGCTCGTTCGAGTTCGCCCAGTTGCCATTCGTCCACCATACGCCGGGCCAAATGCGGACCGGGCCCGGCCGATCCTTCGTGCTCGGGGAGTGCGAGACACGGACCGGGGGCGGCGTGATGCGAGGGTTCTGTGGCAATGTGACCCCATGAGTTCGTCCGAGACTGTCGACGCGTCCACCGCCCGCTCCGTCCTCGTCACCGGGGGCAGCAAGGGCATCGGCCGTGCCATCGCCGAAAGCTTCGCCGCCGCCGGCCACAAGGTTGCCGCCACCTATCGAAGCGGCGGGGTGCCCGAGGGCGTCCTCGGCGTCCAGTGCGATGTCACCGATGCCGAACAGGTCGATGCAGCGTTCAAGCAGGTCGAGGAGGCCCATGGCCCGGTCGAGGTGCTGATCGCCAATGCCGGCATCACGGCCGACAACCTGATGATGCGCATCTCCGACGACGACTGGTCGAAGGTCATCGAGACCAACCTGACCGGCAGTTTCCGCGTCGCGCGCCGGGCCGCTCGCCCGATGACGCGCGCCCGGTGGGGCCGGATCATCTTCATCTCGTCGGTAGTCGGCCTGCTCGGGTCGGCCGGCCAGGTGAACTATGCGGCCTCCAAGTCCGGTCTGGTCGGCATGGCGCGCTCGATCGCCCGCGAACTCGGCTCCCGCAACATCACCGCCAACGTGGTCGCGCCCGGCTTCATCGAGACCGACATGACAGCCGTCCTGTCCGAGGACCAGGTCAAGGCCTATCAGGCGCAGATCCCGTTGGGGCGTCTCGGCGGTGTCGCCGACATTGCGGCCGCCTGCGAGTTCCTCGCCTCCGATGCCGCCGCCTATGTCACCGGGGCCGTCATCCCCGTCGACGGTGGCCTCGGCATGGGCCACTGACTTTCTTTCCGCTGCACCGGCTCCACCACCACACACGAAGGACAACCATGGGCATTCTCGAGGGCAAGAACGTGCTCGTCACCGGCCTGACACACAAGACGTCGATCGCCTATGAGGTGGCCCGCATCGCGCAGGCCGAAGGTGCCAACGTTGTGGTCTCGAACTTCGGCCGGGCCATGAGCCTGACCAACCGCGTGATCCAGAAGCTGGAGCCGGTCCCGCCGCTGCTCGAGATCGATGTGACCAACGACGACCATCTCGCGACGCTCGCGGATCGGCTGCGCGAGGTGGGCATGGACCGGGTCGACGGGGTCGTCCACTCGATCGCCTTTGCCAATGCCGAATCGTCGATGGGCGGGAAGTTCCTCGAGGCGCCGGGTGCCGATGTGGATACGGCTGTCCGGATCTCCGCCTATTCGTTGGTGTCGCTGGCCATGGCGTGCAAGCCGCTGATGACCGACGGCGGCTCCGTGGTGGGCCTGACGTTCGACGCGACGGTCGCCTGGCCGGCGTACGACTGGATGGGTGTCGCCAAGGCCGCCCTCGAGTCGACCAGCCGCTACCTCGCGCGCTACCTGGGTCCGGAGGGAATCCGCTCCAATCTGGTCGCCGCCGGCCCGCTCGAAACCATCGCCAAGAAGGCCATCCCGGGTGCGGATGCCTTCAACGAGGTCTGGGGCCAGCGCGCACCGCTCGGCTGGGACGCCGGTGACAACGGCCCGACCGCCCGCGCGGTGGTGGCCCTGCTGTCCGACTGGTTCCCGGCGACCACCGGTGAGATCGTGCACGTCGACGGTGGCCTGCACGCCATGGGTGCCTGAGTCTTTCCGGGCAGGCGTACGCCTCAGGCGCTCGCGCCCGTCCACGTAACCGCGGCCGCCAACGCAGTCTCAGCCGCATCGCGCAGTTCCCCGAGGGCGTGACGGCGCGCACCGATCGCATGCACGTGGAGCGTTTCGCCGTCATCCGCCAGAGCCGTCTCGGCCGCCCGGGACAGCCGCCAGGCCCGGGCGAGCAACTGCTGCGAGCGCGAGCCATAACAGGCCGGCAGCGTCGGCGGAGGAGTGTCGACTTCTTCCGAGGTGCCGAGCGGCAGATCGGCGAGGCGTCGCCCCACGTGCACCACGACCTCGCGCAGCTGACGATCTGCCTCGGCGGCCGTGGTCGTCAGGCGTGGCGGCGCCGAGTGCAGGATCTGCCACTGGATCGCGGGACCGACTGCGCGCGGAATCCAGGCCGGGCCACCCGCCACCGGGAGGACGACGGCCCCCGCGTCGAGGGCCCCGGTCGTCAGCGTCGGAGGACCCGCCAACGGGGCCAACCGACCCGGTCGGGGGAGGGCGACGGCCCAGTCGGAATCCACCAGCAGCAGGGCCGCCGTGATGGCCCGATCCAGCTCACTGGCTGTCATCGAATCCAGACCCAACAACCCGTCGGAATCGACAACGTGATGGGCTGCATGGTCGCCGACGACCGCGCGTGCGGCCACCTCGGGGCTCAGGGGTGAGTGCCGACACGCATTCAGGTGGGCGGCGAGCGCCAGGGCAGCGGAGACAGGCATGCGGTCACGCTAGATGATCACTCCTGGCGCCAAGTGGGCACTGCCTCGCACCTTGGGTCCGGATAGTGCAGTCGTAGGTGCAATTTCTCGACCCAATCCCGCAGTACGGGGACCGGTGGCGGTTGATAGGTTGGCCGACATGGCTGCAGTGGTGGATCTTGCCGATGTCAGGCTCGTGCGGAACGGGTCGACGCTCCTTCAGGACATCACCTGGCAGGTGGGCGAGGCCGACCGCTGGGTCGTGATCGGGCCGAATGGGGCAGGCAAGACGACGCTGATGCAGATCCTTGCCGGTCATCTCCACCCGACGGCCGGGCGCGCCGAATTGCTCGGCGAGACGCTCGGCCGGGTCGATGTTTTCGAGCTGCGTCCCCGCATCGGCGTCACGTCTGCCGCGCTGGCGGAGCGCATCCCGCGTGGGGAGTCCGTGCGCGATGTCGTGGTGTCGGCGGCCTATGCCGTGACCGGGCGCTGGCGGGAACACTATGACCCCATGGACATGGAGCGAGCCGAGGAGCTGCTCGAACAGTTGCGCGTTGATCATCTGGCCGATCGCACGTTCGGCACACTGTCCGAGGGGGAGCGCAAGCGCGTACAGATCGCCCGCGCCCTCATGACCGATCCTGAACTGTTGCTCCTCGACGAACCGGCCGCCGGGCTCGACGTCGCTGGCCGGGAGGCTCTGGTGCAGACCCTGTCGGAGCTGTCGCAGGATCCCTATGCCCCCGCCAGCGTCCTCGTGACCCATCACGTCGAGGAGATCCCCGTCGGGGTGACCCACGCGATGCTGCTCAAGCAGGGGCGCATCGTCGCGGCGGGGCCCGTGTTCGAGACGCTGACCGATGCCAACATGACCGAGGCGTTCGACCTGGAGCTTGCGCTGAGCCACACCGACGGTCGCTGGACCGTCCGGGCCGTCTGAGGTGTCGGAAGCGTACGCGCGACGGGCCGGTTCGTGCCGCTGATCACGATCGGGTCGGCAGATGATCCACGACTGGCCGACTATGTCCGCCTCCGCGATGTCTCCCTGAGGCGCCACCTCGAAACCGAACAGGGCCTGTTCATCGCCGAAGGTGAGAAAGTCATCCGGCGGGCGGTCGAGGCGGGGTTCCGGCCACGGTCATTCCTGCTGGCGGAGCGGTGGCTCGATTCCCTGCGCGACATCCTTGCGGGTACGCCCGAGGTCCCTGTTTTCGTCGTCACCGAGGCGCTGGCCGAGGAGGTGACGGGCTTTCACGTCCACCGCGGTGCGCTGGCGTCACTGCATCGCGAATCCCGGCATGCCGTCGACGACCTGCTCGGGTCGCGGCGGCTGGTGGTGTTGGAGGACATCGTCGACCACACCAATGTCGGGGCGATCCTCCGGTGTGCGGCCGGGCTCGGGTGGGATGGCGTACTCCTGGCGCCCCGCGCTGCCGATCCGCTCTATCGCCGGTCGATCAAGGTCGCCATGGGCGCGGTGTTCTCGTTGCCGTGGGCACGGCTGACCGACTGGGCCGGAGCCGTGCTGATGCTGCGCGAGGCGGGTTATCGGACCGTGGCCCTGGCCCTGACCGATGACGCGCGGGATATCGCCGAGGTGGCCGAATCGCTCGGCCCGGACGAGAAGGTGGCCGTCCTTCTCGGCACCGAGGGCAACGGGCTTTCGCAGCGATGGATCGCCGATGCCGACGACACCGCGATCATCCCCATGCAGGCAGGGATCGATTCGCTCAACGTCGCTGCCGCGGCCGCCGTGGCGTGTTATGTCCTACGCTGACTGGCCGGTTGGACCGACGGATCAGGAGGCCGGCTGCTTCGGCGTGATGGGCCAGTCCGCCAGATAGCGATCAGCGAGGCTCTCGTGCTGTTCATAGAGCTTCTTGCGCGCCCGGGCCGACAGACGGTCACCGAAGACGGTGCCATTCAGATGGTCGGTCTCGTGCTGCAGGCAGCGGGCGAGGAGGCCGGTGCCCGCGATGGTGATGTCGTTGCCGTCGACGTCCTGACCGGTGCAGGTGGCCTTGTCGGGGCGGGACAGCGGCTGATAGGCCCCGGGAAGGCTGAGGCAGCCCTCCTCGCCGGACTCGAGGCGACGCTCGCGACCCTCGGGCAGGGTGACCTCGGGGTTGCAGACAACACCGACATGGCGCTTCTCGTCGGCATCGGGGCAGTCATAGACGAAGACAGCGAGATCCACGCCCACCTGTGTCGCTGCCAGGCCGACGCCGGCTGCCGCCTTCATCGTCGCGAACATGTCACGAACCAGCGTGCGGAACTCCGGATCATCGAAATCGGTGACCGGCCTCGTCTTCGCGTGCATGACCGGGGTGCCCCAGCGGGTGATCGGGCGGACGTTGCCACCCTCGGTGAGATCGCCCGACGGCGTGGTCTCGGGTGTCTGGGGTGCGCTCATGATGCTGCAGTCCTCGGGTTGTCCTTCTGGTCGGAGGCATGTTAGCGGCCCGCCGGGTGTGGCAATGCCGCGGCTCGGCGTACGCACGGCGCACACTGGTGCCGATGAGCCCTGACAATCCCGTTCCACTGCCGGTCGCACTCAGCGGCGCGCTGGCCGATTATGTGACCCATCTGGAGCAGGAGCGGACAGTGTCGCCGCACACGATCCGGGCCTACGCCGGGGACATCGGCAGCCTCCTCGACCACCTGCACCGGCTCGGGCATGACACGTTCGACCGGGTCGACCGTCGGGCACTGCGCAGTTGGTTGGCACACCAGGGCACCCTGGGGGCGCAACGCACCACTCTGCAGCGCCGGGCCGCAGCAGCCCGCGTCTTCTTCGCCTGGTGCGTGCGCACCGGCCGGATCGAATCCGATCCCGCACTGGGGCTTCGATCGCCCAAACTGCCGCGACGGCTGCCGCCGACGCTGGGGCAGTCGCAGGCTCGGGCACTCATGGAGGCGATGATCGCGCGGGCGGCCGAGGATGACGGGCCGGTCGGGGTCCGGGACGTAGCCCTGTTGGAGATTCTCTATGCCAGTGGGATCCGCGTGTCCGAGCTATGTGGTCTCGACCTCAGCGCGCTCGACCACGATCGCCAGGTGCTCCGGGTCATCGGCAAGGGCGACAAGGAGCGAGCCGTGCCCGTCGGCCGGCCCGCCTGGGCGGCGCTCGCGACGTGGCTGGCCCGACGGAACGAGTTGGTGAAGTCTCCCTCCGAGACGGCGGTCTTCCTGGGGGAGCGGACCGGTGGGCGCATCGATCCCCGAGTAGTGCGTCGGATCGTGCACCGGGCGTTGGCCGCGGTGCCCGGAGCGCCGGATCTCGGGCCCCATGGACTCCGACATGCGATGGCCACCCACCTGCTCGAGGGCGGAGCCGACCTGCGCAGCGTGCAGGAGATGCTCGGGCATGCGTCACTCGCGACGACCCAGATCTATACGCACGTGACGAACGATCGCCTGCGGGCCGCTTTCGAGCAGGCCCATCCGCGGGCCTAGGAGTCACAGCCACTGCTCCGGATTCACGAGCCGGCCGTCGACCCACATCATGAAATGCAGATGGCACCCGGTCGAATAGCCCGTCGTTCCGCTGAGTCCCACCACCTGTCCGGCAGCGACCTGTTGCCCCGGCGCCACCGTGTATCGAATCGCATGGTTGTAGGACGACGTGATCCGATGTCCGCGGACAACCCCGTGATCGATCATCAGCCGATTGCCATAGCCCCGGTTGAAATACGACTCCGTCACGCGACCTGCAGCGATGGCCCGCAGGGGCGTGCCGCATCCGGAGCCGTAGTCGGTGCCGTCGTGCAGTTTCCACACCCCGAGGACCGGGTGACGCCGCATGCCGAATCGAGAGGTGATCGGTCCGCCCGCTGGGCGAACGAACCCACTCGCGCCCGGCGGTGGCGCCGGTCCGGCACCTTCGGCCGTGAGCGCGGCTGCGGCCTCGGCACGTTCCTGCGCGCGCTGGCGTACGCCGGCCGGGGCGGAACCGGGGAGCAGCCGCACTGGTCCGGGGGCGGCGAAGACGAACTGGGGACGCAGATAGTCCTCACCCCGACGCAGGCCGACATGCACACAGGTGGTGGCGACCCGCCCGCAGTCGTGGCCCGCATCGAGGCGACCGATCACCTGACCTGCTCTCACAACGGTGCCGACCGGGACCGATGCCGTCACCGGTTCGAGCGTCGTCCGCACCTCGCCGTGGTCGATCACCAGCACATTGCGACCCGCGATCGACCCGGCGAAGGAGATCGTGCCGTCAGCGGTCGCGAGGACGTCGCTGCCGGGGGCGGCAGCGACATCCACGCCACGGTGCCCCGGCTCCCAGCGCTGGGCGGGCGGCCTGAACGGCGTCACCACGTCGGTGCGACCCGGCACCGGGGGGCCGAGCTGGATCGAGTCGGGGATCGGAGGTGGCAGCGCGCCCGGGGGAGCGCCGTGGGCGGGCGCGGTGGTGATCAGTGCGACGGTCGCGACCAGGGCCACGAGTGCGGCCCGGCGCCAGCCTGGGAAGGTCATGCCTGCACAGTGATGAACAAGTGCGGGTTTGATTCATCCGAAGCAGAGGCCTGTGGACAGTTCTCCGGGTCGCGTCCCGCCTGTGGACAACCTGATTGGGCTGTCGGCCCCCTATGCGATTGCGTCCGCTCGGGAAGCGGGGCCACTCCCCGACGTCAGGGTCACATCCCGATGTGGCGGTCCCGGTGCCGGCCCCGGACCCGCACCCGGCACGCCGACGACCAGTTCGCATCGTGCCGGATGGCACGACTTCCAGCCCGACACCGCGCGCCGCACATGAAGTCGTGCCAGATGGCACGTCGGTCAGGGCGCCCGGGTGTGTCGGAGTCGACCGGACAGGCATGGGCCCTTGGTGAGCGAGGCCCCTCGTGAATGTCATCGGAGTTTGGTGTGGGAGGCGCCAGCGGCCTAGACTGTGCGCGGCAGCCCGGCTATCCGGGCTGACTTCGCATGCAGTCATGCCCTCGTGCCCGGCAGGGGTTGGTCCGTCTCGTGGCGGTCCCCACTGGCGACTGCATCAGGCGGTGCCGAGGGTCGGCACCGGACAACCAGATCGGCGCCCGCTCACGCGCGCGTCACGAGGAGGAACGGCCATGGCCGTCGTTACCGCACGCCAGCTGCTCGAATCCGGCGTTCACTTCGGGCACCAGACCCGTCGTTGGAACCCGAAGATGAAGCGCTTCATCTTCACCGAGCGCAACGGCATCTACATCATCGACCTGCAGCAGTCGCTGACCTACATCGACAAGGCGTACGCCTTCGTCAAGGAGACCATCGCCCGCGGCGGTCAGGTCCTGTTCGTCGGCACCAAGAAGCAGGCCCAGGAGGCCATCGCCGACCAGGCCACCCGCGTTGGCATGCCCTTCGTCAACCAGCGCTGGCTGGGCGGCATGCTCACCAACTTCCAGACCATCTCCAAGCGGATCCAGCGGCTCAAGGAACTTGAGGCCATGGACTTCGACAAGGTCGCCGGTTCGGGTCTCACCAAGAAGGAACTCCTCATGCTGAAGCGTGAGAAGGACAAGCTGGAGAAGGACCTGGGCGGCATCCGCGACATGTCCAAGACCCCGCAGGCCGTGTGGATCGTGGACACCAAGAAGGAACACTTGGCGGTGGACGAGGCCCGCAAGCTGCGGATCCCCGTCATCGGCATCCTCGACACAAACTGCGATCCCGACGAGGTCGACTTCGCGATTCCCGGCAACGACGACGCCATTCGCTCCGTCGCCCTGCTGACCCGCGTGATCGCCGACGCCGTGGCCGACGGCCTCATGTCCCGCTCGGGCGGTGCCACCGGTGCCGAGGCCGAGGTCGAGGCCGAGCCCATGCCCGACTGGGAGCGCGAACTGCTCGCCGGTGAGGGTGCCGAGACGCCTGCCGCCGAGGCCCCCGAAGCGGACGCCAACCCGGCTGCGGAGACCACCGCCGCCGAGGGCGACAACTGATCTCCGACCGACCTCGACTCCAACAGACTTCCCGGAAGGAACCCCCATGGCCATTACCGCTGCCGAAGTGAAGAAGCTCCGCGACGCCACCGGCGCCGGCATGATGGACGCCAAGAAGGCCCTCACCGAGGCCGACGGCGACTTCGACAAGGCCGTCGAGATCCTGCGGGTCTCGGGCGCGGCCAAGGCCGCCAAGCGTGCCGATCGTGACGCCAGCAACGGCCTCGTCGCCAATGCCGGCGGTGCGCTCATCCAGCTCGCTGCCGAGACCGACTTCGTCGCCAAGAACGCCGAGTTCATGGATCTCGCCCAGCAGATCGCCCAGGCCGCCGACGCGGCCAAGGCCGATGGTGTCGAGGCCGTCAACGCGCTCACGCTCGGTGACAAGACTGTCGCCGACGCCGTTCACGAGCTCGCCGTCAAGATCGGCGAGAAGCTCGAGCTCAGCAACGCGGCCTATCTCGACGGCCAGACCGCTGTCTATCTCCACCGTCGCGCGTCCGACCTGCCGCCGCAGGTGGGCGTGATGGTGGCCGGCGAGGCCGGCGACGCCGAGGTCCTGCGTGGGGTTGCCCTGCAGGTCGCGTCGATGCGTCCGCAGTATGTCTCGCGCGACGAGGTTCCGGCCGACGTCGTCGAGAACGAGCGTCGCATCGCCGAGGCGAAGTCGCGTGAGGAGGGCAAGCCCGAGGCTGCCCTGCCCAAGATCGTCGAGGGCCGCCTCAACGGCTTCTTCAAGGAAGTCTGCCTCGTCGACCAGCAGTCCATCACCGACGACAAGAAGTCGGTGGGCCAGCAGCTCAATGCTGCCGGTGCCAAGGTGACCCGCTTCGTGCGGTTCGAGGCTGCCGGAGCCTGATTCCGATCGAGTACGCCGGCGCCGCGGGGGAGGCTTCCCCCGCGGCGCTGTCGTTCCCGGTCGCCCCAGCCATGGGCCTATCGCGGGTTGGATTGGTCAGCTACTGCCGCGTACGGGATGATAGGTGCCGGCACACGCCCCCGACCGAGGAGAACCATGGCCTACAAGCGCGTCCTGCTGAAGCTGTCCGGTGAAGCATTCGGAGGGGGGAGGGTCGGCGTCGACCCCGATGTCGTCGCCAGCATCGCGCGACAGGTGGCCGAAGTCGTCAGCGCCGGCGTACAAGTAGCCGTGGTTGTCGGTGGCGGAAACTTCTTCCGCGGCGCCGAGCTGCAGCAGCGCGGCATGGATCGCGACCGCGCGGACTATATGGGCATGCTCGGCACGGTGATGAACTGTTTGGCGCTCCAGGATTTCTGTGAGAAGGCAGGCATCGCCACGCGCGTCCAGACCGCCATCACCATGGGCCAGGTCGCAGAGCCCTATATCCCGCGCCGCGCCGAGCGCCACCTCGAGAAGGGCCGGCTGGTCATCTTCGGAGCCGGGTCGGGCATGCCTTATTTCTCGACCGACACCGTCGCCGCTCAGCGCGCCCTCGAGATCGGGGCGGAGGTGCTCCTGATGGGCAAGCAGGGGACCGACGGGGTCTATGACTCCGATCCCCGCACCAATCCCGAGGCCGTGATGTTCGACGAGCTCACCTATGACGAGTTCCTCGCACGCGACCTCAAGGTGGCCGACGCAACCGCGATCTCGATGGCCCGCGATTATGCTTTGCCGATGGTCTTCTTCAACCTCGACACCGAGGGCAACATCGCCCGGGCCGTGAGCGGTGAGAAGATCGGAACCACAGTCCACGCCTGAGAATTTCTGCTGCCTCCACACCTGGCCCGATCAAGAAAACTGGAAGGACCGATCACCGTGATCGCCGACATCATGAAGGAAGCCCGCTCGAAGATGGACCATGCCGTCGAGCATGCCAAGGACGAGTTCGCGTCCATCCGCACCGGGCGGGCGCACCCGGCCATGTTCGCCAACATCGTCGCCAGTGCCTATGGCCAGGACATGCCTATCCAGCAGCTTGCGAGCATTCAGGTGGTGGACGCCCGGATGGTGCTCATCAGCCCGTTCGACAAGTCGACGATGAACGCCGTCGAGAAGGCCATCCGCGACTCCGACCTGGGCGTCAACCCGGCTTCCGATGGCAACGCCATCCGCGTCGGCCTGCCCGAGTTGACCGAAGAGCGCCGCAAGGAATACACCAAGCTCGCCAAGCACAAGGCCGAGGACGCCCGTGTGGCGATCCGCAACGTCCGCCGCCACGCCAAGGACAGCCTCGACAAGCTGGTCAAGGACAAGGAGGCCGGCGAGGACGAGGTGGCCCGGGCCGAGAAGGAGCTCGAGCAGGTCACCAAGGGTCACACCGACAAGATCGACGAAATCCTCAAGAACAAGGAAGCCGAGCTTCTCGAGGTCTGATGACCAATACTGAACCGCCCTCGTCAGCCACACCGGACCCGGGCGTCCCACCGGCTGCGCCGGCACCCAACCATGGTCGCGCAGGGCGAAACCTGCCTGCCGCGATCACGGTCGGGGTGGTGCTGTCCGCTGCCCTCGTGGTCACGTTGGGATGGTTCCCGCTCGGGTTCCAGATCCTTGTCGCCGCGGCCCTGGCACTGGGGGCGGTCGAGGTCTATCAGGCCCTCAAGCGGCTCGACATGCACGCCGCGATCGTGCCGATCATCGTCGGCACCGTCGCGATCGTGATTGCCGCCTATTTCGCCGGTCAGCGAGACCTGGGGATCTCGGCCAACACCCTGATGTTGGCGATGATCGGGATCACGGCCCTGGTCGCGCTGATCTGGCGCATGCCGAAGGGTGAGCAGGGCTATGTGCGCGACGCCGCCGCCAGTCTGTTCATCATCGGCTACATTCCGCTGCTGGGCTCGTTCGTCGGCTTGATGCTGGCCGACGAGCAGGGCACCATGCGCGTCATCACCTATATCGCCGTGGTCAGCCTGGGAGACATCGGCGGCTACGTCGCCGGCGTACTGTTCGGCAAGCACAAGATGGCCCCGAGGATCAGCCCCAAGAAGACCTGGGAAGGTTTCGCAGGTTCGGTCCTGTTCGGGGTGGCGGGCGCAATCGCGTTCGTGGTGCTCGGGCTGGGTGCGCCTTTCTGGGTCGGCATCATCCTGGGCGTGGTCCTGGTCGTGGTGGGTGCGTGTGGCGACCTGATCGAGTCCCTGATCAAGCGCGATGTCGGCATCAAGGACATGTCGTCCTTCCTGCCGGGGCACGGCGGTGTCATGGACCGACTCGATTCCCTGCTCGTGAGCGCACCGGCAGCGTGGTTCATCATGGTGCTGCTCATCCCCGGAGGAGCCTGATGAGCGAGAAGACGACCCTGCCTCTGGTGTTCGAGGCTCCCCGCCGGGGCAAGCCGCCGACGCACTGGACCGATCTCGATCCGGACGCGCGGCGGGAAGCGGTCCGCAGTGCCGGATTGCCGGCCTACCGGGCGGATCAGATCTCCCGGCAATGGTTCGACCGTCTCAACGGCGACCCGACCACGTGGACCGACCTGCCGGCCGCGCAACGGGAGGCAGTGGGCGAGACGTTCTTCCCGAAACTCCTCGAGCCGGTCAATGAACTGACCGCCGATGCCGGGACCACCGTGAAAACGCTCTGGCGACTGCATGATGGGGCATTGGTCGAGTCGGTCCTGATGCGCTACCCCCGCCAGGGAGACGACCAGCACATGCGGACCACGATCTGTGTGTCCTCGCAGGCGGGTTGTGGCATGGCCTGCCCGTTCTGCGCCACCGGCCAGGGCGGCCTCCAGCGCAATATGTCCACCGCCGAGATCGTCGAGCAGGTCGTTGCGGGCGCGCGAGCCGTCCATGGGGAACAGGTCGCCGGCGGGCCGGGCCGCATCAACAACATCGTGTTCATGGGCATGGGGGAGCCGCTGGCCAACTACAACGCCGTCATCGGTGCCGTACGCCAGCTTGTCGCCCCCGGTCCTCATGGCCTCGGCATCAGCGCTCGTGGGATCACGGTCTCGACGGTCGGACTCGTGCCGCGCATCGTCCAGCTGGCTGACGAAGGCCTGCCTGTCACCCTTGCCCTGAGCCTGCACGCGCCCGACGATGAGCTCCGGGACGAGATCGTTCCCGTAAACACCAGATGGAAAGTGGCCGAAGCAGTGGACGCGGCGTGGCAGTATGCACGCGCGACCAAACGACGGGTCTCGATCGAGTACGCCCTGATCAAGGATGTGAACGATCAGGCCCATCGCGCTGACCTGCTCGCCAAGGTGCTGAAACGCCGCGGCGACTGGGGCTGGGTGCATGTGAATCTCATCCCGCTCAACCCCACACCGGGCTCGCGCTGGACCGCCTCCAGGCCGGAGGACGAACGCACGTTCGTGCGCCGGCTCGAGGCTGCTGGCGTACCCGTCACGGTGCGGGACACACGTGGTCGAGAGATTGACGGCGCGTGCGGCCAGCTCGCCGCGTCGGGCGGGGGCCGGAACACCGGACCCGATCCCGCGGGGGTCCGTGGGTCGTCCCCCGTGCCGGATCAGAGGAAGGACTGACATGGACACGAAGCTCCAGGAGACCTACGACACCGTCGTGCGGCGCAACCCCGGCGAGGCGGAGTTCCATCAGGCGGTCAAGGAGGTTTTCGAAAGCCTCTCACCCGTTCTCAAGCGCAACCCGCAATATGTCGACGCCGCCGTGCTCGAGCGCATCTGCGAGCCCGAGCGACAGATCATCTTCCGCGTCCCCTGGATGGACGATGAGAACAACGTCCAGATCAACCGTGGTTTCCGCGTGGAGTTCTCGTCGGTTCTCGGCCCCTACAAGGGCGGACTGAGGTTCCATCCGTCGGTCTATCTCGGCATCATCAAGTTCCTCGGCTTCGAGCAGATCTTCAAGAACTCCCTGACGGGCATGCCCATCGGTGGCGGCAAGGGCGGCTCCGACTTCGACCCGCGCGGTCGCAGCGAGGGCGAGATCATGCGCTTCTGCCAGTCGTTCATGACCGAGCTCTATCGTCACCTCGGCGAATACACCGACGTCCCCGCCGGTGACATCGGCGTGGGCGGTCGTGAGATCGGCTACATGTTCGGGCAATACAAGCGGATCACCAACCGCTATGAGTCCGGCGTCCTGACGGGCAAGGGCCTCACCTGGGGCGGCTCGCTGGTCCGCACCGAGGCGACCGGTTTCGGCACGGTCTTCTTCACCGAGGAGATGGCCAAGGCCCGCGGCGAGAGCCTCGACGGGCGCCGCGTGGTCGTGTCCGGCTCCGGCAATGTGGCGATCTATGCCGCGGAGAAGGCCACCGAGCTGGGTGCCAAGGTCGTCGGCTGCTCCGACTCCTCCGGTTTCGTCGTCGACGAGCAGGGCCTGGATCTCGACCTGCTGAAGCAGGTCAAGGAAGTCGAGCGGGCGCGCATTGTCGAATATGCGAATCGTCGCGGCAGCTCGGCCACGTTCTCTGACACCGGTTCGATCTGGGACGTGCCGTGCGACGTCGCGCTGCCGTGTGCGACCCAGAATGAACTGAACGCCGAGCACGCGCGCACCCTCATCAAGAACGGTGTGAAGGCGGTCTCCGAGGGTGCCAACATGCCGTGCACCCCCGATGCCGTGGCACTGCTCCAGGAGGCCGGCGTGGCCTTCGGGCCGGGCAAGGCGGCCAACGCCGGTGGCGTGGCCACCTCGGCGCTGGAGATGCAGCAGAACGCGTCCCGTGACTCGTGGGACTTCGAATACACCGAACAGCGCCTGCACAACATCATGATCGATATTCATGAGCGGTGCGCCGAGACTGCAGAGGAATATGGCACCCCGGGCAACTATGTGCTCGGTGCCAACATCGCCGGCTTCACCAAGGTGGCCGACGCGGTCATCGCGCTCGGCGTGATCTGAGCCCTTTCTTATCGAGACGTTATTCGGACTGCGCTCCGGTGAGCCCCGGAAGGGATTCACTGGGGCGTGGTCAATTCTCTGCGCCATATGGCGGCGGCACTGGTCCCTGTGCTCCTGCTGACGGGCTGTGGTCGCCCCCCTGAGAACCCGGGCAGTCCTGCCGGTGTCGCGAGCGAGCCGGCCTCCGGCCCGTCGGCTGAGCCGGAACCGACTCCGACGCCCACGTCGACACCGGCGGAACCTCGTCGGGCGACCGTGGTGATGAATGGTGACCTGCTGTGGCACAACACCCTGGTCATGAGCGCCGCCGACAATGCCCGACGGTCGGGCGGCGGCGCGACGCTCGACTTCGCCCCGATCCTGGCCGGCGTACGCCCGGTCGTCGAAACCGCAGACATGGCGATCTGTCACAACGAGGTGCCCATCGCGCCGCCCGGCGGTCCCTATCGCTTCTATCCCTCCTTTCGGGCACCGCAGGAGACGCTGGACGCCGTGCGGGCGACCGGCTTCGACCTGTGCACGACCGTGTCCAACCACTCACTCGATGACGGGTGGGACGGACTCGTGCGCACGGTCCGGGGCCTGCAGGATCGCGGCGTCCTCGTGGCCGGCACGGCCGAGACCCAGGCGCAGGCCGACCGACCGGCGATCTTCACGACCACAACCGGCGTACGCATCGCTGTCGTCTCCGGCACCTATGGCACGAACGGCTATCCCCGGCCCAGGGGGAGGGAGTGGTCGGTGCCGGATCTCGACGTGGAGACCATGATTCGCAAGGCCGGAGCGGCCCGGGCCGACGGTGCCGACATCGTGTTGGCAGCGATTCACGGAGGCGAGGAATATGACCACGCGCCGAACGCCGAACAGCGCAGGGTGGCCGAACAGCTCACCGCGTCGGACGAAATCGACCTCGTCTATGGCCATCATGTGCATGTGGTCCAGCCGATCACCCGGATCAACGGCAAGTGGGTCGCATTCGGGCTCGGCAACCTGGTGGCCCAGCACCATTCCGATGTGCCGGCCGGCTATGAGGGCATCACCATGCGTTTCACGTTCGTCGAGCGCAACGGACGATTCGAGGTTGATCTCGCCGAATACTTCCCGACCCTGGTGACGCGCTATTCGGCCCAGACACCGGCGCGTGTCCTCCTCGTGGGTGAGTCCCTCGAGCGCGGCGTCGGTGATCGGGCGCGGATGCTGAAGGCTCGGGATCGGACGCGACGGGTCGTGCACTCGGTCGGCAACGCCGACGGGCTCGCGGAGCGCTGAGACCGCTCAGTCGCGATGTCGCAGGTGTTGCGGAACGTCCCGGACATCGTCGACCAGGTGGATCACATCACCCATGCGCCGGCCCTCGCCCAGGGCGCTCAGGAGTTGCCAGGCGGGGAAGGTCTCCGTCCAGTACGCCCGCCCCACGAGCACCATCGGCACGACCGGCTGCGTGTCGAGGGCGTAGTAGTTCGCGGTCGTGGCCTGGAAGATCTCCTGGACCGTCCCGGCGGCACCGGGCAGGCAGACGATGCCCGCGCGACAGCGATTCAGGATCTCGTCCTCCCGCAGGGCGTTGCGGAAATATTTCGCGATGTGACTGGCGAATGCGTTCGGCGGCTCGTGACCGTAGTGCCAGGTCGGAATGCCGATCGACACGACGTCGGTGGCCCGGGGGCAGTCGGCAAGGACGGCCAGAGCGCTGGTCACCCAGGCATCGATGTCGGGAGTGAAGGTCGGGACCGGAGCCAGCCGCGCGACTGCGTCATGCAGGCGATCGCGGCAACCGGCGAACCGGGCTCCGAGGTTGGCCGCCTCCATGGCACCCGGTCCGCCCCCGGTCAGGATGACGGCCCCCTGTTCGGCGAGTTCTGCCGCCAATTCGGCGGCGGCGGCAAAGCCCGGCTCGTCGCGGCGGAGCTTGTGACCGCCCATGATGCCGACGACGCGATGATGGTCGAGGTGCACTTCGTCGAGCGCATCGGTGATGGCATGGTCATGCAGGGTCATCGCCAAGGTGTCCGGCAGGCCGGGGTGCGGCAGGCGGTCCTGCATCCAGCGATAGACCCGGGCGTCCAGCGTGTCGGCATAGTGCGGGGTGTCATAGAGGTCCGCACCCGAATAGAGCGTGGCCCGATAGGCGTTGAACGGCACATTGTCGAGCCGGGGGAAGACGTGCGCCCCGCGCCGGATGAGGCTCAACTGAGCGCGGTCGGTCAGCGTACAACCCAGGAAGAATGCCCCCGCCGGGTTCACCCGGGTGAGCACGGCACTCCGTTCCCGCAGGTCGACCGACTGCACCAGCCAACCCGCCAGATGATCCGTTTCGGCAATGGCTGCATCGAACTGGTCGAGTGACTCGATCTCGCGAAGGGTGCGTGACACCGCGCCAGCCTAACGAGCCGCGCGCCGGGGCGTACGCCGGGGGAGCGGGGCTCAGCCCACGCGCAGATCGACCCAGACGAGGCGATGGTCACTGGCAGGGAACGGATAGTCGCCGATCAGGCGGGCCCAGCGGGCATCGTCCCGGGTCGGCCAGAACACGCCGGCCTGGCGCCACAGCAGGCCCTTGCGCGAGGGCAGGACATAGTCGACGCGGAGGTTACCCGGGGCCGGGTTGTCGTTGAAGTCAGCCGTGTCATGGGCGGGGTTGCCGTGATGCGCCTTGTTGGCGCCACCCTGGAGCGCCGCCGCTTCCGGGCCGCCGTCGGAGGACGGCATCGGGTCGATGATGCGCTTGTTGCCGAGCAGCTGCTGGATCGCGCCGGGGATCGAGTCGCCGTCGACCGGGTCGGAGTTGAGATCGCCCAGGATCACGAACGACTGGCTCGGATTGAGTCCCCCACGCAGGCCGCGGTCGTCATAGATGTAGCCGTTCGCGCCGGGAGTCACATAGTCGGCCCAGAACCGGATCTCATCGTGGTTGCGCGTGGCGTTGCGCTTCTCGGGCCCATCGAAGGACGGCGGGGTGGGGTGGGAGACCAGCGCGTGGACCGTCTCCTTGCCGATCCGAATCGGCACATCCCAGTGGGACTTCGAGGAGAGGCGGAAGTCGTTGAGGACCGCCCGGGAATACCAATCCGCCGGAGCGGAGGTGGCCGGGTCATCGGGCAGCAGGGCACCGGGCATATCGGCCCAGCGGAAATGCTGGAACGTGCGCACCGCGGCATCGTCTATCGGATAGCGCGAGAGCACGACCATGCCGTATTGCCCCGGGAAGAACCCGAAACCGAAGGCATCGTCGGCCTCGCCGAGCGTGCCGTTGCGGTTGAGGTCGTGGCCGCTCGGGACACCGGTGTTGACCGGAGCAATGAAGTAGTAGGGGTAGCTGATCGGCTCGGCCCCGTTCTGACCGACCTCCAGATAGTTGCTGCGGAAATTCTCCACCGCGGCACCATCCGCGACATAGTCGAACTCGTTGAGCAGGACGACATCCGCGCGCGTCCGCTGGAGCGTCTCCGCCACTGCCCGAGCCTGCGCGTTGTTGCCGTCGGTGAGGTCACGGGACAGTTCGCCCTCAGCCGCGCGATTGAGGCTCGCGTTGAACGTCGCGACGCGGATCTCGGGGGCGGTCGGAGGGGCCGCCTGTGCCGGCGGGGGAACGATCGCAGCGGCGGTCAGGGCAAGGGCCACGGACCAGCCTGCGAGGGGCGTCCGGAGTTTCACGTCGGCTCCAGGGGGAAGTGGATCGGGTTCGGTTCACACTACTGTCGGCCGCGAGTCATCAACATGGCCTTGAGATGAATTGATTCGGTCAGGGG